>CBDUCN010000260.1:0-7689 GCA_965365655.1 uncultured Gammaproteobacteria bacterium | reverse complement strand
GGGCCAGCGGTTCGGGTGCGGGCGCATCTACTCGTCGACGATCGTCGCCTTTTCGATGTAGTCCAGCTTGGGGAAAGCGTCGTTCAGCCACTGGTTTCCGCCGGCGACGATCTTGTGCTGTTGCCGAGTCAGCTGTTCGCCGTAACCGTCGTAGAGCTCGTCCACGACCTCAGCCATGGTCCAGCCACGCGAGCAGCTCCCGCGGGTGCGCGAGCAGCCGGTCCGCGCCCCAGTGCGCCGGGTCGTCGTCCGCCGGCAGGTAGCCCCACGCGGCCACCGCGACCGGCATGCCGGCCGCGCGCGCCGCGCGCACGTCGTCGCGCGCGTCGCCGACGTACACGCAGCGTGCGCCGGGCACGCCCGCCTCGCGGGCCGCGAGCTCGAGCGGGTCCGGGTGCGGCTTCGCGCGCGCCGCGCTGTCGCCGCTGACCACGCAGCGCAGGCGCGCGCGCAGCGCGAGCGCGTCGAGGAGGGGCTCGCTGTACGCGGCGGGCTTGTTGGTCACCACGCCCGCCTCCAGGCCGCGCCGCTCGAGGGCGTCCAGCACCTCCGCGATGCCGTCGAACAGCCGCGTGCGGGCGGCCAGCGCGCCGCGGTAGTGGGTCAGGAAGCGTTCCAGCACGGCGCCGGCGTCGGCCGCGTGTCCCGTCAGCGCGAACTCGGTCATCGCTCGCGCGCCGTGGGACACCCGTGCGCGCAGCGCCGCGTTGTCCGGGGCCGGCAGGCCGCGCTCGGCGAGCGCGCGCGCCAGCGCGTGCGCGAGGTCCGGGAGGGTGTCCGCCAGCGTGCCGTCGAGGTCGAACAGCACCAGCCGCGCGCGCGCGCCGGCGCCCGGCGCCGGGTCAGTCATGCTCCGGCGCGGCGCCCTCGCGCCGGAAGTGGGCCATGTAGTTCACGTCCACGCCGCGCTCGCGCGAGAAGCGCTCGCGCAGCGGGTCGAAGCGCAGCCCGCACAGCGCCTGCAGGTGCAGCCCGTCGGCGCGGGCCCAGGCCGCGAGCTCCGACGGGCGCACGAGGCGGCGGTAGTCGTGCGTGCCGCGGGGCAGCAGCCCCAGCACGTACTCGGCGGCCACCACCGCGAGCAGCCACGCCTTCGGCGTGCGGTTGATCGTGGACAGCAGCAGGTGCCCCCCCGGACGCAGCAGCCGCGCGCACGCGCCGAGCAGCGACACCGGGTCCGGCACGTGCTCGATCAGCTCCATGCAGGTGACCACGTCGTAGCCTGCCGCGTGCTGCGCGGCCCACTCCTCGGCGCTGGCCTCGTGGTAGTCCACCGCCAGCGCGCTCTCGTGCAGGTGCAGGCGCGCCGCGGTCAGCGCCTCCGGGCTCGCGTCGATCGCGGTGACCCGCGCCCCCTCGGCTGCCAGCGACTCCGAGAGCAGGCCCGCGCCGCAGCCGACGTCCAGCACCGCGCGGCCGGCCACGCCGCCGGTGCGCTCGAGCACCCACGCGAGGCGCACCGGGTTCAGCAGGTGCAGCGGGCGCGACGGACCGTGCGGGTCCCACCACGTGTCGGCCAGCGCGCCGAAGCGCTCGGTCTCGCGGGGATCGACGTTGCGCTCGCCGCCGGAGGTGTGCGCGGTGCTCACGGGCGCTCAGCCCTGCACCGGCGCGCCGTCGATACGCGCGCGCCACTCGCGGGCGCGCGCACGAACCGCCGACTCGTCCAGCGTCGTGTACGCGCCGTCCTCGAGCAGCGCGCGCCCGGCCACCCACACGTGCGAGACGTGGTGGCGTGCGGCCGCGTACACCACCTGCGACAGCGCGTGGTGCACCGGCTGCGTGTCCAGCCCCGACAGGTCGATGGCCGCGAGGTCCGCGCTCTTGCCCGGCTCGATGGAGCCGAACTCCGACTCGAGCCCGAGCGCCCGCGCCCCGGCCAGGGTCGCGGCCTCCAGCGCCGCGGCGGCCGGCAGCGCCGCGGCGTCGCCGCTGACGCCCTTGGCGAGCAGGGCCGCGGTGCGCATCTCGCCGAGCATGTCCAGGTCGTTGTTGCTCGCCGCGCCATCGGTGCCCAGGGCGACGTTGATGCCGGCGCGCAGCAGCCGCGCGACCGGGCAGAAGCCGCTCGCGAGCTTCAGGTTCGACTCCGGGCAGTGCACCACGTGGGCGCCGTGCTCCGCGAGCAGCGCGATCTCGTGGTCCTCGATGCAGGTCACGTGCACCGCGCACAGCCGCGGCGACACGAGCCCCAGCGCGTGGATGCGCGCGAGCGGGCGCGTACCCGTCGCGGCGACCGCGCGCTCGACCTCGTCGCGGGTCTCGTGCAGGTGCATGTGCACCGGCACGTCCAGCTCCTCGGCCAGGGTCGCGATGCGCGCGAGCGGCTCGTCGGACACGGTGTACGGGGCGTGGGGCGCGAACGCGGTGCTCACCAGCGGCTCGTCGCGGCACGCGTCGTGCACCCGCACCGCCTTCTCGAGGTACTCCTCCGCGTCGCGCGCCCACACGGTCGGGAAGTCCACCACGATCAGCCCCACGCTCGCGCGCAGCCCCACCTCGCTGGCCGCGGCCGCGGTCTCGCCGGGGAAGAAGTACATGTCGTTGAAGCAGGTGACGCCGCCGCGGATCATCTCCGCGGCCGCGAGCGTCGCGCCGTCGTGCACGAAGCGCGCGTCCACGTGGCGCGACTCCGCCGGCCAGATGTGGTGCTCGAGCCACGGCGCCAGGGGCAGGTCGTCGGCGTAGCCGCGCAGCAGGCTCATCGCGGCGTGGGTGTGCGTGTTCACCAGCCCCGGGATCAGCGCGTGCTCGGTGAGCGCGGTGCGCGGGCAGGCCGGGTGGCTCGCCCGCGCGTCGGCCACCGGCATCAGCGCGATCACGCGGCCCGCGCGCAGCAGCACCGCGTGGTGCTCGAGCACCGCGCCCGACGGCACCACCGGGATCACCCAGCGGGCTTCGATGACGTGGTCGGGGGACGGAAGGGAGGACATGGCGGGCTTCGTCGCGGTGCCGCGAAGGTGCGTCGGCTCGATGGCATGATAGTCGCGTCGGTCGCGTGCGCGCAGTCGGAGGTGCGGGGCTGCGAGGGGGCGTTGCGCGCGCGGACACCATGGAAGTGCGAATGCGGGCGCGACGACGCCCCCTGCGCCGCACCGCGAGGCCTGCGCTCCCCCGCCCGGGGTGACCGGTCTCCGATCGACCCCCTACGATTGAGCCACCCATCCGCCCCAGCCCAGGAGACGCTGCCGCCGTGACCACCCCGCGCCCGCCGACCACCCCGCCGCCTCCTTCAGCCGTGACGACGCTGCGCTGGCAGGACGGCACCCTGTACCTCCTCGACCAGCGGGTGCTGCCCGGGACCGTGCGCGAGCTGGCGCTCACCGACTGCGCCGCGGTGGCGGACGCGATCCGCGACATGGTGGTGCGCGGCGCGCCGGCCATCGGCTGCGCCGCGGCCTACGGCGCGGCGCTGTCGGTGGCCGCCCGCGCCGGATCCGCGGACTGGCGAGAGCGGGTGGACTCCGACCTCGAGTACCTGGAGCGCGCGCGACCGACCGCGGTGAACCTCGCGTGGGCGGTCGCGCAGGTGCGCCGCGTGCTCGCGGCGGCGCCCGACGACCCGGTCGGCGCGGTGCGCGCGCTGGCCGAGCGCATCCACCGCGACGACGTGGCCGCGAACCGCCGCATGGGCGCGCTGGGCGCCGGCCTGATCGACGAGCCCTGCGACGTGCTGACGCACTGCAACGCCGGCGCGCTGGCCACCGCCGGGTACGGAACGGCGCTCGGGGTGGTGCGCAGCGCGTTCGCGGCCGGCAAGGTGAAGCGGGTGCTCGCGGACGAGACGCGGCCGTGGCTGCAGGGTGCGCGCCTCACGGCGTGGGAGATGGTGCGCGAGGGGATCCCGGTGAGCCTGCTGGCCGACGGCGCCGCCGCGTGGGCGATGCGCCAGGGCGGCGTCGGCTGGGTGATCGTCGGCGCCGACCGGGTGGCTGCCAACGGCGACGTCGCGAACAAGATCGGCACCTACTCGCTGGCGGTGAGCGCGCGCCATCACGGGGTGCGCTTCATGGTGGTCGCGCCGACCTCGACGATCGACCCGGACTGCGCGCGGGGCGAGGACATCCCGATCGAGGAGCGCGACCCCGCGGAGCTGCTGGGGCTCGCCGGCGCGCGGCATGCCGCCGAGGGCGCGCACGCGTGGAACCCGGTGTTCGACGTCACCCCGGCGGCGCTGGTGGACGCGCTGGTCACGGAGAAGGGCGTCGTCGAGCGCCCGGACGCGCAGAAGATCGCCGCGCTGCTGCGCGGCGCGTAGGCGGCGGGCCGGGCCGGGCGGGGGCGAACGGCCCCGCCGCCCCCGGCGGGCGGCGGCGGCATGCAATTCCCCGCCCCCCTCTGATACAATCGCCGGCTTGACCGAGACCCACCGGCGTCTCTCCAACCTTCTGATCCGCCACACCTTTCATGTCCGACATCGCGAAGGAAATCCTCCCCGTCAACATCGAGGAGGAGATGAAGCAGTCGTACCTCGATTACGCGATGAGCGTGATCGTGGGGCGGGCGCTTCCGGACGTGCGGGACGGGCTCAAGCCGGTGCACCGACGGGTGCTGTTCGCGATGAGCGAGCTGGGCGTCGACTGGAACCGGGCCTACAAGAAGTCCGCCCGCGTCGTCGGCGACACCATCGGCAAGTACCACCCGCACGGCGATTCCGCGGTGTACGACGCGCTGGTGCGCATGGCGCAGACGTTCTCGATGCGCTCGGTGCTGATCGACGGTCAGGGCAACTTCGGGTCGGTGGACGGCGACTCGCCTGCGGCGATGCGCTACACCGAGGTGCGCATGGCGCGCGTCGCGCACGAGCTGCTCGCCGACATCGACAAGGAGACGGTGGACTTCGTCCCGAACTACGACGAGTCCGAGCGCGAGCCCGCCGTGTTCCCTACCCGCGTCCCGAACCTGCTGGTCAACGGCTCGGCGGGCATCGCGGTGGGCATGGCGACCAACATCCCGCCGCACAACCTCGGCGAGGCGGTGGACGCGTGCATCGCGGTGCTCGACGACCCCTCGATCGGCATCGATCGCCTGCTCGAGGTGATCCCCGGGCCCGACTTCCCGACCGCCGCCATCATCAACGGCGCGGCCGGCATCCACGAGGCCTACCGCACCGGGCGCGGGCGAATCTGGGTACGCGCGCGCGCGCACGTCGAGGGCGGCGAAAACGGTGCGCGGCGCGCGATCGTCGTCACGGAGCTGCCGTACCAGGTCAACAAGGCGCGCCTCGTCGAGAAGATCGCGGAGCTGGTCAAGGAGCGCAAGATCGAGGGCATCTCGGAGCTTCGCGACGAGTCCGACAAGGACGGCATGCGGATCGTCGTCGAGCTCAAGCGCGGCGAGAACGCGGACACCCTGCTCAACAACCTCTACCAGCAGACGCCGCTGGAGACGGTGTTCGGAATCAACCTGGTCGCGCTGGTGGACGGGCAGCCGCGGCTGCTCACGCTGAAGCAGATCATCGAGGCCTTCGTGCGCCACCGCCGCGAGGTGGTCACGCGGCGCACGCTGTTCGAGCTGCGCAAGGCCCGCGACCGCGCGCACGTGCTGGAAGGTCTCGCGGTCGCGCTCGCGAACATCGATCCGGTCATCGAGCTGATCAAGGCCTCGCCGAGCGCGGCCGAGGCGCGCACCGGCCTGATGGAGCGGAGCTGGCCGCCGGGCGTCGTGAGCGACATGCTCGCGCGCGCCGGCGCGGACACCTCGCGTCCCGACGGGCTGCCCGAGTCGCTGGGGCTCGTCGACGGCGGCTACCGGCTGAGCGAGACCCAGGCGCAGGCCATCCTCGATCTGCGCCTGCACCGCCTCACCGGCCTCGAGCAGGAGAAGATCCTCAAGGAGTACGACGAGATCCTGGTGCGCATCGCCGATCTCATCGAGATCCTGAGCAACCCGGACCGGCTGCGCGAGGTCATCCGCACCGAGCTCGAGGAGACCAAGGCGCAGTTTGCCGACCCACGGCGCACCGAGATCCAGGCCCACCGCCAGGGCTTCGACCCGGCGGACTTCGTGACGCCGCAGGACGTGGTGGTGACGCTGTCCCACGAGGGCTACGTGAAGTGGCAGCCGACGGACTCCTACGGCGCGCAGCGCCGCGGCGGCAAGGGCCGCACGGCCGCGACCACCAAGGCGGACGACTTCGTCGAGCGGCTGTTCGTCGCCAACAGCCACGACAACCTGCTGTGCTTCTCGAGCCGCGGCAAGGTGTACTGGCTCAAGGTGTACCAGCTTCCCGAGGCGAGCCGCACGGCCCGCGGCACGCCGATCGTGAACCTGCTGCCGCACATGGAGCCGGGCGAGCGCATCAGCGCGGTGCGCGCGCTGAAGAGCTTCGACCAGGGCGGGTTCGTGGTTTTCGCGACCAGCCGAGGGCTGGTGAAGAAGACGCCGCTCGCCGATTTCTCGCGCCCGCGCGCGAGCGGCATCATCGCGATCGACCTGATGGAGGACGACTGGCTGGTCGGCGTCGACATCACCGACGGCGAGCGCGACCTGATGCTGGCGTCCAGCAACGGCAAGGTGATCCGCTTCCACGAGGCGCAGGTGCGTCCGATGGGGCGCACCGCGCGCGGCGTGATCGGCATGCGCCTGCCGTCCGACGCGCGCGTGATCTCGCTGATCGTCGTCGACGAGGGGCTGGTCCTGTCGGCAACCGAGCACGGCTACGGCAAGTCCACGCGGGTCGACGAGTACCCGTTGAAGGGCCGCGGTGGCCAGGGCGTGATCAACATCCGAACCACCGAGCGCAACGGCCCGGTGGTCAGCGCGCTGCTGATGGACGGCAGCGAGGAGCTGATGCTCATCACCGACGGCGGCAAGCTGGTGCGCACCCCCGTCGACGGCGTGAGCGTGCTCGGGCGCAACACCCAGGGTGTGCGCCTCATCACGCTCGGCGAGGGGGAGCGGCTGGTGGGCGTGGGCCGCGTGCTGGACGACGGCGAGGCGCTGGGTGACGGCGAGGCGCCGGGCGACGGGGAGGCGCCGGGCGACGGTGAGACGCTGCCCGCGGACGACGCGCCGGACGCGGACGACGGGGGAGATCCGCCGCACGAGGCGTGACGGAGCGCGCCGGTTCCGGCGCGCGCATCTGCAGGAGCGAGATCGAGATGGCGAGGGTGTACAACTTCAGCGCCGGTCCGGCCATGCTGCCGTTGCCCGTGCTCGAGCGCGCCCGCGACGAGCTGCTGGACTTCCACGGCTGCGGCATGTCGGTGATGGAGGTGAGTCACCGCGGCGGCGAGTTCAAGGACGTCGCGGAGCGCGCCGAGGCGCGGCTGCGCGAGCTGCTCGCGATCCCGCCCGCGTACAAGGTCCTGTTCCTGCAGGGCGGCGCGCAGCTGCAGTTCTCGGCAGTGCCGCTCAACCTCCTGCCCGACGGCGCGAGCGCGGACTACGTGGACACCGGCGCGTGGTCGGCGAAGGCGGTGTCCGAGGCGCGGCGCTACGGGCGCGTGAACGTCGCGGCGAGCAGCCGCGACGGCAGCTACCGCGACATCCCCGACCCGCAGTCGTGGCAGCGCGACCCGTCGGCCGCGTACCTGCACTACACGCCGAACGAGACCATCGGCGGGGTGGAGTTCCACTTCATCCCGCGCTCGGACGGCGTGCCGCTGGTCGCGGACATGTCGTCGACCATCCTCTCGCGGCCGCTGGACGTGTCGCGCTTCGGCCTGATCTACGCCGGCGCGCAGA
>CBDUCN010000259.1:0-7716 GCA_965365655.1 uncultured Gammaproteobacteria bacterium | reverse complement strand
CACGCCGAACAGCTACGGCAGCATCCCGAACGTGCACGCGTTCTACTCGAACGCACTGGTCGCGGGCGAGCCCAACGCCATCCCGCCGATCCCGGGCGTGAGCGAGGCGGGCGACCCGCAGACGCCGGTGTTCTACACCACCGTCGCCGCGGGCAACCCGGTGCTCGACACCCGCATGCACGTGCTCAACGGCGCGTCGGCGGACCGTGACGGCACGTTCGTACTGCACGGCCACGTGTGGCAGCGCGACCCGTTCGTGTGCACCGGCACTTCGCAGGACGCGTCGCTGCAGGCAGTGCTGCCGGGGCGCTGCGATCCGAACGTCGCGGTGGGCTCCCAGGCGCTGGGCCTGAACCCGCAGGCCAAGTACATGGGCGGCGAGGAAGGCATGGGCCACGTCTACGGGCACTGGCCGATCCTGTTCGACGCCGGTGGCAGCCACGGCGTGGCGGGTGACTACCTGTTCCGCGACTACACGCCGAGCGGCAACCGCAACGGCCAGTTCGGGATCCTGCGCGTGCAGCCCGGGGCCCAGGCTCCGCAGTAGCGCGCATCACCGCGGACAGGGACGTCCGCATCATCGTTCGACCCGCGGGGTGCGGTCCGTAAGGACCGCACCCCGTTTTTTTTCAGGCGGCCTCGCGCGAGCGCGCGAAGTTGTGCCCGCGGGCACATTACGACTGCTCCACGCGGTTACGCCGACATGCCCCAACTGCTAGATTTCCAGGTCCCCCAAGGCCTCGTCACCCAGGAGACGGTCCGGTGTCATCGATGCGCACACGACGATTGATCCGCGCGGTTCCCGCAGCGCTGCTGGCCCTCGCGGCCGCGACGGCGAACGGTGCCGAGACCGCCGCCGCGCCCGGCGCGAGCGCCGACGAGTCCGCGAGCCGCGTGACCCGCGAGGGCGTGGTCGTCGAGATGGCCGTGCGGCCGGTCGACGCCGACCGCGACAAGATCCTGGCCGCGGACTGGGCGGACGTGAGCTTCCGGGTGACGGACGCGAGCACGGGCGAGCCGATCCGCGGGCGCTTTCCGGCGGCCTGGATGGATCTCGGCAAGGCGTGGGAGGCGAAGGGCGAGCGGCCGATGAGCTGCAAGGACCGGGTCTCGACCTACCTGCAGGGCATCGTCGGCGTGCGGCCGATGATCGACCTCAACAGCCACTTCCTGCTGGTGCTGAACCGCGATGCGTCGATCTCGGTGATCGACCCGGTGGTCGGCGTGACCGGCATCACGAACCTGTTCGCGCAGATCAACCTCGAGCGCCCGGGCGCGGACTGGGTGCTGACCGAGGACAGCAAGCGCCTGTTCGTCACCATGCCGCTCGCTGGGCAGGTCGCGGTCGCGGACACGGAGACCTTCAAGGTGACCGGCAGCGTGGACGCCGGCGACGCGCCCACGCGCATCGAGATGCAGCCCGATGGCCGCTTCCTGTGGGTGGGCAACAACTCGCGCGAGGCCGGCAAGAGCGGCGTCACCGTGGTCGACACCGCCACGCTGGAGCCGGTCGCGTTCGTGCCCACCGGCGCCGGGCACCACGAGATCGCGTTCAGCGCCGACGACCGCCTCGCGTTCGTGACCAACCGCGACGGCGGCACGGTGACCGTGATCGACATGCAGACCCGCGAGAAGATGAAGGACATCGCGACCGGGGAGAAGCCGATCTCGATGGCGGTCTCCCCGTTGAGCCAGGCGCTGTACGTCGCGGACGGCAAGGCCGGCACCATCGCGGTGGTCGACCCGCAGACGCTGGAGGTCCGCAGCCGCATGCAGGCCGAGCCGGGGCTCGGCCCGCTTCGCTTCCACCGCGACGGGCGCTGGGGCATCGCGGTGAACCCGATCGTCGACAAGGTGTTCGTGATCGACGCGTCGAAGGACGCGCTGGCGCACGCGTTCACGGTCGGCAAGCAGCCGTACCAGGTGACCTTCACGCGCAGCTTCGGCTACGTGCGCTCGCTGGGCACCCAGGACGTGGGCCTGATCCCCGTCTCGGAGCTCGAGAAGGAGGAGAAGCCGCCCGTGACCTACGTCCCCGCGGGGCAGCGTCCGCCGGGGGTCGCCGCGGAGATCAGCATCGCGGACAGCATCGTGCCGGCGGTCAAGGAGGCGGCGGCCGCGTACATCGTGAACCAGGCCGAGGGAACGGTGAGCTACTACATGGAAGGCATGGCCGCGCCGATGGGCAGCTTCCGCAACTACGGGCACGAGGCGCGCGCGATCGCGATCGTCGACAGGAGCCTCTCCGAGAGCGCGCCCGGCGTGTACTCCGGGCGCGTGAAGATCCCGGTCGAGGGCACCTACGACGTGGCGTTCCTGATGGACACGCCGCAGTTCCTGCACTGCTTCCAGTCCGTCGTCGAGCCGAACCCGGAGCTGCGCACGACCACCGCGCCGATGGCGATCGAGTACCGGGTCGAAGACCGCCGCGTGCCCGTGGGCGAGACCCGCACAATCACCTTCAAGCTCACCGATCCCGCCTCCGGCGAGCCCGTCGAGGACGTCGCGGACATGACCGTGCTGTACTACCGCTCGGACGGCCGCGGCCGCACCACGGCGCCTGCGCGCGCGCTCGGCGAGGGCGTGTACGAGGCGGACGTCAGGGTGAGCCAGGCGGCGACCTACTACGTGTTCGTCGGCTCGCGGTCGAAGCGGCTCGGGTTCTCGGAGCTCCCGTTCCTGAGCCTGATGGGCGTCACGCCCGAGGCGTTGGCGCAGATGAAGGCGGCCGCGGAGAAGGCCGCGTCGGCCGCCGCGAAGGCCGAGGCCGCGAAGAAGGCCGAGGCGGTGAAGTAACGTGGCCCGTCCTGCGGTCCATCGCTGCGCCCGGGGAGCGGCGCTCGCGGCGCTGCTCGCCGCGAGCGCCGGCGCGCCGGCGCAGCCGATCTACCCCGGCGACGCGGCGCGCGTGAACGACGTGCCGATCAGCTACCAGCGCTTCCACGGCTTCTACGTCGAGTACCGCAACTCCAAGGGCGTTTCGGTCGGCGCGCGCGGCGACCAGCTCGAGCTGCTCACGCGGCTGCGCGGCGAGGCCATGGATCTGATGATCGAGCAGGAGCTGATCGCGCAGGCCGCGGAGCGCGCCGGCGTCGAGGTGGATGCGGCCGACGTCGACGCCGAGGTCGCGAAGCTGCGCGAGGTGTTCGACGACGAGAACTCGTTCGTGATGCGGCTCGAGGACGAGGGCTACACGCCGGAGAGCTACCGCGAGCACGTGGCACGCATGATGGCCGGCAAGCGCTGGCTGGACGGCGTCCGGATGGCGGCGCCCGACGTCAGCGACGAAGAGCTCGAGCAGTACTACCGCGACAACGAGCACCGGCTCACCTATCCCGAGCAGGTGCGGGTGCGCCACATCCTGCTCACCTGGAAGCCGATGGGCACCAAGGACGACCGCGCGGCGATCCGCGAGCAGATGAAGCCGATCCTCGAGCGCGTGCGTGCCGGCGAGGACTTCGCCGCGCTCGCGCGCGAGTACTCCGACGACTACGCGACCCGGAAGCACGGCGGCGACACGGGCCTGTTCCGGCGCGGGCAGATGAACCCGATCTTCGAGCAGGCGGCGTTCTCCCTGAAGGAGCCCGGCGACATCGTGGGGCCGGTGGAGACGCCCTTCGGCGTGCACGTCATCCGCCTCGAGGAGCGTTTCGAGCCGCAGCTCGTGCCGCTCGACGAGGTGCGCGAGAAGCTTCGCGCGCACGTGCGCGAGGAGCACATGAAGCAGGCCGTGAAAGAGCGGGTCGAAGAGCTGCGCGCCGCGGCGGACATCCGGATCCTGGTGCCGATCGGGCCCAGGGCCGCGAGCAACTGAGGTACGAGCCATGACGACGAGAACCACCCCCGCCGCGGGCCCGGTTGCGCTGGCAACCGTCCTCGTGCTCGCCGCGGCGGGCGCGCTGGCACACGACAGCAAGCACGCGGTGCCGGCGGCGGAGCACGCGACGCACGGCGGCGAGCATGGGATGCACGACGGGCACGCAAAGCCGCGCGGCGAGCATGGAACGCACGACGAGCACGCGAAGCACGGCGGCGAGCACGGAACGCATGACGAGCACGCAAAGCACGGCGCGCAGGCCGCTGCCGGCAAGGAGATGGTCGAGACCCGCATCGAGCTCCGCGACCGCACGCTGGTCGATCAGGACGGGCGCGAGCTGAGCTTCGTGCGCGACGCGGTCGGGGACCGCATCGTGGTCATGGACTTCGTGTTCACCAGCTGCACCAACGTGTGCCCGATCCTGTCGGCGGTGATGAGGCAGGTCCAGGACTCGCTGGGCGAGCGCGCTGGCAACGACGTCCGGCTGCTGTCGCTCACCGTGGATCCGATCCGCGACACGCCGCAGCGCCTGAAGGCCTACGCCGCGAAGCACCGCGCCGGGCCGGGGTGGACCTGGCTCACCGGCCCGAAGACGGAGGTCGAGGACGTGCTCAACGGTCTCGGCGCGTACAGCGTGAACTTCGAGGACCACCCGCCGATGGTGGTCGTGGGCGATCCGCGCAGCGGCCGCTGGTACCGCTTCTTCGGCTTCCCGAGCCCGAAGCGGATCGTGGCGCAGGTGGAGAAGCTCGAGGCCGCGCGCAAGGCCCCGGGCAGCTGAGGAGATGGCGATGAAGAACATGTTCAGGTCCGTGGCGCTGGCGCTCGCGCTGACGGGCACGCTGGGTGCCGCGCACGCCGCGGAGAGCGATCGCGACAAGGGCGCGCGCGAGTACTTCTCCGACCTCGAGGTGGTCGACCAGAACGGCAACCGCCTGCGCTTCTTCAGCGACGTGCTGAAGGGGCGGGTGTTCCTGATCAACGTCATCTTCACGAACTGCACGTCCGCGTGCCCGCTGGTGACGCAGCTGCTGACGGTGACGCGCGAGGAGATGGTGCCCGCGATCAAGGACGACGTGTGGTTCGTCTCCATCAGCGTGGATCCGGAGCGCGACACTCCCGAGGCGCTGAAAGCCTTCGCGAAGCGCCAGGAGGTGGACGAGAGCCGCTGGCTGTTCCTCACCGGGAGCAAGCAGAACATCGACCACATCCTGAAGAAGCTCAGGCGCTACACGCCGGACCTCGACGGGCACTCGACGCAGCTGCTCGCGGGTACGACCCGCGGCGAGCACCAGTGGCTGCCGCTCCCGGCGGGCATCCAGCCGGACGCGATCGCGGCGGTCGCGCGCAGCCTCGTCGAGCAGCATCGCGAATGATCCGTCGCCCGGGTGGCGGCACCGCCGGACCGCGGGCGGTCGTGGCCATCGCGCTGGCAGCGCTGCTCGCGTGGGGGCCGGCGGCCGGCGCGCTCGACGAGGCCGCGGCGCGCGGCAAGCAGATCTACTCGAAGGGTGAGAGCCCCCGCGGCGGCGAGGTGCAGGCCGTGATCGGCACCGAGGGCGTGACCCTGCCGGCGAGCGTGGTGCCCTGCGCGAGCTGCCACGGGCCGGACGGGCTCGGCCGCGACGAGGGCGGGCTGGTGCCGCCGGACATCCGCTGGAGCCAGCTCACCAAGAGCTACGGTCACATCCACGACAGCGGCCGCACGCACCCGGCCTTCGACGGCGAGAGCGTCGCGACACTGCTGCGCACGGGGATGGATCCGGCGGACAACCGCGTCGACGCCGCGATGCCGATCTACCGCATGTCGGACGAGGACATGGCCGACCTCGTCGCCTATCTGCAGGTGCTCGAGGACGATCGCGATCCCGGCATCTCCGCCAACCGCATCCAGGTCGGCACGCTGCTGCCGCTCACGGGCCCGCAGGGGCAGACCGGTCAGGCGATGGCGCAGGTGATGCACGCCTACTTCCAGGATCTGAACGCACGCGGCGGCCTGTTCGGGCGGCGAATCGAGCTGCTCACCGTCCCGTACGGCAACTCGCCGCAGGCGACGCTGTCGAACCTGCGCGCGGCGCTCCGGTCGGAAGGCATCTTCGCGCTGGTGGGCGCGTACACGGTGGGGCTGGACGAGGCGCTGCTGGAGATGCTGCGCGACGACGGCGTGCCGCTGGTGGGCCCCTTCACCCTGGACCCCGGCGACGGCTTCGGCGACGCGGCCGCGTTCTACCTGTATCCGGGATTCGCGGAGCAGGCGCGCACGCTCGCCGAGCAGGCGATCGTCGAGCTCTCCGCGCGCGAGGCGCCGCTGGTGATCGCCGGTCCCGAGGGCGCGCGGGTGGACCGGCTGGTGTCGGCGGTGCGCGAGCAGGTTGCCGGCAAGACCCTCTCCGAGCCGGAGGTGGTGCGCTACGCGCCGGGCGCGCTCGACGCGGCCGGGCTGGCGGCGCGGGTGCGCGACGTCGACAGCGACGCGCTGTTCTTCTTCGGCCCCCGCGCCGACCTGGACGCGGCGCTGGCGGCGCTGGCGGCGCTGGAGCGCGGGCCGCGGGTGTACCTGCTGTCGGCCTTCGTCGGCCGCTCGCTGTTCGAGGCGCCAGAGTCCTTCCACTCCCGGCTGTTTCTCGCGTACCCGACGTTCAGCAGCGACATCTCGGCCGTCGGTCGCGGCGAGTACCAGGATCTCGCCGAGCGCCACGCGCTGCCGCGCGATCACGTGCAGGCCCAGGTGGCCGCGCTCGCGGCCGCCAAGCTGCTGGAGGAGGGGCTTCGCCGCGGTGGGCGCGACGTCAGCCGCGCGCGGCTCGTGGAAGGGCTGGAGGCGCTGTACACCTTCGACACCGGCCTCACGCCGCCCCTGACCTACGGCCCGAACCGGCGCATCGGCGCCCGCGGCGCGCACGTGGTCGTCGTGGACCTGATGAAGAAGAGCTACGAGCCGATCGGCGGCTGGCACGAGCTTCGCTGAGCTTGACCGTCTCCCGCACGGCGTCTTCGGCGCCAGCCGAGGGGGCCGGGGCGCAGTGCGTCGTCCGGACCGCGCTGCCCGCGGGTGAACCCGCGGTCGCGCCGACGGGACCTGGCCGCGGCGAACTCCACGATCCGGACGCACCGCGCCCGTCCGCCGCGCCTCGCCCGGGGCGCCGGAGCCCGTCGGGCCGCGGCGCGCCGCACCGCGGCCCCTTTGCCGGGACCGGCGACGCCCGCCCGCACGCCGTGCGCCGGGCTCGTTCCGTGACCGCGGCCCTTTACCCGCGACGCCGGGGTGGACCAGTATCGGTGCTGCTCTGGTGGGGCCGTCGTGAACGCTCCCCGCGGCCCGTCGGGCGGAGCGTGCGGAGGCGCGGTGATGCGAGCGCAGGCGCAGACGATCGCGAAGGGCGGCCGCACGGCACGCGGCCGGGCCGTGCATCGTCGTGTCGTGCACGCCTGGTGGATGCCCGGCCCCCGGGCTGACGGACACGCCGCGGGCGGTCGCGGACTCCACCGCGTCGCGACCCGCGCCCGCGCGGCATCCTGGATGGCCGCCGCACTCCTGCTCGCTACTGCGCCCGCGGCCTCCGCGGCGCCCACATGCAGCCCCGCGTCCCCGTACCCCGCCGCGCCCGCCGAGCCGCTGCACGCGTGGCACGGCTTCCTGCGCGCGCCGACGCGCCTCGCGATCGACGGCGACGACAACGTGTACGTCGCGGACCCGCTGCACGGGCGCATCGCGGTGCGCGCGGCGGACGGGCGCATCGTCGAGGACCTGCAGGGCTTCGACTACCCGGTGAGCCTGGCCGTGGACGCGGCCGGCCGGCTGTACGTCGGCGAGGGCCGCGACGGGCGCGTCGACGTGTACGGCCCCGCGCCGGCGCGCGAGCGCGTCGCCGTGCTCGGGCAGGGCGACGGCGAGTTCG
>CBDUCN010000258.1:0-7736 GCA_965365655.1 uncultured Gammaproteobacteria bacterium | reverse complement strand
AGCGGCATCTTCACGAGGTCGGTCGCGTCCGGGCCGATGAAGCCGAGGAACAGCGTGCCGAGGAAGAACGAGGCGATGGCGTACATCGTGAACGGCTTCACGCACCAGTTCAGGAACAGCGTGAGCAGCACGGGGCGGTGGCTGCGCCCGGCGCGCACCACCGACGCGAAGTCGATCTTCACCATGATCGGATACATCATGAAGAACAGGCACACCGCGATCGGGATGGACACCACCGGCGCGCCGTTCACGTCCAGGGTCCACCCGTCCAGCGTGCGCGCGAACTGCGGCGCGACGCGCCCGAGCGCGATGCCGGCGACGATGCACAGCGCGACCCACACGCTGAGGTAGCGCTCGAACGGGCTCTTCATGCGGCGAGGCTCGCCGGCCGTGTCCGCGGCGACGGTGCTCATCGTTCGTTGTCGGCGTCGAAGCGCGTGTCCCTGGCGGGACTCGCGGGCGCGGAGGACTGTTCCATGATTCGACGATACCCGAATCGGATCCCGACGCGCAGCGCGCGCCGGCGTCAGCCGGCGTGCTCGTCCAGGAAGCGCGCGAGGGCGCCCGCGGGCACCGCGCCGTTCAGCTCCGCGACCACCCGCGGGCCGCGGAACAGCTTCAGCGCCGGGATCGAGCGGATCCCGAAACGCCGCGCGAGCGCCTGGTTCTCGTCCACGTTCACCTTCGCGACGACGACCTTGCCGGCGCGCTCCCGCGCGGCCGCCTCCAGCGCCGGCTCCATCGCGCGGCACGGCCCGCACCACGGCGCCCAGAAGTCCACCAGCACCGGCAGCGCGCAGCCCTCGACGACATTGCCGAAGCTCGCGTCGGTCGCGGCGACGGGATGACCCGGGAACAGCGCCGCCTTGCAGCGCCCGCAGCGGGCGGCCTCTGCGGCGCGCGAGCGCGGCACGCGGTTGCGCGTGCCGCACTCGGGGCAGCGGTGCTCGATGGCGTCGGTCATGAACGTGTTCCCGCGGACGTGCCGTTCACGAAGACATGGCTGCGCCGGGCGACGATTTCAAGCTGCTCGCCGCCCGGATCGCCGCATTCGTGTTCGTCAGGCACGGTCCGGTGCGGGTCGCGGGGACCGTCGGCCGCTTCGGATGCGGCCGTCGGGCGTACAGGGATGTATTCACAGCGGGTCCCCGCGGCCCGTACCGGGCCGGCCGGCACCGGAATGCCGTCATCCGATCACGAATCCGGATCGCCGCGGGCCGGGGTGAGCGGGAGCCGGTCCGCGGGGACGGGTCAGCTCGCCGCGCGAACCGCCAGCGCGGGCGAGCCGGCCGCCGCGAAGGCCCGCGCCCACGCCTCGAACTCCGCGGCGGGCACTGGCCGGCTGTAGTAGTAGCCCTGCGCCTCGTCGCAGCCGAAGCCGCGCACCATCGCGAGCTGGGTCGCGGTCTCCACGCCCTCGGCCACCACCGACAGGCGCAGGCTGTGCGCCAGCGCGATGGTGCCGGCGACGATGGCCGCGTCGTCGCCGTCGCTCTCGAGGTCGCGGATGAAGCAGCGGTCGATCTTCAGCGCGTCCACCGGCAGCTTCTTCAGGTACTGCAGCGACGAGTAGCCGGTGCCGAAGTCGTCGATCGACAGGTGCACCCCGACCTCCTTGAGCCGGTGCAGCAGCCGGATCGTGGCCTCGGTGTCGTCCATCAGCAGGCCCTCGGTGAGCTCCAGCTCCAGGCCGTCGGCGGCATGCCCGCCGGCGGCCAGTGCGCCGCGCACGGTGTCCACCAGGGACTGGTTGCGGGTCTGCGCGGCGGACAGGTTCACCGACACCCGCAGGCCCTGCAGGCCGCACCGGCGCCACGTGTGCGCCTGCTCGCAGGCCCGCTCCAGCACCCACTTGCCGAGCGGCACGATGAGGCCGCACTCCTCGGCCACCGGGATGAAGTCGGCCGGGCTCACCATGCCCACGGACGGGTTGTTCCAGCGCACGAGCGCCTCGGCGCCGGCGATCGCGCCGCTCGCGAGATCCACCTTGGGCTGCCAGTGCAGCTCGAACTCGTCGCGCTCGAGCGCGCGCCGGAGCCCCGCCTCCACGCTCAGCCGCGCGAACGCGCGGCCCTGGATCGCGGGCGTGTAGAAGCAGTAGCCGTCGCGCCCTCCCGACTTCGCCTGGTACATCGCCGCGTCGGCCTGCTTGAGCAGGCCGTCGGCGTCCTCCGCGTCGTCGGGGAACACGCTGATGCCGATGCTGCTGCTGACGTACACCTCGGTCTCGTGCACCACGAAGGGCTGCCGGAAGGCCTCGTTGATGCGCCGCGCCACCGATGCGGCGTCCTCGGCGCGGCGCAGGTCCGAGAGCAGCACGACGAACTCGTCGCCGCCGAGGCGCGCCACCGTGCCGCTCGCGACCTCGGCGGCTGCGCCCGGCGCGGCCGGGCGGGTCGTGACGTCGCATTCGCGCAGGCAGCCGGTGAGACGCTGCGCGACCGAGCGCAGCACCTCGTCGCCCACCGAGTGGCCCCAGGTATCGTTGATGCGCTTGAAGTGATCGAGATCCACGAACACCAGGGCCAGGATGCGTCCGTGGCGCCGCGCCGCGGCGATCGCGCGCTGCAGGTGCTCGCCCAGCATCGTGCGGTTCGGCAGCCCGGTCACCGCGTCGCGGTAGGCCAGCTCGCGAATGCGCGCCTCCGCGGCGCGCATCGCGGTGACGTCGCGCACCGCGGCCACGACACGCGGGCCGGCGTCGTGCTCGTGGTGCACCACCTCGGTGTCCTGGTGCACGGTCATCTCGCGCCCGTCCGGGCGCACCAGCACGAACTCCAGCTCGCCGCTGCCCTGCCCGCGCCGGCAGTGCTCGATCGCCGCGGCCACGCGGTCGCGATCCTCGGCCTTCACGCGCTCCAGGAACGCGTCCAGCGACGGCGGCGGCGCGTCCAGCCCGAGCAGCTCGAGCAGCGCGTCGGAGCACGTGAACCGCTCGCTGCCCGGGTCCTGCTCCCAGTTGCCGAGGCGCGCGATGCGCTGCGCGTACGCGAGGCTGCGCTCGCGTTCGCGCAGCAGGTCGGCGGTGGTCTTCGCGCGCAGCATGTAGCGGATGCGGTGCACCAGCAGGTCGGGATTGACGGGCTTCGTGACGAAGTCCGTCGCGCCGCAGCGGAACGCCTCGCTCACCGCGTCCACGTCGTCGTTGCCCGTCATCATGAGCACCGGCAGGTGCTCGCCGCCGGGCGCCCGGCGCAGGCGCTCGCAGGTCGCGAAGCCGTCCAGCACCGGCATCATCACGTCCAGCAGCACCACGTCGGCGCCGTGCTCGGCGAAGGCCGCGAGCCCCGCCTCACCGTCCGCCGCCTCGTTCACCTCGAAGCCCGCCTCGTCCAGGCACGCGTCCAGCGTCACGCGCATCACCGCGTCGTCGTCGACGATCAGCGCCCGAAGGCGCGCCGGCTCGCGCGTCGCGCCGCTCATGCCGCGGCCTCCTCGCAGTGCCGCTCGAGCGCCTCGCACACCTTCGGGTACATGTCGCGGAACTCGTGCAGCGTGCCGTCGAGGCCGTCCAGCAGTCCTTCGCGCGCCGATTGCTCGAGCACCGCGCACAGCCGCGACAGCTTCATCGCGCCGACCTGCGCACTGCTGGACTTCAACGGATGCGCGACGGCACGCAGCGCCTCCGAGTCGCCGGCGGCCACCGCCGCGTCCAGCGCCTCGGCGTACTCCTTCGACTGCGCGAGGTACGCGTCCACGATGCGGCGCACCAGGTCGCCGCGGCTGCCGCGCCGGCTGCGATAGCGCGCGAGCACGCTCTCGTCGAGCAGCGGCTCGACCTCGGCGTCCCGCACGGCCGGGCCGTCCGCAGGCGCGGGGGCGCCGGCCGGCGCGGCCGCCGCGCCGCGGCGCCCGGCGTCGCCGTCGTCGCGCTCGTCGACCATCCACCGCTCGAGCACCTCGCGGATCTGGCGCTCGCTGAACGGCTTGCTCAGGTAGTCGTCCATGCCCGCACCCAGGCAGCGCTCACGGTCGCCGGGCATCGCGTTCGCGGTCAGCGCGACGATCGGCACCGGCCCGCGGCCGCACTCGTGCTCGCGGCGGCGGATCATGCGCGCGGCCTCGTAGCCGTTCAGCCCCGGCATCTGGCAGTCCATCAGCACCAGGTCGAACTCGCTGCGCGACCACGCGGCGACCGCGGCGTGGCCGTCCGTCGCCACCTCGACGTCGAGGTCGTGCTCGGCGAGCAGCGCCAGCGCGACCTCCTGGTTCACCGTGTTGTCCTCGGCGAGCAGGATGCGCCCGCGCAGGGTGCGCGGCGGCTGCGCATCGTCTGCGCCCGCCGGCGCCGGCTCGCGGCCCTCGAACAACGCGCCCAGGCAGCGGTGCAGGTCGCGCTGGCGCACCGGCTTGAGCAGCGCGGCCTCGATCCCGACCGACGCGAGCTCTTCCGCACCGAGGCTGTCGCCCACCGAGCTCAGCATCAGCCGCCGCACGCCGGCGATGCCGGCGTCGCCGGAGATGGCCCTCGACAGCTCGAGGCCGTCCATGCGCTCCATGTGCATGTCCAGCACCGCGAGGTCGTAGGGCTCGCCGCGCCCGGCGGCGCGCCTGAGCATGTCGAGCGCCTCGTCGCCGCTCGCGGCGCAGTCCGGCGCCGCGTCGCACGCGGCGAGCTGGTGCACGAGGATCTCGCGATTGGTCGCGTTGTCGTCCACCACCAGGATGCGCCGTCCGGCGAGCTGCGGCCCGGCCGCCGGCGTGCAGGCGACGCGCGCGCGCGGCAGCGGCAGCGTGAACCAGAACGTCGAGCCCACGCCCGGCGTGCTGTCGACACCGATCTCGCCGCCCATCAGCGCGACCAGCTGCGACGAGATCGCGAGTCCCAGGCCCGTACCGCCGAACAGCCGCGTGGTGGAGCCGTCGGCCTGCGCGAAGGAATCGAAGACGTACGCCTGCGCCTCGGGCGGGATGCCGATGCCGCTGTCGCGCACCTCGAAGCGCAGCCGCGGCGGATCGGCCTCGCCGTCCTCGCAGCTCACGCGCACCACGATCTCTCCCTCGCGCGTGAACTTGACGGCATTGCCCACCAGGTTCACGAGCACCTGGCGCAGGCGTCCCGCGTCGGCGCGGTAGCCGCCCTCGGCGCACGCGTGCAGGTTCGCCGCGAGCTCCACGCCCTTGCCGTGGGCGCCGGGCGCGAACATCTCGACGACGTCCTCGACGAGCTCACGCAGATCGAATGGCACGGCGTGCAGCGTCATCTTCCCGGCCTGCATCTTCGAGAAGTCCAGGATGTCGTTGACCACGCCCAGCAGCATCTCCGCCGAGCGGCGCACGTTCTCGGTGTAGCGGCGCTGCTTGTCGTCGAGCGGCGTGCGCATCAGCACCTCCGTCATCCCCAGCACGCCGTTGATGGGCGTGCGGATCTCGTGGCTCATGTTCGCGAGGAACTCGTCCTTGGTGCGCGCGAGCTGCTCCGAGACCTCCTTCTGGCGCGCGAGCTGCTTCGCGCGAACGCGTTCCGTGATGTCCGAGCCCGTGCCGCGATAGCCGATGAACTCGCCGTGCTCGTCGAACAGCGGGGTGCCGTTGATCGACAGCCACACCGTCTCGCCGTCCCGGACGCGCGGGTGCTCGAACGCGCGGAACGCCCGGTGGTTGCGCAGATCGTCCAGGTGCCGCTCCCAGGCGACCGGGTCCACGTCCGGAATTCCGGTCTCCTCGCGGGTCCTGCCCAGCAACGCCTCGGCGGGCACGCCCGAGACCTCCGAGAAACGGTCGGAGAAGTACGAGAAACGCAGGTCCGCGTCCATCTCCCAGTACCAGTCCGACGCGGACGCGACGAAGTCGCGGAAGCGCCGCTCGCTCTCGCCGGTGCGGATCCACCGCTGCAGCTCGCCGTTCACCCGCTCCAGCTCCGCGCGCGCGGTCTCGCGCTCCGCGAGCGACGCCTGCAGCGCGTCCTCGCGCTCCTCCTCGCGGCGCACCATCTCGTTGAAGGCCTGCATGACGCGGCCGAGCTCGTCGCGGCTGCCGGCGTCCACCGGCACGCGCTCGCCGCCGTTCACGATGCGCTCCAGCGCGGCGCTCAGGCTCGCGAGACGCCGCCCCACCACCAGGCGGAAGCCCACGGACGAGCACAGTGCCGCGAGCACGATGGCCGCGAGCAGGGTGCTGAGCAGCGCGTTGCGCCGCACCACCGCCTGGCGAACGACCTCCGCGTCGCTGAAGCGCACCGACAGGGAGCCGACGGCCCGCCCGCGGTCGAGCGGCCCGCCAGCCGCCGACGCGAGCGCTGCCGGCACGCCGCCGCGCACCGGCAGCGTGAGCGCGTGCCGGCTGTCGTGCCACGACTCGCAATCGGTGCCGGTGTGCACGCGCCGTGCGTTGTCGCCGCCGCCGCGCAGAAGGTCGATGCACAGCACCGCGGGGTCCACGACCAGCGGCGACAGCAGGTCGCGCGCGAGCGGCGGCTGCGCGAGGGCGTCGTGACGCTCCAGCGCCGCGACCGCACGCGCGGCCTGGCCGCCGATGCGCGCCGACAGCTCCCCGAGGCCGTGCCGCGCGTCGTAGTGCAGCAGCCACCAGAAGCTGCCGCCCGCGAGGAGCAGGAACATCGGCACGAACACGAGCAGGAACTTCACGGCGAGCGCGTTGAACGAGAGCCTGCCCGACACGGCGACGGGCAACGGCCCGTGCCCGCCCGAGACCGGCGGCGCCCGCGGCGAGACGGCCGGATCCGCCGGATCCGCGTCCGACGGTCGCAGCCGCTCGCACGGGCGGCGCAGCATGCGTGGGGCCTTGCTCACGGGTCAGTCGACGCGCTCGGCCTTGCCGGCCTTCACGAGGCGCTGCAGCAGCTCGTGGTTCTCCGCCTGCTGGGCGAACACCACGTAGCCGCCGTCGCGGCGTGCGAGGAAGAAATCCACGTTCACGCCGGCGCCGCCCGGCGCCTCGAAGTCGGAACACAGGATGAAGTACTCGCCCATGCGCAGGATCACCGGGTGTGCCGCGCGCTGGCGGAGCAGCTGCACCTCCCCCGCGGCAGCGTCGAGCAGCGGGAAGCGCCCGTCGACGCTGCGCCGCTCGATGTGCGACTGCATCGCGGCCTGCAACGCGGCCTTCTCGCCCAGGCTGAGGGCGCTGGCGTGTGCCGGCTGGATCGCGGCGACGAGCAGGAACACCGCGGCCAGCGCGGGAATTCGGGTCGTCATGGCGGGCTCCGGATTGCGCGGGACAACACTGTCTCGGCTGCGGAGCCGGGGAGCTTTAGCCGGCGGTCGGAAAACGGGGGGGCCCGGCGGCCTGCGCCCGGTCTTCCGCCCACGGTGCGCGCGGCATCGCGCGCCGCCGCATCAGTACGGGCGCGCGAGCCCCTTGTCCTGCGCGACCTTGCGCATCGCGTCCAGCAGCGCCGCAGACGGCGTGCCGTCGGCCGCGAGGCCCTGGGACTCCTGGAAGCGCCGGATGGCCTTGCGCGTCGCCGGGCCGATGACGCCGTCGATCTCGCCGATGTCGTAGCCGAGCGCGAGCAGGGCTTCCTGCGTATCGGTCTTGAGCTTCAGCGCGGCGCGCTCCGCCTCGTAGCCGATGAAGCCCTCCCCGTACGCGGCGCGCGTCGTGTCCCCGTCCGGCCGCGGGTGATCGTCGAGAAGGGACGCGTGAACCGCGCGCGCGAGGTCGCGGTGGTCCTGCGCCGAGTTCTTGCGCAGCACGTTCGAGAGCACGGTGACCATGTAGTACAGCCGGTCCTGGCCGGCGGGCGACTCGACGATCGCGACCGAGTTCATGTA
>CBDUCN010000257.1:0-7736 GCA_965365655.1 uncultured Gammaproteobacteria bacterium | reverse complement strand
TGCAGGCGCGCCTGCACGCCGACGACCCGTCGGTGTGGAGCTGGTCGCAGTGGCCGGAGGCGCTGCGGGATCCCGGCGCGGCGGCGGTGGCCGACTTCGCGCGCGGGAACTCCGACGCGATCGAGGCGCGCGAGTACGCGCAGTGGCAGGCCCGCGAGCAGCTCGATCGCGCCGGGCGGCGGGCGTGGGAGCTGGGTCTCGCGGTCGGGCTCTACCAGGATCTCGCGGTGGGCGTGGACGCCGGCGGCTCGGAGACCTGGTCGGACCCGCACGCGTTCGCGCTGGGGGCGCGCGTCGGCGCGCCGCCGGACGACTTCAATCTCGCCGGCCAGGACTGGGGCCTCCCGCCGTGGCGCCCGGAGGCGCTGCGCGAGTCCGCGTACGCGCCCTTCGTGCGCACGCTGCGCGCGAGCATGCGCGCCGCCGGGGCGCTGCGCATCGACCACGTGATGGGCCTCGCGCGCAGCTTCTGGATCCCGCCCGGCGGCGGCGCCGCCGCGGGCACCTACGTGCACTACCCGCTCGCGGACCTGATGGGCGTGCTCGCGCTGGAGAGCCACCGCAACCAGTGCCTGGTCGTCGGCGAGGATCTGGGCACCGTTCCGGAAGCGGTGCGCGACGCGCTGGAGGCCTACGACATCCTGTCGTACCGGCTGCTCTACTTCTGCAAGGATCACGACGGCGCGTTCGCGGCGCCGCAGGACTTTCCCGCGCGCGCGCTGGTGTGCGCCGCGACGCACGACCTTCCGACGCTGGCCGGCTTCTGGGCCGGCGGCGATCTCGAGGTCCGCCGCGAGCTGGGCCTGTTCCCCGACGACGCGCACTACGAGTCACAGGTGGTGGGCCGCGCCGAGGATCGCGCGCGGCTGCTGCTCGCGCTGTCGCGCGAGGGCCTGCTGCCCGAAGGCCACGAGGCGGATCCGCAGGCGCACGCCGAGATGACGCCGGAGCTCGCGGCGGCGATACACCGCTATCTCGCGCGCAGCCCGTCGCGCCTGCTGACCGTGCAGCTCGAGGACCTGCTGGGCCAGCGCGAGCAGGTGAACCTGCCGGGCACCACCGACGCGTACCCGAACTGGCGCCGGCGCCTGCCGCTGGACCTCGAGGCGTGGGCGGACGAGCCGCGCATCGACGCCATCCTCGGCGCGCTGCGCGACGAGCGCGGGCGCTCGGTGACGCCGCCGCCGGCGCCCGAGCCGGAATCCGGCCCGCCGCGCCGCGCGGAGGTGCCGCGTGCGACCTACCGCGTGCAGCTCGACGCCGCGCACGGCTTCGACCATGCCGCCGCGCGGGTGCCGTACCTCGCGGCGCTGGGCATCAGCCACGTGTACTGCTCGCCGTGCCTGCAGGCGCGGCCCGGAAGCGGCCACGGCTACGACATCTGCGATCACGGCGCGCTGAACGCGGAGCTGGGCGGCGCCGAGGCGTTCGAGCGCTTCAGCGACGCACTGTCGGCGCACGGCATGGGCCTGGTGATGGACGTCGTGCCGAACCACATGGGCGTGATGGGCGCCGACAACGCGTGGTGGCTGGACGTGCTTGAGAACGGCCCCGCGTCGCGCTTCGCCGAGCACTTCGACATCGACTGGTCGCCGCTGAAGGACGAGCTGCGCGGCAAGGTGCTGGTGCCGGTGCTGGGCGATCACTACGGCAACGTGCTCGACGCCGGCGAGCTGCGCCTGGACTTCGACGGCGAGGGCGGCACGCTGTCGGTGCACTATCACGAGCACCGCTTCCCGCTGGACCCGCGCACCTACCCGCTGGTGATCGGCCGCCACGCCGATCGGCTCGCCGCGCGCCTCGGCGACGACAACCCCGCGCTGCTCGAGTTCCAGAGCCTGATCGACGCGTTCGCGAGCCTGCCGCCGCGCAGCGACACGTCCGAGGACGCGGTTGCACGGCGCGCGCGCGACAAGACCGTGCAGCAGGGCTGGCTCGCCGAGCTCGCCGCCGCGCACCCGGATCTGCGCGCGTGGCTGGAGGAGTGCCTGCGTGAGCACAACGGTGCGCCGGACTACCCGCCGGACCGCGCCCTGCTGCACGAGCTGCTCGATGCGCAGGCCTGGCGCCTGTCGTGGTGGCGGGTCGCGGCGCACGACATCAACTACCGCCGCTTCTTCGACATCAACGACCTCGCGGCGCTGCGCATGGAGCGCGAGGAGGTGTTCGACGCGACCCACGCGCTGCTGCTGAAGCTGATCGCGCGGCGCAAGGTCACGGGCCTTCGCGTCGATCATCCGGACGGGATGTTCGATCCCGTGCAGTACTTCACGCGGGTGCAGGAGCGCGTCGCGGCGATCGCCGGCCAGGCGGCGTCCGCGCACGACGCGCGTGCGCTGTGGCTGGTCGCGGAGAAGATCCTCGCGCGCGACGAGCCGCTGCCGGCCGACTGGCCGGTGCACGGCACCACCGGCTACGACTTCTCGGCGGCCGCGGGCGGGCTGTTCGTCGACCCGGCCGGCGAGGCGGCGCTGGACGCCGCGTGGGCGCGCTTCGCCGGCGACGAGGCGGTGCGGCTCGCGGACATCGAGTACCGCGCCCGGCACCGCGTGATGGAGGACGCGCTGGCCGCGGAGCTGAACGTGCTCGCGCGCGAGCTGTCGCGCATCGCCGAGTCCGATCCGCACACCCGCGATCTCACCGAGCCCACGCTTCGCCGCGCGCTGGCCGAGGTCGTCGCCTGCTTCCCCGTGTACCGCACCTACATTACCGTCGATGGCGCATCGGAGCGCGACGTGCAGGCCGTGGAGCAGGCGGTCGCGGGCGCGCGCCGCCGCGCGCCGCTGGTGGAGGCGGCGGTGCTCGACTTCGTGCGCGACGCGCTGCTCGGACGTGCCGCGGAGGGCAAGAGCGAGCAGGCCCGCGACGCGGCGGTGCGCTTCGCGATGCGCGCGCAGCAGTTCACCGCGCCGGTGATGGCGAAGGGCGTGGAGGACACCGCGTTCTACCGCTACCACCGCCTCGACGCGCTGAACGAGGTGGGTGACGACCCCGGGCGCTTCGCGACGCCGCCGCAGGCGCTGCACGAGTCGTTCGCCCGGCGCGTGCGCGAGTGGCCGCACGCGATGCTCGGCACCTCCACCCACGATTCCAAGCGCTCCGAGGACGTGCGCATGCGCCTCGCGGTGCTCTCGGAGTGGGCCGACGAGTGGTCGGCGCGGGCGCAGCGCTGGTCGGGAATGAACCGCGCGCAGCGCGTTCGCATCGACGACGCCGAGGTGCCGGAGCCGGCGGTGGAGTACGCGCTGTACCAGAGTCTGCTCGGGATCTGGCCGCTCACCGGCGAGCCGGCGTCGGCCGCGGACGCGGTGCGCGGGCGCCTCGCCGCGCACGTCGTGAAGGCGGCGCGGGAGGCGAAGCAGCGCACCGCGTGGTCGCGCCCCGACGAGGCCTACGAGGCGGCGCTCGTGCAGTTCCTGCACGCGATCCTCGATCCGACACGCAGCGCCGGCTTCCTCGCCGACTTCCACGATTTCCAGCGCGGCGTCGCGCGCACCGGGATGCTCAACAGCCTCGCGCTGGTGCTGCTGAAGCTGACCGCGCCGGGCGTGCCGGACGTGTACCAGGGCAACGAGGCGTGGCGCTTCGACCTGGTGGACCCGGACAACCGGCGCGCGCCGGACTTCGACGCGCTGGCCGGCATGCTCGCGGAACTCGACGACGAGCTGCGGCGAGACGGCCCGGCGGCGCTCGCGGCGCGGCTGCTGGACGCGCCCGAGGACGGGCGGCTCAAGCTCTACGTGCAGTGGCGCGCGCTCGCGGCGCGCCGCGCGCTGCCCGATCTGTTCGCCGACGGCAGCTACGCGCCGCTCGCGGTGCACGGCGAGCGCGCCGGGCACCTGTTCGCGTTCGCGCGGCGCGGCGCCGGGCGGTGCTGCGTGGTCGTGGTGCCGCGGCTCACCGCGGGATTGCCGGGGGCGCCGTCCGCGCTGCCGCTGGGCGCTGCGGCGTGGGGCGACACGCGCGTGACGCTGCCCGCGGTGCCGGGCGGGTTCCGCGACGCGTTCACGGGCCAGGAGCACGCCGCCGGCGCGGGCGGCGTGGCCGTGGCGTCGCTGCTCGCGCGCTTCCCGGTCGCGCTGCTGGTGGGCGGCGGCGCTGCGGGGCCGGCCGCGTAGCGCCGCCGCCGGCGCGGCCGCCGGGCCAGGCGACCGCCGCCGGACCGGGGCCCGCCGCACGCCGGCGCCGCGCCGCCCGCGGGCCAGGGCACGGCACCCGCGCCGGATCGCAACCGCCCGCGAACACGCCCGGCCACCGCGGGCCGTGCCGCGCCGGCCGCCGCGGGGCGGGTCGTGCCGCGCTCCGCGCCGCGATCGCACCCGGGCCGCGGCACCACCGTCACGGGGATCGGCTATCCTCGCGACCCTCCCCAACGAACGCCCGCTCACGGAGCCGACATGGCATACGGCAAGGAGCCCGGAAAGCTCTACTTCGGAATCCCCTCCGGCAGCCTCAACGAGCAGGTGCTGCGCCTGCTCGAGAAGTCCGGCCGTCCGGTCAAGGCCGGGCGGCGCTACGAGCTCAGCACGCCCTTCGACCCCGAGGTGGTGTTCCGCGTGCTCGACCGCAAGGAGATGCCGGAGAAGGTCTCGAAGGGCATCGTCGACTGCGGCATCACCGGCAAGGACTACCTGTACGAGGCCGGCATGGAGGCGGCGGTGGAGGTGATCGGCGACTTCATCTTCTCCAAGCACACCAACGCGCCGTCGCGCATCGTGCTCGCCACCCGCCCCGAGACCGGGATCGAGTCGCCGACGCAGTGCGCCGGCAGGATCATCGCCACCGAGCTGCCGAACCTCACCCGGCGGCGCATGGAGGAGCTCTACGGCGTCACCGACCTCACGATCCTGCGCAGCGAGGGCAAGACCGAGGCGAAGGTGATGATGGGCGAGTCCGACGCGTTCACCGACATCACCGAGACGGGGCGCACGCTGCGCGACAACGGCAACGTGGTGCTCGCCGAGCTGTTCGAGTCGAACCCGCAGCTGATGGCGAGCCCGGAGGCCGCCGCCGACGCGTTCAAGCGCGAGAAGATGGACGACATCCGCATCTGCATCGACTCCGTGCTGCGCGCGGAGAAGGAGCCCGTCTACATGGTGTTCATGGACGTCCCGGTCGCCACGCTGCACACCGTGGAGGCGATGCTGCCGGCCGTGGTCTCGCCGACCGTGAGCCCGGTGGTCGACGAGAGCTGGCGCAGCGTCTCGGTGGTAATCAAGGAGTCGGAGCTCAACATCCTGGCCCCGAAGCTGCTGCGCCTCGGGGTGGACGGCATCGTGCCCGTCCCCGTGCCGAAGGTGTTCACGCAGGACATGGTGGGCTGAGATGGACAGGAAGACGCTGGAAGAAGGCTCGACGCTGGCGATCGACTTCGAGAAGCGGGGCCAGCTCGTGCCGGCCGTCGTCCAGGACGCGCGCGACGGCCGGGTGCTGATGCTCGCGTACGTCAACGAAGCGGCCCTCGAGAAGACGCTGGAGTGCGGGATGGCGACGTTCTGGTCGACGTCGCGCAGCGAGCTGTGGACCAAGGGCGAGACGTCCGGGGACTACCTCGAGATCGTCGAGATCCTCGTGGACTGCGATCAGGACGCGCTCGTATACCGCGTCGAGCCGAAGGGTGCCGGAGCGTGTCACACGAAGGACCCCGGGACCGGCCGCGCGCGCTCGAGCTGCTTCTACCGCAGCATCGACCTCGACAGTCTCGCCCTGCGCAGGCGCGAGGACTGAGCCGCGCCGGCACGCCGGCGCGCGTGCAGGCGGCGGAAGCCCGGCCTCAGATCGACGCCGCGCGCGCGAGCGCGACGGTCAGCCACACGTTCGCGACCAGGAAAACCGCGAAGGCCGCGACGTCGAAGCGCCGCACCACCTCGGGCCTCTCGAGCGTCTCGTAGAAACGCACGGAGATCACCGACGACAGCAGCATCAGGAACATCGTGATCAGGATCGTTCCGGTGACGAAGTCCGTCAGCCCGATCTCGCTGCTCTGGGGGAGCTGGCGCGAGATGACGTAGTTGCTCGCGACCCCGGCGAAGAACGCGCCGACGCCGACGCCGAAGCGGGGGCTCGTGTGATTCGGCCTGATGAAGAACACGAGCAGCGCGATCGAGATCGCGGCGAAGATCCCGACGAACATCTTGACGTACAGACCCCAGCCGGGGCGCTTGATCCAGATCCCGAACAGAAGCTGCGAGTAGGTCGCCTTGTAGTCGTCCGGCAGGCGGGGATCGCCGCGGCGTGTCTTGTACGAGTGATCCTTGACGACGGCGCCCGTGCGGTAGACCTCGTATCCGAGCACCCTGGCCCGCGAGCTCATCGCGCTTCCGCCGTCGTCGGCGACGTACCTCAGGTCGTAGTTCTGGTGCCTGGAATCCTCGATCTTGATCGTCAGCAGGTGATCGTCGCGCGGAAAGCGGGCGACGCTGAAGAACTTCGTGATCTCCGCTTCGACGCGGTACAGTTCGTAGTGCGTGTTGCCCTCCTGGAAAGACGCCTCGAGGCTCTTCTTCCTGATGACGCCGTCGACGACCTGGAAATCATCGCCCGGCCGGATTCCCCCGTCCGTCCATCGGAACCAGATGTAGAAGTCCACGCCCCACCGGTTGTCGGGAAGCGAGACGTCGAACACGCGATCGACGTAGATGCCGGTGTGCACCGCGATCCGCATCGGCTCGCGATCCAGCTCGGGGGGACGTGTCTCGGCGCTGGTCTTGCCCGGCTCCGTGCCGTTCGGATCGATTCGCGCCTCGTGGCGCTCGGCCGCCTCGCGCTTGTGCGCTTCGAGCGCCGACGTCATCACGAACCCGGCGACCGCGTAGGCCACGACGAGAAAGGCCAGCCACGGGACGGTGATGGCGAGGAATCGCTTCTCTTCGCGATCGCTCATGTGCTGCGCACAGCTCCGTTCACGGCCTGCGGCATTCGGCGCGCGGGCCGCGACACTTGGTGTCCGTTTCCGGCGAGGCGCTGTTCGTGCAAGCCATCAGCGGCGGGTTCAGCGCAATCTCCCGTGCGGTCATGTGGCCTCACCGGCGCTCGTATGCGCCTCTCGCGTTGCCAGGGCTCCGGCGGGCGGCTGCGCTCGAGCGCGTCCGGGCCCGGCGGCCGGGTCGGCGCGAGCATAGCAAGGAACATCATTCGCGCCGAGCGCGTCGCCGCGCCCGGCGCGGCGACCGGCCGGTTGCCGCTGCCGCGGACGCTGCGTTAGCGTGTTCGGGATGAGTGCATCGCGATCTCCGCAGGCGCCCGATCTGCACATACGGCCCGGGGCCGCAGTGCGCGGCGCCGCCGGGCGACGAGCGTCGGCGTGCGGCGCGGCCGCCGCGATGCTCGCGCTGCTGCTGGTGGGCTGCGCCGCGGGCGCCGGCGTGCTGCGAGTGGGCATCAACCCGCTGTCGCCGCAGTACGTGCGGGGGCAGATCATCAGCGCGATGGAGATGGCCGGCTACCGCAAGGTCTGGTTCAGCAGCTTCGACACCGCCGGCGAGCGGGTTCCGGAGATCCGCAGCGCCGGCTCCGACGAGTACCGCTTCCAGCGCGAGCCGGATGCGAGCTACGTGGCCCGCGTCTACTTCGACAAGGCGCCCAGCCAGATCACGGTCCGGCTCGACGAGCGGAGCGGCGCGGGCTCGCGCGAAGCGGCCAGCGCCGAGCTCGCGCGCATCAGGCAGGCGTTCAGCGACGTGTTCGGCGACATCACGGTGCGCTGAGCGGCGCCGCGGCGGATCCGCGGCCGCACG
>CBDUCN010000256.1:0-7761 GCA_965365655.1 uncultured Gammaproteobacteria bacterium | reverse complement strand
CGCGCTCGCCGCGAGGCCGCGCCGCAGCCGTAAGCCGCTGCGCCCGCCGGCGCGGCCTGCGCGCGCAGCGGTTCACGGGTTGGTGGAGAAGCGCGTCCTGCGCGTCTTCACCCCAGCTGCGCCGAGGATGCGGCCGCCGGCTCGCTCCCATCATCAGGCACTTGCGTGCCTGACGACTGCCGGTGCATCCCTGCACCGGACGCGGGCTGGCGAAGAACGGGGTCTTTTTCCACCGTGTCAGCGGGCTCTCAGGTCTGGCTCTCCCACGGCGCGCTCAGGCGCATCGCGGCGTTGATGATGCCGACCAGGGAATAGGTCTGCGGATAGTTTCCCCACAGCTCGCCGGTGCCCGGATCGATGTCCTCCGACAGCAGCCCGACGTGGTTGCGCTGGGCGAGCATGGACTCGAAGGTGTCGCGCGCCTCGTGCACCCGCCCGACCCGGGTCAGCGCGTCGATGTACCAGAAGGTGCAGATGTTGAACGCGGTCTCCGGCAGGCCGAAGTCGTCCGCCGCGGTGTAGCGGAACATGTGCCGGCCCCGCTTCAACGCCCGCTCCACCGCGACCAGTGTGCTCGCGAACCGCGGGTCGCCGGCGTCGTGGAAGCCGACCTCGGCCATCAGCAGCAGGCTCGCGTCCATGCCGTCGCCGCCGAACGCGCTCGCGTAGGCCTCGATCGCCGGGTCCCACGCGTTGCGCTCGATGCTCGCGCGCGCGGTGTCGGCGCGGCCGCGCCAGTGCCGGGCGCGGTCGTCGCGCCCGAGGTGCGCGGCGATCTTCGCGAGGCGATCGCAGGCCGCCCAGCACATCAGGCTGGACGAGGTGTGCACGTGGGCGCGGGTGCGCAGCTCCCACATCCCGGCGTCGGGCTGGTCGTGCATCGCGAACGCGCGCTCGCCGACCGCCTCGAGGCGCTCGAAGTCCTTTGCGTCCGGCTGGCTGAACAGGCGCCGGTCGAAGAACGCCTGCGACGCCGCCAGCACCACGTTGCCGTACACGTCATGCTGCACGTGCTCGTAGGCCTGGTTGCCGGCGCGCACCGGGCCCATCCCGCGGTAGCCGCGAAGGCCCGGGATCTGGCGCTCGACGAGGCGCGACTCGAGCCCGATGCCGTAGACCGGCTGCAGGTGGCCGGCGGGGCCGTCCGGCGCGAGCCCGATCACGTTGTTGAGGTAGCGCAGATACCCCTCCATGGTCTCCACCTCGGCGAGGCTGTTCAGCGCGCGCACCACGAAGAACGCGTCGCGCAGCCAGCAGAAGCGGTAGTCCCAGTTGCGCCCGGTGTCGGCGGCCTCGGGGATGCTGGTGGTCATCGCGGCGACGATCGCGCCGGTGTCCTCGAAGGTGCACAGCTTGAGCGTGATCGCGGCGCGCACCACCGCGTCCTGCCACTCGAGCGGCAGCGCGAGTCGCCGGGTCCAGGTGCGCCAGTACTGCGCGGTCTGCTCCTCGAAGTCGCGCGCGGTCTCCTCGACGCCGCCCTTCAACGTCTCGTCGGGGCCGAGGATCAGGCTGATGCGCTCCTCGAGCAGGAACGGCGTGCCGGCCAGCGCGTACGACACCGGCGCGGTCGTCGTCATGCGCAGCGTGGTGTCCGGCCCCACGTAGCGCACGTGGTTCGAGCCGTGGGTGCGCTGCGGCTCCACGGCGCCCCAGTCGAAGCGCGGGCGCATCACGATGCGGATCCGCGGCGTGCCGGCGATCGGCGCCACGCGGCGCACCAGGCTGATCGGGCGGAAGGTCCGCCCGCGCGACAGGAAGCGCGGCGCGAAGTCGGTGATCTCGCAGGCGTTGCCGGCGTCGTCGTACAGCCGCGTGACCAGGATCGCCGTGTTCGGCACGTAGTGCTGCTCGCTGCGCGACATGCCCTCGAGCTCGATCGCGAACACCCCGGCGTCCGGGTCGCCGCCGCCGTCGAGGAGCTGGCAGAAGACCGGGTCGCCGTCGAAGCGCGGCATGCAGCACCACACCATGCGGCCGGTGCGGTCCACCAGCGCGCCGAAGGCGCAGTTGCCGACGACGCCGAGGTGCAGGTCCGCCGGCGCGCTCACCCGCGCGCTTCCGGGAGCGTGCGCGCGACGTGCGTGAGCCAGCCGTGCAGCGCGCTCACGTCCGCGACGCGGCAGCTCGCCCGCGTCTCGCCGGGCCCGACCTTGACGCTGATGCCGCCGTTCGCGTTCACCCAGTCGAAGCCGTCCTCGTCGGTGCGATCGTCGCCGGCGAACACGGGCACCCGTCCGCGGAACGGCGCCCGGGTGCTGAAGCGGCGGATGGCCTCGCCCTTGTTCGCATCGCGCGGCTTGAGCTCCAGCACCATCTTGCCCTCCAGCACGTGGTGGCGCGGCAGGCCGCCCAGCGCGGCCTGCATCTGCGCGCGGCAGTCGTCCTTCAGCTCCGGCGCGCTGCGGTAGTGCAGCGCCAGCGCCCCGCCCTTGTCCTCCAGCAGCAGCCCGGGGCGCGCCTGCACGAAGTCGTGCAGGCGCGTGCGGGCCGCGGCCAGCTCCGCGGTGCCGGCGGCCCGCACGTGCCGGCCGACGCCGTCGCGGTGCTCGAGCCCGTGCTGGCCGGCGGCCGCCGGACGTGACGGGTGCAGCATGCGGTCCAGGTTGTCGATGGAGCGCCCGCTGATCACCGCGAGGGCGCCCCCGAGGCGCTCGCCCAGGCGGGCGAGCAGCGCGATCAGCGCCGGGTCCACCTGCACCTCGTCGGGATGCTCCGCGAGCTCCGCGAGGGTGCCGTCGAAGTCCAGGTACAGCGCCCAGGGGGCGTGCGCGCAGGGCAGGGGGGGCTGCACCGGCGCGCGCTCAGTCCGGGACGCCGGCCGTTGCCGGACGGCCGCGGGTGGTCGTGCCGGGCGTGTCCGTCAGCCCGCGCCCCGCCGCCGCGTGTCGCGGCGTCGATGCCGGGTCGGGAAGGTGGTCCGGGGCGTGCCGGCGCCTGGCGCGCGGTCCGCGGCAGCGGCATCGCCCGCTCGGCATCGCGGGACGGCGGGGTGGTCGCACCATCGCGGGCTACTCCGGGTGCAGCTCGCGGGTGGTCACGAGCACCGCCGAGGTGTCGCCGTCCACCTCGACGTGGATGAAGCGCACCGTGTAGTGCCCGCCGCCGTCCAGCTCCACCCGCACCTCCTCGATGAGCGCGACGGGCGTCGTGTCGTGCATGGACAGGGAGCAGCCCGGCGCGTTGCTGAGCGCGCTGTAGCCGGTGGGCGCGCCGTAGCGGCGGAAGATGTCCGCGATCTCGAGGGCCTGCTCGCGGTGCAGGCAGTAGTTGGCCTGCTGCGCCGCGCGCGTCTCGCCGACGCGGTAGACCCACGGCTCCTCCGTGGCGCCGGCGGTCGAGGCCGCGAGGACGGTGGCCGTGCAGAGGATGACGGGGGCGAGGACGCGGTGCATGGCGTGGCGACGTCAGGCAACGCGCGCCATGCTATCAGCAGCCGCGCTCCGATACTGCTGTTGCGTGCGCCGCGCGCACGCGCCTCGCGGCGTCGTGATCGTTTCCGAGCGCGGCGCACTGCGTGTTCCTGCCCGCGCCGGGCGTTCCGTGAGGGACCTCGGACGCTCGCGCCCCGCCGAATGCCCCCGCCGGACCGACGGCGCCTTCCCCGGCCCTGGCACCCGCGCCGCGACGGTGACGCGGGTGCAGGCGCGGCCCGGCGCGCCCGTTCAGTGCGCCATCAGCACCGGGATCTTCGCGTGGTGGAGCACGTACTCGGTCGCGCCGCCGAGCACCATCTCCCGCCAGCGCGCGTGGCCGTAGGCGCCCATCACCAGCAGGTCGGCGCCGTCCGCCATCGCGCGCGCGAGCAGCGTCTCGCCGGCTCCGCGCCCCTCGCTGCTCACGCTCTGCGCGTCGGCGCGCACCGCGTGCCGCGCGAGGTGGCGGCACAGGTCCGCCGCCGGTACCGGGCCGTGGGCGTCCTGCCCGCCCTTGCGCGGGTCGACCGCGATCACGTCCACCCGCTCGGCGCACGCGAGCAGCGGCAGCGCGGCGTCGATGGCCCGCGCCGACTCCCGGGTTCCGCTCCACGCGGCCATCACGTGCTGGCCCACGGGGCGCTGCGGCGCCTCGTCCGGCATCATCAGCACGGGCTTGCCGGATTCCAGCACGACCGCCTGCACCAGGCGCAGCGAGCTGTCGTCGGTCGCGGCGTCGCGGCGCCCCATCACCAGCAGGTCACAGTAGCGCGCGTTCACCGCGATGGTGTGCTCCGGATCGCCCTCCAGGCAGCGCCACTCGGCGGTGACGCCCTCGGCCTCCATGCGCTTCATGAATGCGCTCTCGGCCTCGCGCGCCGCGTCGGTGTACATCTGGCGCTGGTGCCTGATCAGGTCGCCGCCGATCTGGCTCTCCACGTAGGTGGGCAGGGGCGGCACGTACAGCGTGTAGAGCCCCGTCACGTGGGATTCGTGGGCCTTGGCCAGCGCGACCGCGGTCGCGATGCGGCCGTCGGCGTCGTCGGCGCCGGTCACGTGAACGACGATGTCCTTGATCGACATGGATGGTGTCCTCGGCTCGGTTGTTTCAAATGTTGGCGGGTGCCGTGCGCCGGCGCCTTGATCGCGATCAACGCCCGCCCCCGGCGCGCCGCAAGGCTGCCGGCGCCACGCTCAGCGGGCCCGCGGGCCGCGTGCGGCGCCGTCGGTGTAGAGCCCGGCGGGCACCGCGTCGACGCCCAGCAGGCTGCACAGCATGACCACCTCGATCTCCTGGCTCAACGTCTTCTCGCCGCCCGCCTCGGCCACCGCGAGGCAGATTCGTACCAGCAGCCCGGCGGACTCCGGGTCGTCCACGAAGGGCTGCAGCGCCGCGATCGCCTCGTCGTGGCCTTCGCGGGAGGACGCGAGGATCGCGTTGCTGTAGTGGTTGAACAGGTCCACGCCGTCGTGGGGGTCGAACACCTTCAGCCGCTCCAGCGTGTCCAGGATCTGATCGACCCGGATGCGCTGGCTGAAGGTGACCTCGCCGCGCGCGCTGGCGGCGAGCGCGCACGCGGCCATCGCGGCCTTCAGGAAGGGGCGGCTGCGGTGGCGCTCCCTCGACGCGCGGTAGTCGTCGAGCAGGCTTTGCAGGATTCCGGACATCGGTCCCCGGCTGCGGTGGGCGGCGGCGCGAGAGCGGGATCATAATCGCCCGCGCGCCTCGCGACCGGCCGCGAAGCCGCCGCTCGGGGCTTGCCGCGCGGAACCGGCCCGGCGCCGCCGGGCACCGCGCCGCCCGCGGAACGCGCAGTGGCTCACGGTTGCGGCGCCGGGGGCGGGGGTAGACTGCCGGCGCATGACGGCGGGATTGCACGCCCGGGGTTGAATTCCCCGCAGGAGACCCAAAATCACAGCCATGGGCGAATTCCAGGCCAAGTTCAAGCTCGGGCAGGTCGTGCGCCACCGCTTCTACCCGTTCCGGGGCGTGGTGTTCGACATCGACCCGGAGTTCGCGAACACCGAGGAGTGGTGGCTCTCGATCCCCGAGGACCGCCGTCCGCGCAAGGACCAGCCGTACTACCACCTGTTCGCGGAGAACGAGGAGAGCACGTACATCGCGTACGTCTCGGAGCAGAACCTGCTGCTCGACGAGAGCGGCGAGCCGGTGACCCACCCCCAGATCCCGGAGATCTTCACCAGCCTGCAGGGCAGCAGCTACCGCCTGCGCGACGGCTACATGCACTGACTCCGGATCCGCGGCGCGGTCTACGCGCTGCCGCGCTCCTCGGCCCGGGCCTGATTCACCGCGTCGTCATACGCGCCCACCAGGCTGCTCGGGTACACGACGCCGGCGAGCCGCATCCCCCCGGTGTCCTCCACCACGGGCACGCTCAGGCCCATGAAGTAACGCAGGCGCTGCATCGCGTCGTCCAGGTCGTCGTCGCGTGCCAGCACCAGCCCCGGCATCGCAGCCAGCGCGGACACCGCGAGGGCTGCGTCGCCGCGCGATTCCGCGCGCGCGAGCCCCGCGAGCGAGACCTGGCCGAGCAGCACGCCCTGCGGGTCGACCACCAGCATCTCGTGCACGTCCTGCTCGATCATGCGCTCGCGCGCCTCGGCGACGCTGCACTGCGGCGCGACCTGCGGCGGCGCCGGGTCGATGAGCTCCGATACCCGACGCGCACGCAGGATCCGCACCTCGCGCGCGAGGCCCACGTCCACGCCGCGGCGCAGCAGCTGCAGGTTGAACCAGGAGTACGGGAACACCCGGCTCACGGTCATGCTCGCGACCACCACCGCGATCATCACCGCGGTGGTCAGCGCGTAGGAGCCGGTCAGCTCGAATACGATCAGGATGGTCGTGATGGGTGCGCCGATGACGCAGCTGATCACCGCGCCCATGCCGGCCACCGCGTAGATTGGCACCGAGGAGATCAGGCCCGGGTCGATCAGGCGCAGTGCCTGCCCCAGCGCGCTGCCCAGCATCGCGCCCAGGAACAGCGCGGGGCCGAACACGCCGCCGGGAAAGCCGAAGCCGCGGCACAGGCAGGCGGCCGCGAGCTTCGCGAGCAGCAGGGTCACGAGCAGCTCCAGCGTGAACAGCTGCTCGATGGCGTCGTGGATCGCCTCGTCGCCCAGCCCCAGCACCTGCGGGTAACGCGTCGCCAGCGCTCCCACCGCGAGTCCCGCCAGCGCCGGCTTGCACCAGCCCGGCACGCGCACCCGGTCGGCCGCGAGACCGGACCACTCCATGCCGCGGATGAACGCCACCGCGAGCAGCCCGCCGCACACGCCCACCAGCGCGAACAGCAGGTACTCGTGGTTGTGGCCGATGTGGTACTCGCCGAGCGATACCAGCGCGAACTTCGCGTCGTGGGCGCGCGCGACCGCCTGCCCGGCCACCGACGCGATGGTGATCGCGACGAAGCCGCGCCGCGCGAAGCTCTCCAGCATCACCTCGTGCGCGAACAGCACGCCGGCCAGCGGTGCGCTGAAGGACGCCGAGATGCCGGCGGCCACGCCGCAGCCGATCAGCACGTGGCGCTCTGCGCGTGCCAGCGCGAGCTTCCCCCCAACCCATGCGGCGACGCATGCGCCGAGGTGCACGGTCGGGCCGTAGCGCCCCAGCGACGCGCCGGAGCCGATCGCGAGCGCGCTCGCCAGCGCCGAGGAGACGCCGGCCCACAGCGACATCCTGCCGTCGCCCTCGCGCACCGCCTGCATCGCGTCGGCCGGCCCGTGGTTGCGTGCGCCCGGCACCAGCCAGCGCACGAACAGCCCGACGAGCAGCCCGCCCGCCACCGGCGCGAGCAGCACCCTGAGCGTCTCCTGGCGCGCCGCGGCGCTGTAGACGTGGGTGTGGTCGATGCCCAGGACGACTCCCTGGACCTGCCCGATGGCCCACAACAGCCCCAGCGCCGCGTAGCCGCTGGCGCCGCCCACCAGCACCGCGAGCGCGACCAGCGTGACGTTGCCCGAGAGGCGGGCGCGTGCGTAGCGGAGATCGGGGGCGGTGGACACGGAGGGCGTTCGGGTGGGTGCGGGCGTCGATTGTAGCGGTCCACTCCGGTATCTTCGGCGCCGCGCGCCGGCGACAGCCGGCGCGCGGCGTTCCCGGGGAACGACGTGCACGCGGCACGCGCATCCGCGCGGCGCGCGCAGACGGCTGCATGGGACGCACAATCCTCCAGGAGATCTGACCTCATGAGCGAACGACCGGGGATCTTCGTGGGCGCGGGTGCCGAGCCGCAGCACCTGCTGCTGTCGCGCGCGAACCGCCACGGGCTCATCGCGGGCGCGACCGGCACCGGCAAGACGGTCACCCTGCAGATTCTCGCCG
>CBDUCN010000255.1:0-7826 GCA_965365655.1 uncultured Gammaproteobacteria bacterium | reverse complement strand
ACCGCGCGCGACGCCGCGGAGTGAGCGGCCGCAGGACCCGGCCCGGTCGCCGGAAGTCGGCGGGCGCGTCCGCCGCCGTGGGTGTCCGGGGAGCGCCGGAGACGGAGCCCGTCGGCTCGCGCCCGGACGCTCAGTCTCCGGCGACGATGATGCCGTCGCCCAGCGCGTCGTTCAGCGCCTGCTTGGAGTGGCGAAGGGTGAAGCGGCTGGAGCCGTAGCCGCCGCGCAGCAGGCGATAGCGCACCGTCAGCACGCCGCCGTTCATCAGCTCGAGCAGCGTCGGCGATTCCACGCGCCCGTCCACGACGTCCGCGAGCACCACCTCCGAGCCGTCGCCGGTCACGCGGCACGCGTGCGCGCCGGTCGCGAGGTTCTCCGGCACCCGTTTGTCGATCTGGAACGTCGGGCAGCCGGCCGGGTCCAGCCGCGCGAGGCCGGCGGGCAGCCGGTAGGTCGCGTGCACCACGCGCCCGTCCACCAGCCGGATGCGCACCTCCGCGCCCTCGTCGTTGCGCACCTGCGCCTGCGGCGGCTGGCCCTCGTCGGCGACGGTGGTCCACTCGGCGGCGGCCGGCCGCGCCGCGGCCAGCGCGGCGAGCGCGAGCGCCGCGATCCAGCGCCGCGCGGGCGTCACGCCGACCCCCGTCGCGTGCAGTCCTCGCGCAGGCAGCACCACGGCAGGCGGTCCAGGTCCACGTTGCCGCCCGAGATCACGACGCCCACCCGCGCCCCCTGCATGACCCCGGGGTTCTCGAGCAGCGCCGCGAGCGGCACCGCCCCGGAGGGCTCGACGACCAGCTTCATGCGTTCCCACAGCAGCCGCATCGCGCGCACGATTCCGTCCTCGCTGGCGGTGAGGATGCCGGCGGCGCCGGCGCGGATCAGCGGGAAGGTGATCTCGCCAACGCTGGTGCGAAGCCCGTCCGCGAGGGTGTCGGGCGTCGCCGCGAGGGGCAGGCGCTCGCCGGCGGCGAACGAGCGGCAGGTGTCGTCGGCCTGCGCGGGCTCGGCGCCCCACACCGCGACCCCCGGCGCCGCGGCGGTCACGGCGACCACCGTGCCGGCGAGCAGCCCGCCGCCGCCCACCGGCGCGATCACCGCGTCCAGCGCGCCCGCGTCCTCCAGCAGCTCGAGCGCGGCGGTGCCCTGGCCGGCGATCACGCGCACGTCGTCGAACGGGGGCACGGACTCGGCGCCGGTGGCGGCCACCGCCTGCGCCATCGCCGCCTCGCGCGCGGCCTGGGTCGGCTCGCACTCGATCACCGTGGCCCCGTAGGCGCGCACCGCCGCGACCTTCGCGCGGCTCGCGTTGCGCGGCATCACCACGGTGGCTGGGGCTCCGCGCAGGCTCGCCGCGAGCGCCAGCGCGGCGGCGTGGTTGCCGGAGGAATGGGTCGCGAAGCCCGCGGCGAGGCGCGACTCCGCGAGACCCATCACCGCGTTGCAGGCGCCGCGGAACTTGAATGCGCCGGTGCGCTGCAGGTTCTCGCACTTGAAGTGCAGCCGCGCACCGACCTCGGCGTCGACGGTGCGGCTGGTGAGCACCGGTGTGCGGTGCGCGTGCGCTGCGATGCGGCGCGCGGCGGCGCGCACGTCGTCGATGCTCACGGTGGTGGCCGGTGCGTTCACGATCGCTGGAACTCCTCCTCGAAGATGGCATAGGCGCGCTCGCGCATGCCGAGCGCCGCATAGGTGCGCTTCGCGGCGCCGTTGTCGCTGGCGACGTACAGTCGTACGCCGCACACGCGGCCGTCGGCCCGGGCGCGGCGGCGCACCTCCGCGTGCAGCGCGCGGAACGCGCCCCGGCGGCGCGCCCGTGGGACCACGTACACGCTCTGGATCCACCAGAAGCAGCCGTTGCGCCAGTCGCTCCATTCGCGGGTGACCAGCAGCGCCCCGACCACCCCGTCCGTGTCCCGCGCCACCAGGTAGAAGCCGTGCGCCGGCTCGGCGAGCACGGCGTCGACGCCGGCGCGCAGGGTCGGCGTGTCGAGCTCGAGCGACTCGGTCTCGTGCGCCATCGCGCGGTTGAAGTCGGCGATCAGCGCCGCGTCTTCCGGCCGCGCGTCGCGCACCTGCCAGGCGGTGCGGTCGTCGCGCGGGGCCGCGGGTGATCGTCGTTCGGCGTTCATGCTACGGTCGCTCGTGACCCGGATCGGCGCCGGCGGGCGGGTACGCAGCGGGCACGGAGTCCGTGCCCTTTGCGCCCGCGCGCCATCGCGTCCGGCGAGCGCAGAGCATATCGGCAGTCCAGGCTCGCGCAACAGCGCGCCGCCGCCGCGCAGGACGCCCGGGTCCCGCGGCGCGGCCGCGGAACCCCGGGTGGGGGCGGGCACGGCCCGTGCGGGGGCTCCCGGCGCATGAAGACGACCGCAGTGAGGACAGGTCCCGCACGATGAACGACCCGACCCGCGCCCGTCCGGGCACGGCTCCCGGATTCGCGGAGCTGGTGAGCCCGCTGGGCGCGCCGGCCTTCCTCGCCGAGGTGCAGGGCCGCGCGCCGCGCCACTTTCCCGGCGACGCGGAGCGCTTCGAGGCGCTGTTCTCCTTCGACGAGATGAACCGGCTGCTCCGGATGTGGCGGCTGTGGTCGTCACGCACCTGCAAGCTGGTGCTGGACGGGCGTGACCTGCCGCCGGAGGAGTACTGCGTGCGCGGCCAGACCCGGGAGGGCGAGCCGGCGATGCTGGTCGACGCGCGCCGGCTCGAGGCGCTGCTCGCGCGCGGCGCGACGGTGGTGCTGGACGTGATGGAGAGCCTGTCGCCGGGCGTGCGCGAGGTGGCCTACGCGTTGCAGTCGGCGCTCGGCGGCACGGTGCTGTGCAACGTCTACTGCTCGTTCCACGCGCATGCCGGCTTTCCGAGCCACTACGACACCACCGACGTGTTCGCACTGCACGTCGCCGGGAGCAAGCGCTGGCGGGTGTACGAGGGGCGCGCGCTGCATCCGCTGGAGCGCCCGGGCCACAGCTACGCGTGGCAGACGCCGGAGCACCACGAGCAGGCGAAGGGCCGGGTGCTGACGGAGGTCGAGATGACCCCCGGCGACGTGCTGTACCTGCCGCGCGGGCAGTACCACGACGCGCTGGCGACGAGCGGTGCGAGCCTGCACCTGAGCTTCGGCGTGACCCGCGCCACCGGCCTCGACTTCATGGGCGTGCTCGCGGAATCGTTGCCGGACGATCCGGCGTTCCGCGCCGAGCTGCCGCACTTCGACGACCCCCAGGCCGTCGCCGCGCACCTGGCGCGGCTGGGCCGGCGTCTCGCCGAGCTCACGGTTGATCCGGAGCTCGCGGCGCAGGTCGCCGGCTGGCAGCGCGAGCGGGTGTTCCGCGATCTCGCGCCGGCGCTCAGCGTGCCGGACCGCGAGCCGCGCACGCGGGTGCGCGTGCGCCGCGGCGCCGGCATCGCGTGGCGAGGCGGCGCGCTCGAGGTCGGCGGGCGCGCCGTGGCGCTCGGCGAGGCCGAGGTGCCGGCCGTCGCCTGGATGCTCGCGCACGAGCTGTTCCTGGCCTCGGACTTCGCCGCCGCCAGCGGGCTCGGCGAGGACGCGGTGCGCGCGCTGCTCGATCGCCTCGCGGCCGCGGGCGTCATCGAGCCCGTCTGAACGGGATCGCAGGGGGCAGGACATGACCCCTGTGCCGCTCACAGCAGGCTGAGCTGATTCCCCGCGCCGCCCGGGGCGCGGAACTGCCCGCAGTCCAGCGCCGGCTCGTCGCCGAAGCCGAGGCGCTTCGCGGCGAGGCCGAAGCGCTTCGCGATCAGGTCCGCGAACACCCCGGTGCCGGTCATGCGCCGCCCGAACGCGGCGTCGTAGTCGCGCCCGCCGCGGCTGTCGCGCACCCGCGCCATCACGTGCTCGCGCTTCAGCGGGTAGTGCTCGTCCAGCCACTCCACGAACAGGTCGCGGATCTCGAGCGGCAGGCGCAGCAGCACGTAGCCGGCGCCGGTCGCGCCTGCGTCGCGCGCGCGCTCCATGATCGCCTCCATGTGCTCGTCGTTGAGCGCGGGGATCAGCGGTGCGAGCAGCAGGCGCACCGGGATGCCGGCGTCGGTGAGCCGGCGCATCGTCGCGAGCCGGCGCTCGGGGGCTGCGGCGCGCGGCTCGAGGCGCCGCGACAGGGTGCGGTCCAGGCTGGTGACCGAGATCGACACCGACACCAGGTCGCGCGCCGCCATGTCCGCGAGCAGGTCCAGGTCGCGCTCGATCAGGGCCGCCTTGCTGACGATGCGAAGCGGATGGCCGCACGCGTGCAGCGCCTCGACGATCCGCCGCGTCACGCGCAGCCGGCGTTCCACCGGCTGGTACGGATCGGTGTTCGCGCCCAGGCAGATCGGCTGCGGCCGGTAGCCCGGCGCCGCGAGCTCGCGCAGCAGCTGCTCGGGGGCGTCCGGCTTGTAGAACAGGCGGCTCTCGAAGTCGAGGCCCGGCGACAGCCCGAGCCACGCGTGGGTGGGCCGCGCATAGCAGTACACGCAGCCGTGCTCGCAGCCGCGGTAGGGGTTCACGGAGCGGTCGAACGGGACGTCCGGGGACTCGTTGTAGCTGATCACCCGCCGGCTGCTGTCCACCTCGACCCGGGTGCGCAGCTTCGCGGGCGCCTCGTCGGCGCTGCCCCAGCCGTCGTCGATCGCCTCGCGGCCCACGGACTCGAAGCGCCCGCTGCGGTTGCTCGCGGCGCCGCGGCCCTTGCGGGCCGGGCGGCGTGACGGAAGCGTCGTGCCGTCCGCCGGCGGTGCGTCGTGCACCATCAGCGCGGGTCCCTGTGGCCCGCGAGGGACCGGGTGCCAGGCGCTCGGATCATCGGTGAGCTTCCCCGGATGGATTGCGTGCGGAGACTGTACGAGTATACAGAGTTCGGGGCCGGCGGCGCCGCAGGCGCCGTGCCTTCAGCCGCGGCCGGCCAGCCAGTACGCGAGGATCCCGGCCCAGGTGAGGCCCAGCAGCAGCCACGGCAGCCAGCGCGCGGGCGCGCGTCCCGGGTCGCCGGTCGGCTCCCCGTGCGCGTCGGTGCCCGCCCCGTGGTCCACCGCCTCGTCGCCGGCGCGGGCCGCCGCCTGGCGCAGCTCGCGCTCGCGGCGGTCGAGTGCCCGGGCGCGCTCCTTGTGCTGCTTCTTGTAGAGGTCGATGCCGCGTTCGATTCCCTGCGCGATCAGCTTCGTCTGCGCCTTGGTCTGGCCGGGCGCCTGGGTGCCGCGGGCGATCTTCATCGCCTCGTCGCGCGTCTCGTCGGAGACCTGCTTCTTGCCTGAGTAGCGGGCCACGCGGGGCCTCTCGAAGGAGTGTGGAGCCGGCCCCGCAGTCTACCGGCCCCGAAGCCGGCACCGTGCACGCGGCCGGTGCAGCCGGTGTGCGGCGGCATCGTGACCCCTGGCGCGGCCGCTGCGTTGCGCGCGCATCGGCGTCGCGCGTCGGTGCGGGTGCGGTGTCCCGCTGCTACAGCGTCTGCACGCCGCCGTCGCCGCCGACCAGCAGCACGTCGGCCCCGCGGCGCGCGAACAGGCCGTTGGTGACCACGCCGACGATCTGGTTGATCTCGGATTCCAGCGCGACCGGGTCGTCGACCTGCAGCCGGTGCACGTCGAGGATCTGGTTGCCGTTGTCGGTCACGAAGCCCTCGCGGTAGACCGGCTCGCCGCCGAGGCTGACCATCGCGCGAGCGACCTGGCTGCGGGCCATCGGAATCACCTCCACCGGCAGCGGGAAGCGGCCCAGGCGCTCGACGATCTTCGAGTCGTCCACCACGCACACGAAGCTGCGCGCAACCGCGGCGACGATCTTCTCGCGGGTCAGCGCGCCGCCGCCGCCCTTGATCAGGTGCCCCGCGCGATCCGCCTCGTCGGCGCCGTCCACGTACACCGGGAGCTCGGTCACCTCGTTGAGCTCCAGCACGTCGATGCCGTGCCCGCGCAGCCGTGCCGCGCTGCGCTCGGAGCTCGCCACGGTGCCGCGGATGCGGTGCCGGCGCTCGGCCAGCGCGTCGATGAAGAAGTCCGCGGTGCTGCCCGTGCCTACTCCCACGACGTCGCCGTCGCGTACGTGGTCCAGGGCGGCGCGCGCCACGGCGCGCTTCTTGTCGTCCTGCGTCATGCTGGTGTCCCGTGGGCTGCGCTGGCCGCCCGATCCGCCGGACCGCTATCATAGCGGGCTTCGCCCGCCGAACCGGTAGCCGGTTGTGCGGTCGCCGCCGCCCAGCCCCGGAGCCGAGCATGCCTAGAGAGTACGTGGAACGGATCCTGCGCGCGCGCGTGTACGACGTCGCGCGCGAGACGCCGCTGGACGACGCGCCCCGGCTGTCGCGGCGCCTCGGGAACCGGGTGCTGATCAAGCGCGAGGACCTGCAGCCGGTCTTCTCGTTCAAGCTGCGCGGCGCGTACAACAAGATCGCGAGCCTGACGCCCGAGGAGCGCGCGCGCGGCGTGATCGCGTCCTCGGCCGGCAACCACGCGCAGGGCGTCGCGCTGGCCGCGCAGCGCCTCGGCGTCAACGCGCTGATCGTGATGCCGAAGACCACCCCCGCCATCAAGGTGGACGCGGTGCGCACGCTGGGCGCGGAGATCGTGCTCCACGGCAGCTCGTACGACGACGCGAAGGCGCGCGCCGACGCGCTGGCCGCCGAGCGCGGGCTGGTGTACGTGCACCCGTTCGACGACCCCTACGTGATCGCGGGCCAGGGAACGGTGGCCGACGAGATCCTGCGCCAGCACGGCCCCGACATCGACGCGATCTTCGTCGCGGTCGGCGGCGGCGGTCTGATCGCGGGCATCTCCGCGTTCGTGAAGAGCCTGTGGCCGGACATCCGCATCGTCGGCGTGGAGCCGCAGGAGGCCGGGAGCATGCACGCGGCGCTGGCCGCCGGCGAGCGGGTCACGCTCGAGTCGGTGGGGATCTTCGCCGACGGCGTGGCCGTGAAGCAGGTGGGCGAGGAGCCGTTCCGCATCGCGCGTGAATGCGTGGACGAGGTGATCCTGGTGAGCACCGACGAGATCTGCGCGGCGATCAAGGACATCTTCGAGGACACCCGTTCCATCGCGGAGCCGGCGGGCGCGCTGGGCATCGCCGGGCTCAAGCGCTACGTCGCGCGCGAGGGCGTGACCGGACGCACGCTGATCGCGGTGGATTGCGGTGCGAACGTGAACTTCGATCGGCTTCGCCACATCGCCGAGCGCGCGGAGATCGGTGAGCAGCGCGAGGCGCTGATCGCGGTGACCATTCCCGAGCGCCCCGGGGCGCTGCGCGAGTTCTGCGACGTCATCGGCCAGCGCGCGATCACCGAGTTCAACTATCGCTACGCCGACGCGCGCGAGGCGCACATCTTCGTCGGCGTGGAGCTTCGCGAGGGACCGCAGGACAAGGACGTGCTGGTCGCGAAGCTGCGCGAGCGGGGCTACCCGGTGCTCGACATGAGCGACGACGAGATGGCCAAGACCCACGTGCGCCACATGGTGGGCGGGCGCGCCCGCGGCGCGCCGGACGAGGTGCTGTACCGCTTCGACTTCCCCGAGCGCCCCGGGGCGCTGCTGCGCTTCCTGACCCACATGGGCGAGCACTGGAACATCAGCCTGTTCCACTACCGCAACCACGGCGCCGATTACGGCCGCGTGCTGATGGGGCTGCAGGTGCCGCCCGAGGAGCAGGAGCGGCTGCAGCCGTTCCTGGACGACATCGGCTACGCGTACGCGGAGGAGAGCGAGAACCCGGCGTACCGGATGTTCCTCAGGTAGATTGCGGCCCGGCGCGGATTAACGCTTCGTGTGACGCCGCGCCCGAACGCTCACTCCAGCCCGACGATGTACTCCCACTGCTCGGGCGTCACCGGCATCAC
>CBDUCN010000254.1:0-7847 GCA_965365655.1 uncultured Gammaproteobacteria bacterium | reverse complement strand
GTCTACCTGCCGTCCATCGAGCACCTGCTCACGGTGCAGACGGCGCTGCACGACGCGATCTACGAGAAGCTCGAGCACGCGGGCATCGTGATCGCGTTCCCGCAGCGCGACGTGCACCTGGACACCAGCGCGCCGCTGGACATCCGCGTGCACCGCGACGGCGACGGCGGGACGCGGCGGCCGTGGCGGCGGCGACGTTCCTAGCGCGCCGTTCGAGGCGCGTGGCGTTGCGACGGCCGGCGTTTCCGGCGCCGCGCGTCGAACCCGGCCGGCACAGCGGCTGCCGGAAGCCCGGCAGATGCGTCAGACCACGGTCACGCCGCGCGGATACTCGGTGAGGAACTCGAACCCGTCCTCGGTGACGACCACCGAGTCGCCGATGCGCCCGCCCAGACCGCCGGCCACTGTGACGCCGCCGTCCACGGCGAAGGTCATGCCGGCCTCGAGCACGGTCGTGTCGCCGGTCTTCAGCTCCGGCGCCTCCAGGTAGGCCATGCCGATCGAGCGCCCGGTGCGGTACCCGGGCGCGAAGCCGTGCGCGCGGTACACGTCGTTGGCGGCCGCGGCCACGCTCTCGGCGGTGACGCCGGGGCGCAGCGCCGCGAGCGCCGCGGCCTGTGCGGCGATCGCGGTCTCCTGCACGCGCGCCGCCTCGTCGCTGACCTCGCCGACGAAGAACATGCGGTCGAAGCCCAGACGGTAGTGCTTGAACTCCGCGAGGTTGCACATGCAGAAGTACACGGGGTCGCCGCGCGTCATGCGCTTCACGCTCGCGCGCCGGTGCACCATCGCGGTGTCACGGCCGCTCTGCATGATCTGCAGGTTGTGGATCATCGGCGACACGAAGGCCTCCCAGCCGCGTGCGGTGAGGAAGCCGGCCGCGGCGCGGGTGCCGGCCGCGATCACGGCGAGCGCCGCCTCGTACTCCGGCACGCCTTCGGCCAGCGCGCCCTGCGCTGCTTCCATCATCGCGGCGGCGACGCGCCCGGCGTCGCGCATCACCGCGATCTCCTCCGGCCCCTTCACGGTGCGCATCGCGCCCAGCACAGGCGACACGTCGCGAAGGCCCGTCCCCGGGTAGCGCTCGTCGAGCCACGTGCGCACGATCGCCGGCAGCAGGTGCGACTCCACCGCGATCTCCGACGGCGGCACGCCGATCACGTCGGCCAGCACGTGCTCCCAGCGCCGCGGCCCCTCGTCCTCCCAGGTGCGCACGTCCTCCAGCCACGTCATCGCGCTCACCATCTCGCTCTCCATCAGCGGCGTGAGCGCGACCGGGGCGCCGTCCGGGCGCACGATCAGGAACGTGGGCCGGCCGAACTCCACCGACAGGTAGCCCCAGAATCCGGCCAGGTACGCGATGGAGCTCTCGTCGGTGAGCACGGCGAGGCCGATTCCCTCCTCGGCGAGGCGCCGCTGGAAACGTGCGGTGCGCTGGCGGGCGTGCTCGAGCATCGGCGGGTCCTCCGGGTTCGGGCCAATGTAGCCGATGCGGCGAGCCGGCGCCGTGCGCGCAGGCGCTTCGCGCGTGCGACCGCGTGTGCCGTAGAATCGACCCCGGTCCCGTCATCGAGGCAGGCGCGATGCACGCAGCAGTCCACGCGGCGACCCGGCCGCGCCCGGGCATCCGCTTCGACGCCGGCCGCCATCCGCGGGCCAAGATCGGTTACGTGCTGCTCGCGACCGAGCAGACCGTGCAGGACGACATCGTCACGCTGCGCCCGCCGGGCGTCGGGGTGCACGTGTCGCGGGTGGCCATACCGGACCGCATCACGAACGAGACGCTGCGCGCGCAGGTGGACCACCTCGCGGACGCCGCCGCGACGCTGCTGCCGGACGGGAGCCTGGACGTGGTGTGTTACGCGTGCACGTCGGGCAGCCTGGTGGTCGGCGAGGAGCGGGTGTTCGCCGAGCTCGTGCGCGGCGCGCCGGGCGCGAAGCCGACGTCACTGATCACCGGCGTGCTGCGCGCGCTGCGAAGGCTGGACGCGCGGCGCGTTGTCGTCGCGACGCCGTACCTGGACGAGATCAACGCCCGCGAGGCCGAGTACATGACGCGGGCCGGCTTCGAGGTGCTGGACATCCAGGGCCTGAACCTGGAGCGCGACAGCGACATGGTGCGCGTCGCGCCGGAGTACATCGCGGACTTCGCCGCGAGCGTGGACCGGCCCGACGCGGATGCCGTGTTCGTGAGCTGCGGGGCGCTGCGCACCCTGGACGTGGTGGACGTGCTGGAGCGGCGCCTGGGCAAGCCGGTGGTGTGCAGCAACCAGGCGATGGTGTGGGACTGCCTGCGCCTGGCCGGCGTAGAGGATCGCTTCGAGGGCTACGGCGCGCTGCTGCGCGAGTACTGAGCAGGCGGCGGGCGTCCGGCCGCCGGGCGGGGTGCGCGGCGCGCGCCGGAATCAGGCCGCGGGCGCCGCGCTCGCCGCGGGCGGCACGTCAGCCGCGCTCAACCGTTCCACGCACTGGCGTGCCGCCGCGTACCAGCGCGCGCCGCTGACGTTGAGCCCGAGGATCGGCGCGAACTGCGCGAGCTTGTCGAGGGCGGCGCCGGCCATCTCGGGGATCTGCTCCGCCTCCAGCGGCACGCTCTCGCGGAAACGCTCGCGCAGCGCGTCGAACACGGGTGCGGGGTCGGCGTTGCCGGCGCGGGCCAGCTCGCGGCACAGCGTGTCCGCCAGCACCGCGACGTCGCGCATGTGCTCGCAGGCGTCGGCCGGTCTCTTCACCGGAGCGTCTTCCGGCAGGCCGGCGATGGCCGCGACGATGTCGTCCGGGAAGTGCCATTCGCGCGCAACGGCCGAGCCCAGCGCCGCGTGGTCGATGCCCAGCACCTGGTGTGCCGCGGCGGCGACGCTCACGCCCTCGTGCTCCACCAGCGCCTCGATGTCCTCGTACTCCAGCGGGCAGTACAGGCGCGTCAGGATCTCGCCCAGCGCCTGGAACATGCCGCAGATGAACGCCTCCTCGGCGTTGCGCAGGCCCTGGGTGCGCGCGAGATGGCGCGCCAGCAGCCCGGCCGCGAAGGAGCGCACGAGCAGGTCGCGCAGCGCGTGCCCGTGGGCGCGGTCCTTGACGTGGGAGACCAGCGTCAGCGAGTTGGCCGTCAGGCGGAGCTGCTCGAAGCCGATCAGGCTGATCGCGTGGGAGACGCTTCGCACCTCGCCGGCGATGCGCCCGTAGTACGCGGAGTTCGCGAGCTTGAGCAGCTTGTTGGTGAGCGCGAAGTCGCGCAGCACCACGTTCGAGATCTGGTCCGCGGTCGCGGTGCTGTCTTTCGAGGTCATGCGGTTGATCGCGATCAGCGACTTCGACAGCGCCGGGAAGTCATCGCGCCGGCGCAGGCGGCGCAGCAGGAACTCCACCGCGCCCTCGGACGGAGCGCTGTTCGCCGCGTCCATCACCTCGCGCCGTTCCTCGAGCGCCTTGTCGAAGGCCAGCAGCATCGCGCACGCGTTCGGATAGCGCTGCGCGGGGTCGCGGGCCAGCGCGCCGGCCAGGAAGCGCGTCAGCGGCGTCATGTCGGGGCCGGTGTCCAGCGGCGTGACGTCGATGTCCTGCTGCGTGATCTCGCGCGACGCGGCGGCCAGCGTGCGCGACGTCACCGCCGGATGCCCGGCGAGCATCTCGAACAGGATCAGGGCCAGCGAGCGCACGTCGGTCGCGGGGCCCGGGGGGAGCGCGTCGAACTGCTCCGGCGACATGTACAGCAGCGTGCCCACCGGCACCATCGTGGTGTCGGGCACCGTGCCCATCATCTGCGACAGGCCGAAGTCCATGATCCGCGGCACGTCGCGGTCGCCGACCAGGATGTTGCCGGGCGTGAGGTCGAGGTGCAGCACGCCGCGCTCGTGGGCGTGCGCCATCGCCTCCAGCACCGGGCGGAACAGCGCCAGCGCGCGGCGCGGCGGCATCGCGCCCTTCTCGACCAGCATCTCCTTGACGGTTCGCCCCTGCACGTACTCGAACACCAGGTACGGCAGGCCGCGGTGCTCGCCCACGTCGTAGATCGGGATGATGTGCGGATGCTGCAGGCGGGCGGCCATGCGCGCCTCGCGGGGGAACGCGCGGCGCGATTCGCGCTGCCCGGGGCCGTCCAGGTGCACCACCTTGATCGCGACGGTGCGTCCGAGCACGCGGTCCTCCGCCTCGTAGACCACGCCCTGGCCGCCGCGCCCGATCTTGCGCCGGATCAGGAATCGGCTGCGGCGGGCGCGTCTTTCGGCGGGCATGGGCATGGTTGGAACCGGGTCGCTGTGCGGTGTCGCGTCAGGGCAGGGCGGACCTGATTCGTGTATCGGCCGCGGCACGGGGATCTTCAGCCCGCGCGTCGCGCGTCGCGCGGGCGGCGCTCTCCGGCGCCGGGGCGTGGGGGCGCGGGTTCCGCCGGCAGCCGGCGCGGCCGCACGGCGCCGCGCGCGGCGGGCGCTCCGCGCAGGCCCCGGCCGCGGGTCCGGAGCCGCCGCGGAAGTTGCACGGGCTTCGCGCCCGAGCCGTGGATTCACGGGCGATGCCCAGACCGGGCGGGACGGTCGCGGTGCGTGCGGCGGAGAGAAATTCGTTGCCTATTCAGCGACCTGGGGAGGCACGGTGAATCCGATGAAGGGTCCGGGCTAGACTCGGGCGCTGATCCCGACGGCGACACCATCCCATGCCCCGAATTCCCCGCCTCGCGTCGGTGATGACGCCGTTCCCGTACTCGGTGAGCACCGCCGCCCCGCTGGCCGAGGCGCGCGCGCTGATGGCGTCGCACGGCGTGCACCACCTGCCGGTGATGGACGACGAGCGCATCGCGGGCGTGCTGACGTCGCGCGGCGCGGCGGCCGGCGAGCCGGACACCCGGGTGGGCGAGGTCTGCGAGCCCGATCCGTACGTGGTGGACCTGCACGTGATGCTGTCCGAGGTGCTCGTGCAGATGGCCGAGCGCCGGGTCGGCAGCGCCATCGTCACCCGCGACGGCCGGCTCGCCGGCGTGTTCACCTGGGTGGACGCCTGCCGCGCGTTCGCCGCGCACCTGCAGGCGCAGGACCCCCATCCGGACGGAGGCGACGCGGCCTGACGCGCGTCGCCGGCGGGCCACTGGAGGTCGCCGTGCGCGCCGCGGGACGGCCAGGCGCTTCGCTATCATGAACGGCCATCCCACGCTGCCCGGCGACGGCCGGGCCGTTCGCATGAGCGCGCAAATGCATCTCATCCGCACCCCGCTGCGCGAAGTCGGCGGCATGACCTACGGCGGCCCGATGCGCATCAAGATCGGGTCCCGGCGCGTGGCCTATGCGGCCTTCGCGACGGTGGACCTGGCCGAGGCGGTGTGCCGCTACTGGAACATCCCGGTGGAGCACTTCGTCGAGCCGTGGCAGGAGGCGATGCGCCACGAGGCGCCGGAGAGCAGGGCGCGCGAGCTGCTGCTGTTCCGCGACGAGGACGATTTCCAGGACTGGCTGCGCGACCCGGCCGGCTTCCGGCTCGAGGATCACGTGGTGTCGCTGCACCCTGGCGGACTGCCCCGGGCCCGGGCGCGCAGCGCGTGACGCCCGCCGGCGGGGCCGGCGGCCTCGACGAGCCGCGGGTGCGCCGCGGGCGCCTCGCGCGGCTGCGCGGGCAGATGGCGGAGCAGGATCTCGCGGCGCTGGTGCTGGTGGACCCGGTGAACGTGCGCTACGCGACCGGCACCCGGAACATGCAGATATTCACGGCGCGCAACCCCGCGCGCTACGTGTTCGTGGCCCGCGAGGGTCCGGTGATCCTGTTCGAGTTCGCCGGCTGCGCGCACCTGGCCGACGGCGTGGACACGGTGGACGAAGTGCGCGTCGCGACCACGGCGAGCTACGTGGCGGCCGCCGGGCGCCTGGACGAGGCCACCGCGCGCTGGGCCGACGAGATCGCGGACCTGGTGCGCACCCACGGCGGCGGCTCGCGCCGGGTGGGCATCGAGCGCTTCAATGCGGCAGCGGCCTTCGCGCTCGCGGCGCGCGGGCTCGAGGTGCTCGACGCGCAGGGCGCGGTGGAGCGGGCGCGCTCGATCAAGGTCGCGGGCGAGATCGCGCTGATGCAGGCCTCCGCGGACGCGGTCACTGCCGCGGTGGGGAATCTGCGCGAGGCGCTGGTTCCCGGGATCACCGAGAACGCGCTGTGGAGCGTGCTGTGGCGCGAGGTGATCGCGGGCGGCGGCGACTACGTGGAGACGCGGCTGCTGAACTCCGGGCCGCGCACCAATCCGTGGTTCCAGGAGAGCTCGGAGCGCCCGATCCGGGCGGGCGAGCTGGTCGCGCTGGACACCGACGTCGTGGGGCGCTTCGGCTACTACGCCGATTTCTCGCGCACCTTCCTGTGCGGCGACGGGCCGCCCACCGACGCGCAGCGCACCCTGTACCGCCTCGCGTTCGAGCAGGTGCACCACAACCTGGACCTGATCCGGCCGGGGATCGGCTTCCGCGAGCTCACGATGCAGGGCTGGCGCATCCCGCCGCGCTACCGCCGCAACCGCTACTACCTGCTGGCGCACGGCATCGGCATGACCGGCGAGTACCCGTACATCGTCTACCGCGACGACTTCGACGCCGGCGGCTACGACGGCGTGGTCGAGCCGGGCATGGTGCTGTGCGTGGAGAGCTTCATCGGAGCGGAGGACGGCGGCGAGGGGGTGAAGCTCGAGCAGCAGGTGCACGTCACGCAGAGCGGGGTCGAGCTGATGTCGCCGTTTCCGTTCGAGCAGGCCCTGCTGGGAAGCGAGTTCTGACACGGGGCAATTTTGGCCAGAATGGCCAGAAGGGGTATTCTTCGGGCTGACCCCGGAGGAGGCCCCGTCGCGATGTCCACCCCCGATCCCCTGGACGACCGTGCCGAGTTCACCGAACTCGCGAGCGCGCCCGCGTCCGACGTCAAGAAGAAGGGCTGGCGGCGCCTGATGAAGACGCTGCGCACCGAGGGCGACGGCCGGCTGCTGGTCACCAACCACGACGAGCCGCAGGCCGTGATCCTGTCGGCGGAGGAGTACGTGCAGATGATGCGCCAGGTGCGCCGGGGCCAGGTCCCGGTGCAGGGGGCGCTGGAGGAGCTGCGCGAGCAGTTCGACCGGCGGCTGGCGGCGCTGCAGGCGGACGATGCCGGCGATCGGCTGCGCCGGGTGATGCGCGAGCCCGCCGCCCTGCACGGTGAGGTGAAGGCCGGGAAGACCTTTTGACCGCGCGCCCGGTGCTCTTCGTCCTCGCCGGGGTCAACGGCGCGGGCAAGAGCTCGGTGGGCGGCCATCTGCTGACCCGCGCCGGCATGAGCTGGTTCAACCCGGACGATTTCGCGCGCGGCCTGGTCGAGCGCAGCGGCTGTGAACCCGAGGAGGCCAACCGCCACGCGTGGGCGGAGGGCGTGCGCCGGCTCGACGCGGCCGTCGCCGCCGGCCGGTCGCACGCGTTCGAGACCACGCTGGGCGGGCGCACCATCACGCGCCGGCTGCTCGCGGCAGCCGCCAGCCACGACGTGGAGATGTGGTTCTGCGGGCTGGCCACGCCCGAGCTGCACGTCGCGCGGGTGCGGGCGCGGGTGCGCGCCGGCGGGCACGACATCCCCGAGGCGCGCATCCTCGAGCGCTGGCGGCGCGCGCCGGAGAACCTGCTCACCCTGATGCCGCACCTCGCGTACCTGCGGGTGCACGACAACAGCGCCCACGCGGCGCCGGGCGAGCCGGTGCCGGACCCGCCGCTGCTGCTCGCGATGGAGGACGGCCGCCTGACGTGGCCCGCGCCCGACGACGTCGCGGCGCTCGCGCGCACCCCGCCGTGGGCGCGGCCGCTTCTCGAGGCGGCGTTGCCGCCAGCGTGACGGGCCCGGCGCCCCGCGGCGCCCCG
>CBDUCN010000253.1:0-7851 GCA_965365655.1 uncultured Gammaproteobacteria bacterium | reverse complement strand
CATAGTGTCCGTCGAACTCCGCGCCGGCCACGGCATCGTTGGAGACGTTTTCGATGGCGCTGATGATCACGCTGAGGTAGTCGGCTTGCGTGATTCGATAGGGTCGGACCAACCCATGTCTCTGATTCTCATCGAGGTTTCGCTCCAATTGCGCCTTCTAGCGCTGTTAGGCGCAAGAATCAGCGATTCTTCTGACGGTCTAAAGCTGGCGCGGGCATCCAAGAAGCGGGAGAAGGGGGACCATGCGCACGGCTAACACTCCGAAACTCGGGTCTTCTCGTGGGAAAGGTGAACGGATTCAGCTGGATAGGTTGGTCCGACCCCGGCTTTTCTGATTCATGACGGCATATCCGAATCTTTCGGCGCCTGCGTCGTTGCGCGGGCGCACGCTGCGCAACCGGGTCGTGTTCGGCGCGCACACCGCGAACATGGCGGTGGAGGGGCTGCCGACGGAGCGTCACGTCGCGTACTACCGCGAGCGCGCGATCGGCGGCGCGGCGATGATCGTCGTCGAGCCGATGCCGGTGCACGCGGCGGCGGTGCTCACGCGCGGCAATTTCCGACACTCCAGCGACGACGTGGTCCCGCACTTCCGTGCGCTCACCGACGCGGTGCACGAGCACGGCGCGCTCGTGCTGCAGCAGCTCTACCACGTGGGCCAGCACGGCGACTCGGACAACTCGTACCACCCGCACTGGTCGCCGTCGGGTCTGCCCAGCTATCACGACAGCGACGGCAGCCACGCGATGAGCGAGGCGGAGATCGAGGAGACCATCGACGGCTTCGTGCAGGCCGCGCGCCGCTGCCGCGACGCGGGCTTCGACGGCGTGGAGCTGTGGGCCGCGTACCACGCGCTGCTCGACCAGTTCTGGACGCCGTGGTCGAACCACCGCGACGACCGGTGGGGCGGGTCGCTCGAGAACCGCACGCGCTTCTCGCGCGAGATCGCCGCGCGCGTGCGCGCGGTGTGCGGCGACGACTTCATCGTCGGCCTCGCCGTCAACGACGAGCCGGACTTCGACGTCGCGCTGTCGCGGGAGTCGCTTGCCGAGATCGTCGCGCGCCACGACCGCGACCAGCTCGTCGACTACGTGACCTGCGGCTCCGGGAGCTATCTCGACTTCTACAAGCTGATGCCCACCTTCCTGTATCCGGAGCGCATGGGCACGGCGCTGTCGGCCGTGCTGAAGGGCGCGGTCAGCCACGCGCTGGTCACCGCCGAGAGCCACATCCGCACGCCGGACAACGCGGAGGAGGTGCTGCGCGCGGGCGACGCGGACCTGGTGTCCATCGTGCGCGGTCAGATCGCCGATCCGCACCTGGTCGCGAAGGCCCTGGGCGGACGCCCCGACGACGTGCGCGGTTGCCTGTCGTGCAACCAGATGTGCTGGGGGCGGCGCTCGCGCGACTACTGGATCTCGTGCCTGGTGAACCCGTCGGTGGGGCGCGAGTGGGAGTGGGGCGGCGATCGCTTCACGCCGTCGCCGCGCCCGCGGCGCGTGCTGGTCGTCGGCGGCGGCCCGGCAGGCCTCGAGGCCGCACGGGTCGCGGCGGAGCGCGGGCACCGCGTCACGCTGGCCGAGGCGAGCGGCGAGCTCGGGGGGCAGTTCCGCCTCGCGGGCCTGCAGCCGCGGCGCGGGCAGGTGCTGGACCTGATCGACTGGTATCAGCGCCAGCTCACGAAGCTGCAGGTCGAGGTGCGCTTCAACTGGCTCGTCGAGGCCGCGGAGGTGCGCGAGCTCGCGCCGGACGCGGTGGTCGTGGCCACCGGCTCGCAGCCGGCGGGCGACGGCTTCCAGAAGGCGCTGCCCGGCGTGGCCGCGCTGCCCGGCATCGAGCGCGGGCGGGTGTGGTCCGCGGAGGACGTGCTGGGCCGGGCGGCCCGCCCGGGCCCGCGGGTGGTGGTGCTGGACGAGGGCGGCAACTGGCGCGGGTGCGGCACCGCGTGGTGGCTGGCCGAGGCGGGCCATGCGGTCACGCTGGTCACGCCGGACCCGATGGTCGCGAAAGAGCTGCAGCGCACCGCCGCCGACTTCCCGCTGCGCCAGCGCCTCGCGCGCCTCGGCGTCGTGTTCCGGTGCGAGAGCGCGGTGACCGCGTGGACGCAAGAGGGCGCACGGGTGCGCTCGTTGCTGACCGGCGAGGAGCACGTCGTCGCGGCCGACGACCTCGTGATGGCGACGCCGAACCGCGCCGAGGACACGCTCGCGCGCGACCTTGCAGGAGGCGCCCTGGAGGTGCACCTCGTCGGCGACGCCGCGGCGCCGCGCCAGGCGCCGTACGCGATTCACGACGGGCGGCGGGTCGGGCTCGCGCTGTAGGCGCGCCGCGGCACCGGGAGTGCGGCTGCCGGCCGCCGCCGCGCGTATGCGCCGGCTCGGCTCCGCCGGCGCCAGTGGCCGCCGGCGCCGCTGAACGACGCGACGCGTGTGCTGACCGGGCGATCGCCAATATGCTTCGCCCGTCGTGCCTGCGCAGAGAAGTGCCCTCGTCTGTCCCGCATACCCTGGCCCTGCCCCGGCATCGGCGGAGGGGATGGCCCCGCATGCGCGCTAGCGATCGACAGCCACGTTCAGGTATGCGGTATCGACCGGATGTCGACGGTGCTCGCCGTGGCGCGGGGGCGGGGGTGATCCGGTGCGGCCGCGGCGCGCCCGCGGGCGCGGCCGCATGACGGCCGATGCCGTGCGCCGCGCCGCGCGCCGTTTCTCGCGGCTGCTGCTGCAGATCTTCTACCGCCGGATCGAGGTCGTGGGACGGGACGGCGTGCCGGCCAGCGGTCCCGTCATCTTCGTGCTGAACCACCCGAACGGCCTGGTGGACCCGCTGTTCATCCTCGCGTTCGGGCCGTCCCCGGTGTCGTTCCTGGCGAAGGAACCGTTGTTCCGCACGCCGGTGATCGGGCACGCCGTGAAGGCCTTCGACTGCCTGCCCGTGTACCGCCGGGAGGACGGCGCCGATCCGCGCCGCAACGCGCGCACGATGATGGCCGCTCGCGACCTGCTCGCGCGCGGCGGGTCGCTCGCGCTGTTCCCCGAGGGCGTGAGCCACGCCGCGCCGCAGCTCGCGCCGATGAAGACCGGCGCCGCGCGCATCGCGCTCTCCGCGCGCGCGCTGATGCACGCGCAGCACCCCGGCGCGGACGCCGTGCGGCTGGTTCCCGTCGGCCTGCACTACCCGTCCCGCGGCACCTTCCGCAGCGACGCCGCCGTCGTGTTCGGCGCCGCGCTGGAGGTGCCGGTGGTCGCGGTGGACGACGCGGCCGAGCCGCCGCGCGACGCGGTGCGCGCGCTGACCGCCCGCATCGAGGCCGGGCTTCGCGCGGTGACCGTGAATGCCCGCGATCCCGAGCACGTGACCCTCGCTGCGGTCGCGGCGCGCCTGCTGGACGATGCCGGCGACGCGTTTCCGGCGACGCCGGCGCAGGGGCCCGTGCAGCGCCAGCTCTCGCTGATGCGCCTGATCCTCGCGCGCGGCGACCGGGTCCACGACGCAGCACCGGACGCACTGGACCGGCTGGTGCAGCGGCTGCGCGCCTATCAGGCGCTCGCCGCGCCCGACGGCGGGCGCGTGCCCCTGGACCTGCCGGCGGGCCGGGCGATGCGCCACCTCGCGAAGACCGTGCTCGGCATGGCCGCGCTGGCGCCGCTGATCGGAGTGGGCCTGATCGAGAACTACGTGCCGTACCGCGCCGTCGGCGTGCTCGCGGCGCACGCCGCGCGCAGCCAGGACGACGTGGTGTCCACGATGAAGGTGCTCGCGGGCCTGATGCTGTTCCCGGTCACCTGGCTCGCGGCGTCCGCGGCGGTGGGATTCGCGATGGGCTGGACCTGGGCCGCGCTGCACCTTCTGCTGGCCCCGCCGTGCGCGTGGGCGGCGCTGTGGTTCGCCGAGCGTGCGGCGGACACGGCCGGCGGGGCGCGGGTACTGTGGCGGCGCTGGCTGCGCCGGCGCGAGCACGACGAGCTGGTCGCGGAGCGCGACGCCGTGGTCGCCGAGCTCCGCGACGCGGCCGCGCACGTGCAGGCCGGCGACGCGTGACGCGTGCGCTCACCGCGCGGGCGGTGCGCCGCGCACGTGCGCGAGATGGCCCTCCTTCGACCAGACCCGTGCGCCGCCGTCGCCGGCGACCGCGTCGAGCGCCGCGCCCGGCGGCAGGCGCAGCCACGACTGCTCGACGAAGACCTCGCCCGACTCCGTGAACGACCCCGACAGCACGAGCAGCTCGAGACCGCCCACCGGCTCGCGCGCGATCGCGGCGCCGGGCGCCCACTGCTCGAGGCGCACCGTCTCGCGCTCGTCGCGGTGCAGCAGCACCGCCGCGACGCCGGGCTCGCCCGGCACCGGGACAGGGCGCCGCGCACGCGCGTCCAGGCGCACCGTCGTGCGGTCTTCGGGATCGAACTGCCACAGCTTGACGAACAGGGTGCAGCCCGGGCCGGAGCGCGGCGTGTGCTTCGACGTGGGCGGGTTGCGCACGTAGCTGCCGGCGGGAAACGCGCCGTGCTCGTCCTCGAACACGCCGTCTAGCACGAGGAACTCTTCGCCGCCGCCGTGCACGTGCTCGGGGAACGCGCTGCGCGCGGCGTAGCGCACGATGGACGTCGCGCGCGCCACCTCGTCGCCGATGCGGTCCAGCATGCGCCGCTCGACGCCGGCAGCCGGCGACGGCACCCAGTCGAGGCGCTGCGCGTGCACGGCGGCGCGCCGCGCGAAGTCGGCATTCAGCTCCATGTCCGTCGTTCTCCTTCGCGAGCGGGCTCCTGCGCAGCTCGCGCGATCCCGCGGCGTGGCAGGCGTGCGCGGGTCGCGCCGTGCCCGCGCATGCGCCGGCCCCGGGTCCGTGCGGTCACTCTAGATGGCTGTTCCGAATCGCGGGAGGGTTTCGGCTTCGTGTCGACGCCCGAGCGGGCGCACGAGGAGGCGGCGTGCCGGCAGGGTTCTCCTCTTGCGTGATCTCGAACGTCCGTCATCCGCGCCACCGCGTCGTCGATCAGGAAGCAGAGGCGCATCGACGCCGGCCGGCGAGGCGGGCCGCCGCGGGCGGCGGGCGCACGAGCCCGCTCACGCGGATCCGCCACGCCCCGTGCGGTGGCGCGCGTGCATGTCGGCCTGCGTGCCGTCCGCCGTCAGGCTCATCATCAGGAAGCCCGTGAGCGCCGCGTTCGTGGGCGACAGTGACGGGCTCACCTCCCGTCGGATCGCGACCAGCAGTCGCTGGAAGCCGCGATAGAACGCCCACGACGGCGTCGGGTGGTAGCGGAGATCCTCGACCTCCAGCCACGCCAGGATGCGCTTCACCGTGGACGGCTTGACGAAGGCCTCGCGTCGCGGCGCGTGATAGAAGGGTGCTGCGCTGATCACCGGCCAGCGCGCGAGCCCGAAGGGAGCGAGCATGCCGCGCATCAGCTCGAAGCCCTGCGCCCTGCGCCCGTGCAGGCGCTGCTCCACCGCGTAGGCGAACGTCTCGCGCTCGTCGCCGCCCAGGCTGGCGACGAAGTCGCGGAAGCGCGGCTTGTCGAAGCGCGCCACCATCGACGAGCGGCTGATGATGGCGAGCACGGCGTCGCACACGGCGTCGGGGCGGTGGCAGCGCTCGCGCGTCAGCGCCTCGCCCGCGTAGCGCACCAGCTGCTGCACGTTGTGCTTGCGGCGCACGGGCTGGATCGCCGGATCGGCGAAGCCCTTCGGGTAGATCGCGAGGAAGCCTGCCTCCGCGCGGCGCAGCTTGTCGAGGTTCATCGCGTTCTCCCGGACGCGTCCGCCGGCAGGGATCATAGATGCAGCGCACGCCGCGGCCCGGATGCGCAGACGAGACCGCTGCGCGTTGATCTGGAGCAGGACCGCGCGCGGCCGGAGGGGCAAGACTTCCGTGTCGTCACGCGAGCCCGTTTCGCCGCTCGTGACGCCGGCGGGAAGCAGGCTCGTTCGCTCGTTCTCGTGCCCATGGAGGCCCCGCCGATGAACACCCGGTTCTGCAACGCCGTTTCTTCCCTGCGCTCGCTCCTGACCGCGGCAGCCCTTGCCGGGCTGATGCTGGCAGCGCCCGCCGCGTCGGCGCAGGCGCCGGCCGATGCGACGCCGTCGAAGGTCGCGGCCAGCGTGCTGCGCGTGCTCGACAGGCTCGAGCTCGAAGCTGCTGGCATCCCCGCGCGGGGAGCGCGCACCGCGGCCGATCTCTCCGCGTTCTCCGACGGCCTCGTGCGCGTGCGGCCGAGCGGGGAGCTGGAGCTGCTCTTCCATGCGCTGGACAGCGTCGGGAAGGCAGAGGTCGACCAGCTGCGGGCCCTCGGAGCCGAGATCGTGATCGTGCTGGAGTTCCCGGGGCTCGTTCAGGCCTGGATCGCGCCGGGCCGCGTCGAGGAGGCGGCAGCCCTGCCGTGGGTGGCCGCGGTGACGCCGCCGGACTACGGCGACACGAACCCGCATCCGCTGAACACGATCGACAGCGAGGGCGTGGTGCTGCACAACGCCGACCTGGCCCAGCAGCAGGGCATCACCGGCGCCGGCGTCACCGTCGGCGCGATCTCGAACGGCGTCGCGAGCCTCGCCCAGGCCCAGGCCCTGAACGAGCTTCCCGCCGTCACCGTGCTCAGTGCCGGCTCCGGCGACGAGGGCACCGCGATGCTCGAGATCATCCACGACATGGCGCCCGGCGCCGCGCTGGTGTTCCATGCCAACGGCTCGGGTACCGCCGGGCACGTGACCGCGGTCGGCAACCTCGTGGCGGCCGGCGTGAACGTGATCGCCGAGGACCTCGCGTTCGATGCCGAGCCCGCGTTCCAGCAGGGCGTCGTCGCGAACGCGCGCGAGAACGCCGCCGCCGGCGGCGTGGCCGTGCACTCGTCCTCGGGCAACCGGGGCGGCAATCACACCGCGCGGGTGCGCGCGGTGGGCACGGGCGGCGGGCCCGACGGCGCCGCCGGGCCCTTCGCGGGGTGCACCGTGCAGCCGACGAACGTGGTCGCGATCGCGCCGGGCGGAGACACCACCTTCGACATGACCCTCGGCAGCGGCACGCGGTTCACACTGCAGTGGAGCGAGCCGCGGGCCGTGTTCCCGTCCGCCGGGCAGGGCGGCTTCACGAATCTCGACCTGTTCGTGATGGACGCCGGGCTCACCCAGTGCCTGTACGAGAGCGTGGGGGTGCAGGCCAACGGCGTGGGCGACACCATCGAGCAGATCGCGACGGCCGCGGCCACGGCCAACGTGGCCGTCAAGGTGGTGGTGAACGTGTCCGGCACCTCGACCGCCGTCGCGCCGCCTTTGCTTGATCTGCGCTGGCGCGGGTCCGCCGGGCAGACCGACGCGACGACTCGCGCCGGCAGCAACGACCCGGACAAGAACTACACCGGGCTCGCGTTCTCGATCGGCGCGGTGTTCGGCGGCAACGGCGCGCTCGAGGGGTTCAGCAGCGGCGGACCGGTCGACTTCGAGCTCACGACGGTGTGTCCCGGCAACCTCCCGGGCCCGTGCGTCGGCGTCGCGGGACCGCCTCCGCTGCAGTTCCAGGGGCTCGACTTCCTCGGCGCGGACGGCACCTCGGTGAGCGGCGTGGGCGGCTTCGGGTCCGGCACCTGCCCGTCGGTGGTGCCGGGCGACTGCCTGTTCTTCGGCACCTCGGCCGCGGCCCCGCACACCGCCGGCTGCGACGCGCTGGTGCGCGAGCTGATCGGCGCCGCGTCGCCGCCCGCCACGGTGCGGGATCGGCTCGCGGCCACCGCGGTGGACCTGGGTCCTCCTGGCGAGGACCCGACCAACGGTGCCGGCATCGTCGATTGCCTCGCGGCCCTCGGGCCGCCGGACGCGCTGTGCCAGAGCCGCACCGTATCGACCGACCCCGGCCTGTGC
>CBDUCN010000252.1:0-7851 GCA_965365655.1 uncultured Gammaproteobacteria bacterium | reverse complement strand
CTCGATGCACAGATCCATCTCGTCGCCGGCCGCGTCGCGCATGCGCCGCACGTTGTCGATGGCGTCGCGCATCTTCGCGACGTGCGGCTTGAAGTAGACCTGGTCCTCGCCCTCGTCGAGAAACGGGTTCAGGTGACCGACCGCGGTGAAGCCGGCGGCCTTCTTGCGCTTCAGCTCCTCGATCACGGCATCGATGTTCTTCTCGTAGACGTGGCCGTACACCCGCGCCTTCGTGCGCGACGGGCCGCCCAGCAGCTGGTGGACGGGCGCGCCCAGGGCCTTGCCCTTGATGTCCCACAGCGCGATGTCGATGGCCGAGATCGCGGCGTTGATCGCGTGGCCCTGGAAGTACGCGAAGCGGTGCATCATCGCCCAGTGGTGCTCGACGGGCAGCGGGTCCTTGCCCTCGAGGTACGTCGCGAACTTGTGCACCGCGGTGACGGAGGCCTCGATGTGACCCCATGCGCCGCCCTCGCCGACGCCGTGGATGCCGGCGTCGGTCTCGATGCGCACGAACAGGAACTGCCCGGCGTGGATCGGCGTGACCTTCGTGATTCTCATCTGCGCGCTCCCTGGTTGACTCCCGCCGCACGGCGCCGCGGGCGTGCTCCGGCGCCCGGGCCGTGTTCAGCGGGGCCACCGCGCCGGCCCGCCCCGGTGCACGCGCCAGGGTAGCAAGGCGGCGCGCGCGCCGGGATGTCCGCGACGCGGAGGCCGGCGGCGCCGGCGGCGCGGGGCCGGGCCCGCGTCCGCGCGGCGCCGTCTGCGGCCGCCACCGCTGCCCTACAATGGGCGCCCGGGCCATCCCACGCGGCCCGTCGACCGCCGGGCGGAGGACGTGCGAATGGACGGGCAACCCACGCTGGAGTCGCTGCGCGCGGAGCTGCGCCGCTTCGCCGCGCAGCGCGACTGGGAGCAGTTCCACAGCCCGAAGAATCTCGCGATGGCGCTGGTCGCGGAGGCGGGCGAGCTCGTCGAGCACTTCCGCTGGCTCACCGAGGCCGAGAGCGAGGCGCTGCCGCGGGAGGTGCGCGCCGAGGTGGAGATGGAGATCGCCGACGTGCTGCTGTTCCTGGTGCGCCTGTGCGATCGCCTTGACATCGATCCGCTGTCCGCGGCGGCTGCCAAGCTCGCGCTCAACGAGCAACGCTATCCGGCGCATCTCGCCCGCGGCCGCGCCGTGAAGCACGACAAGCTGTAACGCGCCGCGCCGCGCGTGCTGTCGTACCGTCACCGCTTCCACGCCGGCAACTTCGCCGACGTGTTCAAGCACGCGGCGCTCGCGCGGCTGCTCGCGCTGCTCACCCGCAAGGACGCGCCGCTCGCGTACGTGGACACCCACGCCGGCCTCGGCGTCTACGACCTGTCACACCCCTGGTCGCGCAAGAACGCGGAGCACGCGCAGGGCATCGCGCGGGTATGGGATCGCGGCGACGCGCCGCAGGCGCTCGCGCCGTGGCTGGACCTCGTGCGTGCCCACAACCCGGGCCCGCGGCTCACGCACTACCCTGGCTCGCCCGCCGTCGCGGCGGGCCTGCTGCGCGCGGCGGACAGGCTCGTGCTCTCGGAGCTGAACGGCGACGACTGCGCGGCGCTGAAGTCCTTCTTCCGGCGCGATGCGCGGGTGGGCGTGCACCACCTGGACGCGTCCGCGGCGCTCAAGGCCTTCCTGCCGCCCCGCGAGCGGCGCGGCCTGGTGCTGGTGGATCCGCCCTACGATCGTGCCGGGGAGTTCTCGCGCGTCGCGCAGGACCTGCAGGCGGCGCACCGGCGCTGGGCCACCGGCGTGCTCGCGGCGTGGTATCCGCTGATGGACGCGCGCTCGATGGCGCGCTTCGAGGCGTCGCTCGCCGGCAGCGGCGTGCGCCGCATCCTGCAGCTCGAGCTGTCGCTGCACCCGCCGGCGTGGCGCGAGAGCCTGCGCGGCTGCGGGCTGGTGGTCGTGAATCCGCCGTTCGGTCTCGACGCCGAGGCGCCGGGCTGGCTCGAGTGGCTGTGGCGCGCGCTCGCGCCGGACGCGCACGGGGGCACGCGGGTGCGCTGGCTGGTGCCCGAGTAGCGCACGGGCGGTCCCCGCGCCTGCCCTGGGCACGTGTTCAAGTTCGGACGAGGCCGGTCGGGTGCGGGCCTCGGGGACCGTCGGCCGCACGGACGCGGCCGTCGGGCGTACGGGGATGTCTTCAAAGCGTGTCGTCGACGCCCGTGCCGGCCCGGCCGCCCCTGTGAGCCCGCCGACCGATCACGAATGCCCCGGCGCGCGCCGGGCGTCATCCCTCCTGCAGCGCCTGCACCTCGGCGTTGGTGTAGCGAAGGCGCACCGCGAGCGCGCGCGCGATGCCGTGCAGCAGGCCGAGCGCCGCGCGCTTGTGGCCGGACGCGAACTCGTCGAAGCGCGCGCGCGACAGCACGTAGATCTCGCAGTCCACGTGCGCCACCGCGTCCGCCGAGCGCCGGCCGGGATCCAGGAACGACATCTCGCCGAAGAACGCGCCGCGCCCGAAGGTCGCGAGGTGGTGCCCCTGGCCGCCGTCCATCGGCAGCAGGATGCGCACCGCGCCGCGTCGGATCAGATACAGCTCGTCGCCCTCGTCGCCGTACGCGAACACCTTCTCGCCGGCGCGCAGCGCGCGCAGCTCCAGGCACGCCTCGAGGTCGGCGATGGTGTCCGCCTTGCGCCCGGCGAGCAGGTCCATCTCGGCGAGCTCCAGCGGCGTCTCCTCGTCGTGCGTGAAGCCGCTCTCCTCGAGCAGGCGATCCTCGGTCCACTCCAGCGCCTCGTCGAGCTCGTCGAACACCCGCGCCGGGTGCTCCGCGGCGGCGAGCCGCATCTCCGAGAAGTACGCCTGCATGTCGCGCCCGCTGGGCACGCGCCGCGGCAGCGCGCTGAACAGCAGCAGCGCGCCGCGCTCGGTGAGCGCGTCCTCGATGCGCTCCAGCATGTGCGCCGCGGTGACGTCCACGGTCTGCACCCGGCGCAGGTCCAGGATCACGTGCCGGCGCCGGTCCAGCTCCGGCTCGAGCGCGCTGTAGAGCTGGTCCGCGGTGCCGAAGAACAGGCTGCCCTGCAGCTCGAAGACGACCGTGCGGTCGCCGTGCGCGGCGAGCACCTCCATCTCGCGCTCGCTGCGGATCTGGCGCGAGAACACCCGGTTCCCGTAGTGCTTCTGGCGCACCACGGTGCCTCCGGTCTGCTCGCGCACGAAGAGCAGGATCGCGAGCGCGACGCCGACCGCGGACGCGGCGATCAGGCTCACCGTCTTCGCGACCACGATCACGGACAGGATCACGACGAAGTCCAGCACCGTGGAGCGCGAGCGCAGCAGGTGCAGGCTTCGCCAGTCCACCATGCGTACGCCGACGACGACCAGGATCGCGGCGAGCGCCGGGATCGGCACCCACGCGACCAGCCCGCCCAGCGCCAGGAACGCGACCAGCGACAGCAGGCCCTCGGCGACGCCGGACAGCCGCGTGCGCCCGCCGCTGGTGAGGTTCACCAGCGTCGCGCCCATCTGTCCCGCGCCGGGCACGCCGCCGATCGCGGTCGCCGCGAGGTTCGCGAGCCCCTGGCCGCGCAGCTCGCGGTTGGAGTCGTGGCGCGAGCGGGTCAGCGCGTCCAGCACCACGCAGGTCTTCAGGGTGTCGATGGACAGCAGCACCGCGAGCGTCAGCGCCGGCATCACGACCCGCTCGAGGTCGGCTGCCGACAGCGTCGCGACGCCGGACCAGCGTCCGGCGATCGCGTCGCCGAAGCTCGCGCCGCCGGCGCCCAGCGGCCCCACCACCAGCGCGTTGTCCTCCACGCGCAGCAGCGCCGGGTCGAACCACGCGGCGGTGAAGTACGCGATCACGCCTGCGGCCAGCGCGAGGATGGCGGCCGGCACCAGCCGCGTGACGCGCGGCGCCGCGAGCATCACGACGATGGTCGCGGCGCCCACCGCGATGGCCTGCGCGTTCCACTGCGACGGCGTGGACAGCGCGGCGGCGAAGCCGGTGTGCTCGGCCGCGCCGAGCAGCTTCGGAAGCTGGCTCACGACGATCACCAGGCCGACGCCGCTCAGGTAGCCGCTGACCACCGGGTACGGCATGTACTTGATGAGCCGTCCGAGTCCCACGAGGCCGAACGCGAGCTGCAGCGCGCCGCAGCCCAGCGCGACCAGCGCCAGCAGCACCAGCGCGGTCTGCGCCGGCACGCCGTCCGCGGTGAGCTGGATCGCGAAGGCCGCGAGCACCGCGGCGGCCGGGGCGCACGGCGCGGAGATCAGGCGCAGCGTGCCGCCGAACACCGGCGCGACCAGCCCGAGCGCGACGGTGCCCAGGATGCCGGCAACCGCGCCCTGGGCTGCGTAGCCCGGGCCCAGCGGCGCGAGGATGGTGACGCCGAACGCGATGGCGGACGGCAGCGCCACCAGCATCGCCGCCAGCCCGCCCCACAGGTCGCCGGCGCGCCCGGCATGGGGCTTGTCGTTCATCCGAACATCCGTCCCGAACGCGTGGCGTCTGCGCCACGCGGCGCTGACCGTGCGAGACGGAGTCTAGGCCCGGTGACGGTGCGGAGGGTGATCGGGATCACGGAACGCGGAGGCAGGACGCGCGCCCGCGCGCGTGGCCGGCGGTGGGCGAAATCGCACCGACGCCGGGCCGCACGCGCGCATAGCCTGGAATCCGGGCGGGGCGGCCGGACGCCGGCACGCCATCCGCGAGCCCGTCAGGAGGTCAGCCATGGCAAACCACACCCGTAGCAAGGATTCCCCGTCGCCGTCGCAGGTGCTGGAGGAGATCGCGTGGTACCGCGCGCGCATGCGCGACGCCGCGCAGGGCGGTCGCGAGGCGGCCCGGGAGGCACGGGCGGCGTACGCGCCGTTCGTGCTGCGGCGCCTGAAGCTGCTGGCCGCGCTGCGCGAGCGCGCGGCGGGCGACGGCTGCGGCGGCCGGCCGGCGCCGCCGATCAGGAGCTGCGCACGTCCTCGAGCACGAGGTCGCTGGCCTTCTCCGCGATCATGATGGTCGGCGCGTTGGTGTTGCCGGAGGTGATGGTCGGCATGATGGACGCGTCCGCGACGCGCAGCCGCTCGACGCCGCGCACGCGCAGGCGCGCGTCCACCACCGCCTGCGGGCCGTTGCCCATCGCGCAGGTGCCCACCGGGTGATAGATGGTCTGCGACAGGCGGCGCGCGGCGTCCAGCAGCTCGTCGTCGCTGCGCACCTGCGGCCCGGGCAGCAGCTCCTCGGCGACGAAGGGGCGCATCGCGTCGGTCGCGCACAGGCGCCGCGCCATCTTCAGCCCGTCCACCGCGGTGCGCCGATCGGTCACCGTGTCGAGGTAGTTCGGGTGGATGGCCGGGTACGCGTAGGGGTCCGCTGACTTCAGCTCGATGCGCCCGCGGCTCTCCGGGCGGAGCTGGCACACCGACGCGGTGAACGCGGAGAAGCGGTGCAGCCCGTCGCCGGGCCTGTCGGCGCTCAGCGGCTGGAAGTGGAACTGGATGTCCGGCGTGTCCAGCTCCGGGCGCGAGCGGCAGAACACCGCGACCTGGCTCGCCCCCATGCTCATCGGGCCGCTGCGCCACAGCAGGTACTGGAGGCCGATGCGCAGCCTGCGCAGCGGGTGGTTCACCTCGTCGTTCAGGGTCGGGCGGGTGCAGCGGTACACGGAGCGGATCTGCAGGTGGTCCTGGAGGTTGCGCCCGACGCCCGGCAGCGCGTGCGCGACGGCGACGCCCGCGCGGCGCAGCACCTCCGGCGGCCCGATGCCGGAGAGCTGCAGGATCTGCGGCGAGCCCACCGCGCCGGCGGCCAGGATCACCTCGCGCGCCGCCAGCGCGCGCACGTGCCCGCCGTCGCGGAAGTACTCGACGCCGGTCGCGCGCCGGGCGTCCAGGCACACGCGCTCGACGTGGGCGTCGGTGATCACGTGCAGGTTGGGCCGCTTGCGCGCCGGGCGCAGGAAGGCCGTCGCGGCGCTGCAGCGCAGGCCGTTGCGGGCGGTGAGCTGGAAGTAGCACGCGCCCTCCTGCCGCTCGCCGTTGACGTCGTGGACCGCGGGGATGCCGAGCTCCTCCGCGGCGCGGATGAACGCGTCGCACACGTCGCGGGTCACGCGCATGTTCGACACCGCGAGCGGCCCGCCGGTGGCGTGGAACTCGTCCGGCCCGCGCTCCTGGTCCTCGGACTTCAGGAAGTAGGGCAGCACCTCGTCGAAGCTCCAGCCCGGATTGCCGAGCTGGCGCCAGGTGTCGTAGTCGCGCGGCTGGCCGCGCACGTAGAGCAGGCCGTTGATCGCGCTGGAGCCGCCCAGCACCTTGCCGCGCGGCCAGTCCAGCGCGCGCATGTCCAGGTTCGGATCGGGCTCGGTCTTGTAGCACCAGTCCAGGCGCGGGTCGTGCATGGTCTTGAAGTAGCCCACCGGCACGTGGATCCACGGGTTGCGGTCGCGCCCGCCCGCCTCGACGAGCGCGACGCGCAGGTCCGGGCGCGCGGACAGCCGGTTCGCGAGCACGCAGCCCGCCGAGCCGGCGCCCACGATGACGATGTCGTAGCGATCCTCGCGCATGGCGCGCGACGTTACCGCGGAAATCGATGGCGGTTCACCTGTCTGCGTCCCGGTGCGCGGCGCGCCCTGACCGGGCGGAACACGGGCCGAGCGTCCCCGGCGGCGCCCGCGCGGCGGGCATTCCGCGCGTGCAGGCGATAGGCTCCGCGTCCATGGAATCCTCCCCCGGCATCCTCGCGCGCTTCGTCGCGGCCGCGAAGGCGCGCCCGCGCCGCGTCGTGCTGCCGGAGGGCGGCGAACCGCGCATCGTCGCGGCCGCGCGGCGCCTCGCCGATGACGGCGTCGCGGAGCCGGTGCTGCTCGGCGCGGCGTGCGACGTCGCGACCGCGGCCGGGGCCGCCGGGGTGAGCGTGGGGGGCATCGAGGTCGTCGACCCGGAGCAGGCGCCGGACCTGGAGGCCTTCGCCGATCGGTACCTGGAAGGGCGCCCGCGGGCCAGCCGCCGGGTCGCGCTGCGCGCGGTGCGCCGGCCGCTGTTCCACGCCGCGCTGATGGTGAAGGCGGGCCACGCGGCCTGCATGGTGGCCGGCGTGTCGTGCCCGACGGCGCGGGTCATCGAGGCCGGGCTGATGGGCGTCGGCCTCGCGCCCGGGATCGCGACGCCGTCCAGCTTCTTCCTGATCGTCGCGCCGGACGTCGCCGGCGACGGACCGCGCAGCCTGCTGTTCGCGGACTGCGCGGTGAACGTGGATCCGGACGCGGACGCGCTCGCCGACATCGCGATCGCGTCGGCGCGCAGCGCCGGGACGCTGCTGGGCGAGCCGGCGCGGGTCGCGATGCTGTCGTTCTCGACCCGCGGCAGCGCGCGCCACGCCCGCGTCGACAAGGTGATCGCGGCGCGCGACGCCGTGCGCGCGCGCGAGCCGGGCGTGCTCGTCGACGGCGAGCTGCAGGTGGACGCCGCGCTGGTGCCGCGGGTCGCGGCGGCCAAGGCCGGCGCCGGCAGCGACGTCGCCGGGCGCGCCAACGTGCTGGTGTTCCCCGACCTGGACGCCGGCAACATCGGCTACAAGCTGGCACAGTATCTCGGCGGCGCGCGGGCGGTCGGGCCGGTGTTGCAGGGCTTCGCGCGGCCGGTCGCGGACCTGTCGCGCGGCGCGAGCGTCGACGACGTGGTGGCGACCACCGTGATCGCGCTGGCGCTGGACGACGCGCAGCGGGCCGGCGCGTGAGCATCCTGGTGCTGAACTGCGGCTCGTCCAGCCTGCGCTTCCGCCTGACCGGGGACGGCGAGCGCCGCCTCGCGTCGGGCATGGTCGAGCGCATCGGCGGCCAGGCGCTGGTGCGTGTGCGCGCCGGCG
>CBDUCN010000251.1:0-7937 GCA_965365655.1 uncultured Gammaproteobacteria bacterium | reverse complement strand
GCGTAATGTTTCTCGCGCGCCGTCCGCGTAATGTTTCTCGCGCGCCGTCCGCGCGACGGCCCGCAACCGGGGATCCCCTTCACGCATGAGCGACATCGATCTGAAGCGCCGCGAGAGCTTCCGGGTCTGGACGCGGGACACGATCCGCTACAGCGACCTGGACCCCAACAGCCACGTCAACAACGGCGCGATCAACACCTACTTCGAGGACGGGCGCCTGCGCTTCCGCATCGAGCACCTGTCGCACCTGGGCGCCGAGCTGCTGTCCGGCTTCGTGCTGGTGAAGTACACCATCGAGTACCTCGCGATGCTGCACTTCCCGGGCGAGGTGGACATCGGCACGACGGTGCTGCGCATCGGCGGCTCGTCGTACACCCTCGGCCAGAGCGTGTTCCGCGACGACACCTGCATCGCGACCGCGGAGGTCGTGACGGTGCGCCTGAGCCCGGACACCGGCCGCGCGGCGCCGCTGGACGACGCGTTCAAGCAGGCCCTGCGCGACGCCACCGGCTTCCAGGGCTGACCACACCGAGAACATCCGCACCAGGAGGACGACATGACCGACATCCGCACCGAGAACGTCACCTACGACGCGAACGGCACCACGTGCGCAGGCTATCTCGCGTGGGACGCCGACGCCGGAGGGCCGCGCCCCGGGGTGCTGGTCGTTCACGAATGGTGGGGGCTCAACGACTACGTGCGCGGCCGCGCGCGCATGCTCGCCGAGCTCGGCTACACGGCGCTCGCGGTGGACATGTACGGCGACGGCGCGACCGCGGACGACCCGGACGGGGCGGGCGCCCTGATGAACGGCGTGCTGTCCGACATGGACCAGGGCATGGCGCGCTTCGCGGCCGGCCGCGACCTGCTGGCGGGGCACGACGCGACCGACGGCTCGCGAATCGCGGCCATCGGCTACTGTTTCGGCGGCGCGGTGGTGCTGCACGCGGCGAAGACCGGCATGGATCTGAAGGCCGTGGCGAGCTTTCACGGCGCGCTCGGCTCCATGCACACGCCGGCGCCGGGCGAGGTCAAGGCCAAGGTGCTGGTGTGCCACGGCGCCGCGGACAAGCTCGTGCCGGACGCCGATGCGGCGGCCTTCAAGGCGGAGATGGACGCGGCCGGCGCGGATTACCGCTTCGTCGCCTACGACGGCGCGCTGCACGGGTTCACGAACCCCGCGGCCACCGCGAACGGCGAGAAGTACGGCCTGCCGCTCGCGTACGACGGCGCGGTGGACAAGCAGTCGTGGGCCGACATGAAGGCGTTCTTCGAGCAGCACCTGTGACGCCCGGGCGGCGGCGCGCCGGGCCGCCGCCCGCTCAGCGGCGCGGCACTACCGCGTGCAGCGTGGTGCTGCCCTCGAAGTAGACGGTGAAGCGCTCGTAGATCCAGCGCGTGATCGGCGGGTCGCCCACCGCGGGCAGGCGCGTGCGCGGCTCCCCGAAGCGGGCGAGCACCTCGTCCATGCTCATCCCGCGCACGGGCCGTGGCACGCCTTCGGGGCCGTTCGGCGGAGCGTCCTTGCCGGGAATGACCAGCGTATCCGCCGCGGCGGCGCTGACGGCCAGCACGCATGCGGCGATGACGGCGACGTGAGCTCTCATGGCGATGGTTCCATGACGGTGAAGAGTGGACTGTAGTCGGCGCCGCGCGGCGATTTTGTGAACCATCCGCCACGCCGGGCAGGAAGGTCCGGCGTCAGTCCCGGTGCCGGAACGTCACGCGGCAGCTCGCGGTCGCCGGATCGCGGCCCAGCGTGATCACGCCGTCGCCGTTCAGGGTGTGGTGCTCGCCGCGGCGCAGCGCGACGATCTCTTCGCCCGCCTCGATCCACGTTCCGTTGCGGCTCTCGTCGGTGAGCAGGAACTTGCCGCGCCGCTGCTCGATGCGGGCGTGCCGGCGCGAGGCGTCCGCCTCGCGTACGCGCAGGTCCACGTCCTTGCCCCGGCCGAGGACCACGGACGGCATCGCGCTGCACACGCGTACGCTGGACCCGGCGCACTCCAGGTGCAGCGCCGCGGTGTCCGGCGGCGCGGTCTTCGGGCGCGCCTTGATCTGCGTCATCCCGTGCTCTTCCCACAGCACCTCGTGGACCTCGATCGGATCCTGGAGGCCCTTGACCGGCATGCTGTCGATGTAGCGGGTCGCTCCCTTCAGCCGTTCGGGAAGGGTCTGCACCGACTCGCGGTTGGTGAGGATCTGCCCGCCCTTCGCCTCGGCCGCGAGCCGTGCCGCGATGTTGACGGTGTGCCCGAAAGCGTCACCTTCCTCGAGCAGCATCGGCCCGAACGCGAAGCCGACGCCCACCGACATCTCCAGCGCGAGCGCGTCACCGAATCGATCGGCCAGGTCCTCGAGGATGCCGGTCGCGGCGCTCATCGCCTGCTCGGCGCCGGGGTAGCTGCACATCACCGTGTCCCCGGTGATGGTCTTGATCTCGCGGCCGGCGTTGGCAGCGGTCTGCTCGCGGGCCAGCGCGATGCAGTCGTGGATGCGATCCCATCCGGCGTCGTTGCCGAGCCGTTCGAGCAGCGCACGGCTGCCCCCGAGCTTCACGAAGGCCACCGCGAGGTGCTCGGTCTTGCGGCTCACCGGCGAGCCCCCCGCTCGCGCGCCGGCGGCCGCGCGTGGACGCTGCGTGGCGCCGCTGCACGGCGGCGCGCGGCGGCCGGCCGCGCGCAGGGCCGGGCCGCAGGCGCGCACGGGTGGGCGGTGGGCACGATGACGTTCAGGTCAGGGTCACCCGTCCGTTGCCCAGCACCACGAGATCGCGCTCCAGCGCCGTCGAGCGGAACGCGAGCTCGGAGCCCTCGCGCCAGATCTCGGTGCGCAGGGTCTCACCGGGGAACACCGGCGCGGTGAAGCGCACGGCCATGCTCTTCACGCGCGATGCGTCGTAGTCGCAGGCCGCTCGCAGCACCGCGTGGCCGGCGTGCCCGAGGGTGCACAGGCCGTGCAGGATGGGCCGCGGGTAGCCCGCGCGAGCGGCGACCGCCGGGTCGGCGTGCAGCGGGTTGCGATCGCCGTTCAGGCGGTAGAGCAGGGCGGCCTGCGGCGAGATCGCGAGATCGCAGGTGAGGTCCGGGGCGCGCTCCGGGACCGGTGCGGGCTTGCGCGGCGCGGGGTCGGCGCCGCCGCAGCCGCCGTCGCCGCGGCACACGGTGGTCTGCTCGATGCTGCACACCGGCTCTCCGCTGTCGGCGTCGGTCACGTCCCGTCGCGTGTACACGAACGCGCCCTTGTCCGGCCCGCGGTCGTTGATGCCCACGACGCGGGTGCGTCCGACGAGGCGCGCGCTCGCGGGCAGCGGCCGATGCAGCTCGAAGTACTGCTCGCCGTGCAGCAGCCGGTGCCAGTCGACGCCGGTCTCGGGCGCCTTCATCCAGAAGCCGGGATAGGCCAGCACGTTGGCCATCAGAGGGTTCGCGATCAGGTCCTGCTCGTAGACGAAGCGAAGCTGGCGCTCGTCCAGCGGATCGGACCCGAGGCCCACCGACAGGGAGTACAGGATGCAGTCCTGCGGCGTGACCGTGTGCTCCACCTCCGGGATGGGGTAGGCCTTGAGAGACTGCTCGGTGAAGGGCATCGCGTACGGTTTCCGATCAGGCGTCTGCCGGGCGGGCGGCGTCGCGTGGCAGCACGGAGCTCACACCGGGTCCCAGGAGAACACGTCGGCCGACACGTCCAGCGGGTAGAAGCTCTTGTGCAGCGCCGGCAGCGCGTGCTCCGCGATGCTCTCCGGCGTCCAGCCCTCGCCCCGATGCACCGAGCGCAGCGGCCGCGGCTGGGAGAACAGGAAGATCTCGTTGTTGCGCACGCCGAACACCTGCCCGGTGACGTGGGCTGCCGCGTCGCTCGCGAGGCAGGCTACCATCGGCGCGATCTTGGCCGGCGTCATCTGCTTGAGCTTCTCCACCCGAGCCTGCTGCTCCGGCGAGTTCACCGGAATCGAGCCGATCATGCGGCTCCACGCGAACGGCGCGATGCAGTTCGATCGCACGTTGAAGCGCTGCATGTCCAGCGCGATGGATTTCGACAGGCCCATGATGCCCAGCTTCGCCGCCGCGTAGTTGGCCTGGCCCATGTTGCCGACGAGGCCGCTGGTGGACGTGAAGTGCACGTAGCAGCCGCTCTCCTGCTTGCGGAAGTGCGGCGCGGCCGCGCTGCTCACGTAGAACGAGCCCATCAGGTGCACGCCGATCACCTGTTCCCAGTCGGCGTGCTCCATGCGGTGGAAGATCTTGTCGCGCAGGATCCCGGCGTTGTTCACCACCGCGTCGAGGCGCCCCCAGGTGTCCATCGCCTGCTCCACGATGCGTGCCGCGCCGGCCGGGTCGGACACGCTCTCGCCGTTGATCACCGCGTCGCCGCCGGCGCGGTTGATGTCGGCGACGGTCTCCGCCGCGGGCCCCTTGTCCTCGCCCTCGCCGTCGAGCTCCGCGCCGAGGTCGTTGACCACCACCTTCGCGCCGCGGCTCGCCATGAGCAGGGCGATCTCGCGGCCGATGCCGCGCCCGGCGCCGGTGACGATTGCGACCTTGTTCTCGAGCATGCCGATGTCCTCTGCTGGAAGCGCTGCCGGCGTGCGGGTGCCGGGCTGGGAAAGCATAGCGCGCCCGCGGGCGGGCGTACGCCGCTCAGATCGTGGCCGCGGTGCCGAGCACGACGGTGGCCTGGCTGGACAGCACGCCGCCGTTGCCGTGGGCCAGCGCGACCTCGGCGCCGGGCACCTGGCGATCGCCGGCGCTGCCGCGAAGCTGGCGCACCGCTTCGACCAGCAGGAACAGGCCGTACATGCCGGGGTGCACGCACGACAGGCCGCCGCCGTTGGTGTTCACCGGCAGCCGCCCGCCCGGGGCGATGGCGCCGCCGGCGACGAAGCGCCCGCCCTCTCCCTTCGGGCAGAAGCCGAGGTCTTCGAGGAACAGCACGGTGTTGATCGTGAACGCGTCGTACAGCTCTGCGACGTCCACGTCGCCGGGTCCGAGCCCGGCCATCTCGAACGCCCGGGGACCGGACTCGCTGGCCGCGGTCACCGTGAGGTCGGGCATCGCCGAGATCTGACGGTGCCAGAACGCGTACGCGGCGCCGAGCACGAACGCGGCCGGGCGCGGTGCGTCGCCGGCGCGGTCGCCGCGCACCATCACGCACGCCGCCGCGCCGTCGGTGACCAGGCAGCAGTCGAGCACGCCCAGCGGGTCCGACACCCGGCGCGCGTCCAGCACGTCGCGCACGGTGATCGGGTCGCGCGCGAAGGCCTCGGGGTTCAGCGCCGCCCAGCGCCGTGCCGCGACCGCGACCTCGGCCAGATCCTCCAGCGTGGTGCCGTACTGGTGCATGTGTCGGGCGGCGGCCAGCGCGTAGCCGCTGATCGGGTAGCGCGGTTCGTACGGCGCCTCGAACGGCTCCAGCGTGCTCAGCGTCACGAGCTTGCCGGCCGCGGTGCGCTGGTTCGAGCCGTACGCGATCAGCGCGACGTCGCACAGCCCGAGCTCCAGCGCCATCGCCGCGTGCAGCACGTAGCACTCGAACGAGGAGCCGCCGAACATCGTGCCCTCCGCGAAGCGCGGCCGGATGCCCAGGTACTCGCCGGCGCTCAGCGCCGGCATGCTGTGGTGGCTGGTGGCCGTGAGCAGGCCGTCGACGTCGGCCAGCGACAGCCCGGCGTCCTCCACCGCGCTCAATGCCGCCTCGCCCAGCAGCTCCATCGCGGTGCGGCCCGGCGCTTCCCCGATGCCGGCCTGGCCGATGCCGACGATCGCGGTGCGCCCGCGCAGGCTCACGGCGCGTCTCCGGCCGGGTCGAACACCACGACGGGCGTATCGCCCGAGTCGTCGATGCGTGCGCGCACCGCCATGCCGATGCGCACCTCGTGCGGGGGGATGCCCTCCACGCGGCTCATCATCCGCGGGCCCTCCTGCAGGTCCACCAGGACGACGTTGTAGTCGCCCCCGCGCTCGGCCCGGCGGCGCACCACGGTGGTGGAGTACACGGTGCCGCGGCCGCTGGCCGGCACCCACTCCAGATCCCGCGCGCCGCTGCCGGGCGCCGCGACGCGCGGGAAGAACACGTGCTCGCCGGTGGACGTGCAGCGCTGGATCATGAAGCGTCCCTCGCGCAGATGCGCGAAGTACTGCTGCTCGGGGCCGGGGTCGCTCATGCTCGGACTCCGTGGAATAGAACCGGGACGCGCGGCGAGCGCGGCGCATGCCGCGGGCGCCCGTGTAATTCACCACAAAGGTCCGGGGGACACAAAGTCGGCCCCGCGCAGGCCCGGGGGCCGCGTTGTGGGTGCACGCGGCGGCGCGCTACATTCACCCGCGCCCGCCCGGCCGCGCCCCTGGAGAGACACGACGATGAGCCTCAGCATCCTGGTGCTACCCGGCGACGGTATCGGCCCCGAGATCACCGCCGCCACGCTGCGGGTCGTGAAGCACCTCGACGTCCGCCTGTCGCTGGGCCTGGAGCTTCAGCAGCAGCCGATCGGGCTCGCCAGCCTGCGCAGCCACGGCACGACGCTGCGCGACGAGACGCTGCAGGCCGCACGCGCCGCCGCGGGGGTGATCCTCGGGCCGGTGTCGAGCTACGAGTACCCGCCCCCGGAGCGCGGCGGCGTCAACCCCTCCGCGGCCATCCGGCGTGCGCTGGATCTGTACGCGAACATCCGCCCCGCGCGGGCCTTCGAGGGCGTGCGCTGCACTGCCGCGGACATGGACCTCGTCGTGGTGCGCGAGAACACGGAGGGGTTCTACGCCGACCGCTCCATGCACCAGGGGATCGGCGAGTTCATGCCGACGCCGGACCTGGCGCTCGCGGTTCGCAAGATCACCCGCGCCGGCAGCGAGCGCATCGCGCGCACCGCGTTCGAGCTGGCGATGCGCCGGCGCCGCGAGGTGACGGTGGTGCACAAGGCCAACGTGCTGCGCATCTCCGATGGCCTCTTTCTGGAGGCGGTGCGCGACGTCGCGAAGGACTTTCCCGAGGTCGCGCTTCAGGAACGCCTCATCGATGCGATGACGGCGCTGCTGGTGCGCACGCCGGCGGATTTCGACGTGATCGTCACCAGCAACATGTACGGCGACATCCTGTCCGACGAGGCGACCGAGCTCGCCGGCGGCATCGGCCTCGGCGGCGCGATCAACGCGGGCGTCGATCACGCGATCGCACAGGCCACGCACGGCTCCGCGCCGGACATCGCGGGCACGGGGGGTGCCAATCCCGCGGCGCTGATGCTGTCCGCCGCGATGCTGCTCGGCTGGATGGGCGCGCGGCACGGGAGCCGGAGTCTGGAGCAGGCCTCGCAGCGCCTGGAGGAGGGGGTGGCGCGGGCGCTCGCGGATCCGGCGAACCACACCCCGGACCTCGGCGGGCGTGCGACGACCGAAGGCTTCGCCGACGCGGTGCTCGCAGCGCTGGACTAGAGAGCCGTTCCCGGACGCAGGTCACGCGCCGCTCGCGGCCGGTCCTTGCCGCAGTCGCAGCCGGAGGGGGCCGGGGAGGGGGATGAACATGGAGCGCTCGTCCCGCTTCCGCACCAGGCCCCCCATGCCGTAGGGACTTCCGGGACAGGGCGGGCTGGACCCGCAACGGCGCGACCCGCGGGCGGGCGGCGCCGCGCCGGGTCACATCAGCTTGAATTCGATGAGATGTCCGCCACAGCGGGCGATGTCCGGACCGAGCCCGATGTAGCCGTGGCCCTCGAGCCGGTGGCGCTCGGTGCACAGCAACTCGTTCTCTCCGTCGCGCTTGACGCAGCTTCCGTTGGCGCTCTGGTTCACGAGCCAGAACGCGCCCTGGTCGAACTCGATGCGGGCGTGCTTGCGCGAGACGTGCGGTGACTTGACCACCACCATGTTGTCGCTGCTGCGGCCCAGCGTGAGGGTGGGGTTCGCTTCGTGCATGTCGATGCGGTTGCCGGCGTAGGTGACCTGAAG
>CBDUCN010000250.1:0-7949 GCA_965365655.1 uncultured Gammaproteobacteria bacterium | reverse complement strand
GGTGGCCGAGGCGCTGCGCGCGCTGCGCGCGGCACGGCGCTGACGGCGCGCCGCGCCCGGCTCACGCCGTCAGCGGGCAGACTCGCTGCCGAGCACCGTGGTGCGGTGCAGGTGGCGATGGCCATGCTCGGGGCGGAAGTCGGCGACCGCGTGGTGCATCGTGCAGCGGTTGTCCCACAGCACCGCGTCGCCGGTCTCCCAGCGGTGGCGGTAGACGAACTCGGGCCGCGCGCAGTGCTCGAACAGCATGCGCAGCAGCGCATCGCTCTCGTTGCGCCGCAGGCCTTCGACGTGGGTCGTGAAGCCTTCGTTCACGAACAGGCAGCGCCGCCCGGTCTCCGGATGGGTGCGCACCACCGGCTGCGAGACCGGCGGCGTGTCGGTCGTGAGGTCGCGAACGTCGAAGTTGCTGAAGTTGCGGAACACGTGGCGGAAGTCGTGCACCGCCCGCAACGGCGCGAGGAAGTCCTTGACCGGCTGCGAGAGCGCGTCGAAGGCCGCGTACATGTTGCAGAACATCGTGTCGCCGCCCAGCGCCGGCATCTCCAGCGCGTACAGCAGCGAGCACATGGACGGCGGATCCATGTAGCAGAGATCGGAGTGCCAGTAGCGCCCGGCCTGGTCGTTGCCCTGCGGCGTGCCGTCCTCTGCGCGGCGGGTGGAGACGCGGTAGATCTGCGGGAACCCCGGCAGCAGGAACTTCGCCAGCGTGTGCGTCTCGAGCGCGCCGAAACGCTCGCTGAACGCGATCTGCTGCTGCGGCTCCAGAGACTGCCCCTTGAACACCAGCAGGCCGTCCGCGTCGAGCCAGGCCTGGCGCAGCGCGCCGAACACGTTGCCGCTCAGCGGGCGCGACAGGTCGACGCCGCTGACCCGTGCGCCGATGACCGCGGACAGGGGCTCGATTCGGAAATCCATGATCGATCGCCTCGTGTGGAGTGTTGCCGGCCCGCTACTGCGCGTCCACCGTCTGCCCGTGCAGCGCGGCGCCCTCGGGCCCGAACACGTGCAGGTACGCGGGTGCGATGTCGTCCGGCGTGCGCAGCCTCGCGGGGTCCTCGGCCGGGAAGGCGCTCGCGCGCATCGCGGTGCGGGTGGCCCCGGGGTTGATGCTCAGCACCTTGATGCGCCCGGCGTCCGCGGTCTCCGCGGCCAGCACCTGCATCAGCCCCTCGGTCGCGAACTTCGACACCGCGTAGGCGCCCCAGTGCGCGCGCCCCGCGCGGCCGACGCCCGAGGACGTGAACACCACCCGCGCATCCTCGCTGCGGTCCAGCAGCGGCAGCAGCGCGCTGGTCACGAGGAACGCGGCGTTGACGTTGACCTGCATGACCTCGAGCCAGGTCTGCGGCTCGTAGTGCGCGATCGGCGACATCATCCCGAGGCGCCCGGCGTTGTGCAGCAGCCCGTCGAGGCGGCCGAAGGTGTCGTCTATGCCCTGCGCGAGACGCGCGGCGTCCTCCGGCGTCGCGCGCAGCAGGTCGAGGGGGAACAGCGCCGGCGTCGCGCCGCCCGCCGCCTCGATCGCGTCGTACACGACCTCCAGCTTCTTCAGCGTGCGCCCGAGCAGCACCAGCGACGCGCCGTGCGCGGCAAGGCGTCGCGCGACGGCGGCGCCGATGCCGTCGCCGGCGCCGGTGACCAGGATGACGCGCCCGGCCAGCAGGTCGTCGGGGGGCTCGTAGTCCAGCGGGAGCTTTATGGGCATGGGCGATCCGTCGGGCGTTGCGCGAGCCGCGAACCATAGCAGCGGCCCGGCGTCGGGGTCCGCCGCCGAATCGCGTCGCGCCCGGCGCTCCGCGGCAAGCGCGGCGCCCGCCGCCCGCGCACCCGTCAGCCTCGCGGCGCGGCCAGGGCGCGCAGCAGCCGCTCGCGGTGCACCGCCCGCAGCCGCTCGCGCGGCGGGTCCCACGGCGCCGGGGCCAGCGGCGCGCGTGCGAGGGCCGCGGACAGCCGCGGCCGGTCGAGCGCGGTGCAGGTGCCCGCGGACACCGCGCCGGCCATCCAGGCCAGCGCGTTCACGGTGTTCAGGTCGTGGCCCAGCGCGGGCGCGGACGCGAGCTGCTCGTAGACCGCGTCCGGCGCGCGTCGCCCGCGCACGCACCACGCGGCGAGGTGCTGCAGCGCGAGCCCCGCGCGCGCGGTCGCGGGCAGCAACGCCCGCGCCTCGTCCAGCGCCGCCGCGCCCGCGTCGAAGCGTCCGGCCGCGAAGTGCACGCCGGCGAGGCCCTGCCACGCGCGCGCCGAGCGCGGATGGGCCTCGGCCGCGTGCGCGTAGAGCGCGGCCTCGCTGCGCCAGATCTGCACCCGCTCCAGCGTGAGCACGGCGAACAGCAGCGGCAGCGCGATCGCGACGGGCGCTCGCCAGCGCCCGCGCACACACGCCAGCAGCGCCGGGGCCGAGGCCCCGAGCCCGAGATACAGCCCCGCCGCCGGCAGGTAGTTGCGGTGCTCGAAGTAGAGCTCCAGCGGGAACACCGATGCCTCCAGCGAATGCGCGGCGAGGAAGAACGCGATGCCGAAGCCCGCCGGCGCCGCCGCCGAACGCCGCGACGCCAGGGCCGCCGCGACGAGACCGGCCCACGCCGCGAGCGCGAGCAGCGTGGACGGCGGCGCGAGCACGGAGGTGGACGCGGCGACGTCGTCGCGCAGCAGGCCCAGCGCGGACGTGCCCGGCGCGAGCAGCAGCTGGCCCAGGTAGTCCAGCAGCACCCGGGGCTGGGTCAGCAGGCGCTCGGCGAGCGAGAACTCGCGTCCGCGGTAGCCGGCCAGCAGCCACTCCGGGTCCAGTGCGACGCGCGCGAGCACGGCCGCCGCGGCCAGCGCGACGACCGCGGCGAGCATCGCCCGCGCGCGGCGCCCGGGCGCGTCGCACGGCAGCCACCACCACTCCACCAGCAGCGCGAGCAGCGGCAGCAGCGCGCCGTTCTCCTTGCTCAGCGCGGCCAGCGGCCAGCACAGGCCGAACGCGGCCGCGACGGCCGCGCGCGAGCCGTGCAGGCGCCCGTGCACGTAGCACAGCAGCCCCGCGAGGCTGAACAGCGTCGCGAGCTGCGCCATGCGCTGCACCGTGTACAGCACGGTGCTCACCAGCAGCGGCGAGAGCAGCCACAGCGCGCACGCGAGCAGCGCCGCGGTGCGCGCGGCGCGGGCGTCGACGCGCAGGCCCGCGAGCGCGCGGGTCAGCGCGAACAGCACGACGCCGCACGCGAGGTGCAGCGCGAGGTTGACCGCCTTGAACGCGCGCACGTCGTCGCCCCACAGCCACCAGTCGACCAGGAAGGACGCGCGGGACACGGGCCGGAACACCGTGCCCTCGCCGGCGCCGACGAGGAAGTCCACGGGATCGAGAGCGCCGTCGCCGACCGCGGCCAGCGCGCCCAGCACCGGGCGGTCGTCGAGCAGCAGCGGCCCGGCTAGCCCCGGTGCGTAGAGCGCGGCGGTCGCGATCAGCAGCGCGCCGAGCAGCGCGGCCGGCGCCGCGCGCGCCGCGTGGCTCGATGTGCTGCCCGGGGGACGGCTCGGGAGACCGCTCAGGGGACTGCTCGGAGGACTGCCCGCGGGCCCGCGCGTCGCGCGGTCCTCGCCGCCGCGAGGGCGACGCGCGCGCCGCCGGCACGCGGCGCGCCCGGCGTGCGTGCGCTCACGTCGCGTCCGGGCGCCCGAGGTCGGTGTGCGCGGGCCTGCCCTGCACGTCGCGGTACAGCACGCCCTGGCGCAGCTTCATGATGCGCTCGTGCTCGGCGAGGGCGGCGGCGTCCATGTCGGCCGCGGGCGGCGTCTCGTGCACGAAGTGCCCGTGCCGGTCCTCGCCGCGCACCGGCCACGCGCTGTCCCTGTCCGCGTGCAGCTGCTTCACGTGCGGCGCGATGTAGCGCACCGCGAGTCCGATGCGGCGATCGGCGGAGCGGTTCGGCTCCGACGCGTGCACGGTGCGGATGTGGTGCAGCGAGACCTGGCCGGGCTCCAGCGGCATCGCGACCGCCTGCGACTCGTCCACCTGCACCTCGATCTCCTGGCCGCGGGTCAGCAGGTTCTCCGCCGCGAGGGTGTCGCGGTGCGGGAGCTGCTCGAGGCGGTGGCTGCCCGGCCACATCTTCATGCAGCCGCTCTCGCGCGTCGCCGGCGAGAGCGCGATCCACGCGGTGACCACGTCCGGCTCGGACAGGCCCCAGTACGTCGAGTCCTGGTGCCAGGACACGTACGCGCTGCTGTTCGCGTCCTTCACGAACAGCGAGCAGCCCCAGCACAGAATGTCGGGGCCCAGCACGTCCTCGACCGCGTCGAGGATGCGCTCGTGGCGCACGAGCTCCGCGACCCAGGTCTGCAGCAGGTAGAGCTTCTGGCCCTTCGACAGCTCGTACCAGCCGCCGTTGGCGCGCTCGTATTCCTCGAAGCGGGCGCGGTAGCGGGCCGCCGTCGCGGCGTCCATCGCGGTGACGGGGGACAGGAAGCCGTCGCGGTGATAGCGCGCGACCTCGTCGTCGGTGAGCAGCCTGGGCATCGTGCGGTCCTCCGGTGGCGGTCGCTGCGAGCTCGTCGATGTCGCGGACCCGGGTACGCGGCGCTCAGTTACGCAGCGGGCGCCCGTGGCCCAGCATGTGGTCGATGCGCGCCGCGGTTGCGGGTGTCTCGGCCAGCGCGAGGAACGCGTCGCGCTCCAGCGCCAGCAGGTCGTCCTCGCCGAGCGTCGCGCCGCGCGGCGCGTCGCCGCCGCACAGCACCCGCGCGAGCGCGCGGCTCACGGTGACGTCGTGAGGCAGCGCGATGCCGCGCCCGACCAGGTCGTCGAGCACCGCGTCCATCGCGTCCGCGCCCTCGCGTCCCAGCGCGACGAACGCGGGCGCCGCCGCGGGCGCGTAGCGCGGCGCAAGCTCCAGCGCGTACGCCTTGCCCTCGGCGAGCAGGCGGTCGCGGTTCATCGTGACGCGGTCGGCGTCGCGCAGCAGGCGGCGCGGGCGCGCTTCCTGCGGGGACGTCGCGGTGACCGCCTTGCCGATCAGATCGAACACCGCGAGCGCGCCGTCCTGCGCCTGCGCGGCGCCGGGGGCGCCGGCCGTCCAACGCTCGAGCAGCGCCTTGCAGCCGCCGCCCGAGGGCACCAGGCCCACCAGGGTCTCCACCAGTCCCAGCGTCACGTTGCTGTGCGTCTGCAGCGCGTCGCAGTGCACCAGCACCTCGAAGCCGCCGCCCAGCCCGAGGCCCGACGGCGCGCCCACCACGGGGATCGGGGCACGCGCGCACGCGCGGCACGCGTCCTGGAAGTCGCGCAGACCCTCGTCGAGCGCGCTCCACGCGCGGGTGCGCATGCACTCGCGCACGAACTCCAGGTTGAAGCCCACCGAGAAGTGCGGCGCCTCGTTGTACACCAGCAGCGCGGCGTGGCCGGCGCCGGCGCGCTCCACCGACGCCGCGAGGATCTCCATCGACGCGGGCGACAGCGCGTTGGCCTTGCTGTGGAACTCCACGCACGCGACCCCGTCGCCGACGTCCCACAGGCTCGCCGCGTCGTTGCCCAGCAGCCGCCGGCGGGTGCGCTTCAGGTCCTGCAGCCGCACCACCCCGGGTGCGCGCTCCAGGTCCACGTAGCCGTGGCCGGGGCTGAACTGCTGCACCCGCGCGTCGTGCGCGCGGTAGAACGTCGCGCCGGCGTCGCGCTCGAGCAGCGCGTCCAGCGCCGGCGGCACCGGCATGCCCTCGGCGCGCAGGCGATCGCGGAACCACCCGGGCCCCAGCGTGTCCAGCATCTCGAACGGGCCCTCGCCCCAGCTGTAGCCGAGCTTCATCGCCTCGTCCACCGGCAGCGGCCCGTCGGCCACCTCCGGGATCAGGGACGCGGCGTAGGACAGGGTGCGGGCCAGCACCCGCCACGCGAAGCGCCCGCCCGCGTCCGGGTGCTCCACCAGCGCGCGCAGTCCGCCGGACTCGGCCGCCACCGCCGCGTCCGGCTGCGGCCGCGTCACGGGCCGGTACTCGCCGCTCGCGAGGTCCAGCGCCTCGCGGCGCGGCACGCCGTCGACCTCGCGGACGCGGTAGAAGCCGGCGCCGCCCTTGTTGCCGGTGTGCCCGCGCGAGACCAGGTCCTGCACCGCGGCGATGCCCGGGGCGACCTCGTAGAACGCGTCGCTCGCGGGCAGCGGCAGCTTCAGGCTGGTCACCACGTCCTGCATCAGGTCGAGGCCGATCAGATCGTAGAGGCCGAACAGGCCGGTCTTCGGGATCCCCATCGGGCGGCCCATCAGCGCGTCCGCCTCCTCCACCGTGAGGCCCGCGGCCTCGGCCTCCACCAGCCCTGCCTGCAGCGCGAACACGCCGACCCGGTTGCCGAGGAAGCCCGGCGTGTCGCGGCAGTGCACGACGCCCTTGCCGAGCGCGACGTCGCAGAAGCGCGCCAGGGTGTCGATCACGTCGGGCCGCGTGTCCGGCCCCGCGACCAGCTCGAGCAGGCGCATGTAGCGCACCGGGTTGAAGAAGTGGGTGATGCAGAAGTCGCGCCGGAACGATTCCGGCTGACCGTCCACCAGCAGCGACAGCGGCAGCGTCGAGGTGTTGGAGGACACGAAGCTTCCGGGCCGGCGCACGTCCTCCACGCGCCGGTACAGCGCGCGCTTGACCTCCAGGCGTTCCACCACCGCCTCGGCGATCCAGTCCACGTCGGCGAGCAGGTGCAGGTGGTCCTCGACGTTGCCGACGGTGATCAGGCTCGCGTTGCCGCGGTCGGTGAAGGCCGGCGGCGACGCGCGAAGCATGCGCTCGACCGCGTTGCGCGCGAGCGCGTCGCGGTCGTCGGCGCCGGGCGGCACGACGTCGAGCAGCACCACCGGCACGCCCGCGTTCGTGAGGTGGCTCGCGATTCCCGCGCCCATGGTGCCGGCGCCGAGGACGGCGGCGCTGCGGATCGACGGTTCGGAGACGGGCATGGGCGGATCCGGGGAGGAGCGGGTCAGGGATGGTAGATCGTCGGCGCCCGGCCGGGCACGGTCGCGTCCGCGGCCGTCCGGTCGTCTATCCGCGGCTGCCCCGCGGTCGGGCCCTTCCGGTCACGGCCGGTGCCGCCACGCGTGCCACAGCAGCGCGACGGGCAGCGCCGCCCGCGCGCGGCCGTGCGCGACGTAGCCGCCGCGCTCCAGCGCGGCCAGCTCGGCGAGCGCGATCGCGACGCGGGTCGCGGCGTAGCCGCGCCGCTGCGGCAGCGAGCGGCGGGTGCGCAGCAGGCTCTCGCGCGCGCCGTCGAGCAGCGTGCGGCGAAGGCGTGCGAGCGTCGCGTCATCGCCGCCCCGATCGACGTCCGCGGGCCGTGCGCCGGCGTCGGCCAGCAGGTCCTGGGGCACGCCGGTGTGCGGCGGAAGGCCGGCGCGGCGCGGCAGGCACAGCAGGCGCGCGCGCTCGGCGGCCGCCGCGGCGTCCGCGGCGGCCCGTGCGGCGCCGGGGTCGCGCGGCGCGAGCAGGCGCGCCGCGGCCTGCGCCAGCGTGCCGGCGGTGCGCGCGCAGTCCTGCTCGAGCTCCTGCGCCGACCGCACCTGGGCCTGCCGGCACCTGAGCCGCGCGCCTTCGAGCAGCCGCGCCGCGAGATCGCGGTCGATCGCGCCCGGCGCGTGCCGCGCCAGCGCGTGGGTCACCGGGTGGCGCGGCGCGCCGTCGAGCAGCCGGCCCAGCTCCTCGCGCCAGAAGCCGAGCTTGTGCTCGGCCACGGTGAGCTCGGAGCACGCCTCGACCGCATCGCGCAGCTCGCGCTCCAGCGCGTGCAGCGCGATCAGGCCGGCGCGCGGCCCGGGGTCGAAGAACAGCACCGCGTAGTAGCCGGCGCTGCCCTCGGCGGCGGCCCGCTCGCGGCAGTAGTCGAGGCCGTCCACGCGGGTCTCAGGCGAGGTCCAGCCACGCGAGCAGCTCCCGTGGGTGCGCGAGCAGCCGGTCCGCGCCCCAGTGCGCCGGGTCGTCGTCCGCCGGCA
>CBDUCN010000249.1:0-7964 GCA_965365655.1 uncultured Gammaproteobacteria bacterium | reverse complement strand
ACAGAACACTTGTCGCCGTCACCCTCGGCCTCGTGGTGGCCGCCGGCGCCGCCCACGCGGCGAAGCCGGATCGCTTCAAGGCGCGCCTCGAGCCCTTCAACGCGGGCGGCGCGATGGTCGCGACGAATGCGACCGGGCAGGCACAGGTCGAGATCATCGACGAGAACACTGCGGTCGAGTTCCGGGTCAAGGTCGCCGGCATCGACAACCTGCTGATGGCGCACATCCACGTCTCGCCGGAACCGGTCGAGAACACGGACCCGGCGGGCCCGGTCGCGTTCTGGTTCACGGGCGGCCCTCCTCCGGGCACGACGATCGTGACCGAGACGGTCAACGGCCGCCTCGCCGAGGGCTTCATCATCACCAACGGCCAGCTCGCGGTCTGGGACGCCGCCGACCCGACCGCCGGCACGGTGCAAGGGCTGATCGCGGCAATCCGGGAGGGTCGCGCCACCGTCGTGGTGCACACCGACGACCTGAACCCGGACACCCCGACCGGCGTCGCCGGTGACTCGCGCGCCGGCGAGATCCGCGGCACGCTGCGCTGACGCGCACGCCCCGCGGGCCGGCAGCGCCGCCGGCCCGCGGGGCGATTCCCCGACGCCCGGCGCGCGCGTCGGCCTCGCGGCCGCACCGACCGGCACGGCTGCCGCGCGCGGCTGCTGTAATGTGAACGCTTCGTGGGTCGGCGAAGGTCGCGTTGCGGCGACCGAGGGCCGGACCGGCGTCCGGCGAGCGGGAGGGCATCCGATGACACCAGGCTTGCAGCAACTGCTGGAACTGCGCGGGCGCGGCGTGCCCGGCGACGGCGAGGTCGCGATCACCGGGGCCGATCCGGTGTTCTCGACGCGCTTCCGCATCGGCGAGGCCGTGGCCGACGTGCTGGCCGGGGTCGGCGTCGCGGTGTCCGACGTCTGGGAGCAGAAGACCGGGCGCCGGCAGCAGGCGGCCATCGACGTGCGCGACGCGGCGGCGACGCTGCGCAGCACCCACTACCTGCAGACGCGCGGCGCCGACGGCGGCTTCTCGGTGCCCGAGAGCGCGTCGATGCGCCACATGCAGACCATCACCCAGCCCTGGCCGACGAAGGACGGGCGCTGGTTCCTGCCGCACTTCAACCTGCCGAACCTGCAGGCGCGGGTGTGCGGCGTGCTGGGCCTCGGCAAGGATCCGTCGCCGGACGCGGTGGGCAAGGCCGTCGCGCGGTGGAACGCGCCGGACCTCGAGGAGGCCATCGCCGAGGCGCGCGGCTGCGGCGCGATGGTGCGCGCCCACGACGAGTGGCTCGCGCACCCCCACGGGCGCGCGGTGGACGCGCTGCCGCTGGTGCAGATCACGCGCATCGGCGACGCGGACCCGGAGCCCTTCCCCGCCGGCGGCGCACCGCTCGCCGGCATCCGCGCGCTGGACCTGACGCGCATCCTCGCCGGCCCGATCGCCGCGCGCACGCTCGCCGAGCACGGCGCCGACGTGCTGATGGTCACCGCGCCGCACCTGCCGCAGGTGCCCGAGCACGTGCTGGACACCAGCCACGGCAAGCGCAGCTGCTTCCTCGACCTGACGAAGGCCGACGACGCGGCGCGCCTTCGCGAGCTCGCGCGCGGCGCCGACGTGTTCTCGCAGGGCTACCGCCCGGGCGTGATGCAAAGGCACGGCTTCGCGCCGCAGGACCTCGCGGCGCTTCGCCCCGGCATCGTGTACGTGTCCATCACCTGCTACGGACCCGACGGACCGTTCCGCGACCGCGCCGGCTGGGAGCAGATCGCGCAGACGGTGAGCGGGATCTGCGACGAGGGCGGCGAGGATCGCCCGCGGCTGCTGCCCGCCGCGGCCTGCGACTACACCACCGGCTATCTCGGCGCGTACGGCGCGCTGCTCGCGCTCGCGCGGCGCGCCCGCGAGGGCGGGAGCTGGCACGTGCAGGTGTCGCTGTGCCAGTCGGCGCTGTTCATCTACCGTCACGGCAAGGCCGCATACCCCGGCGACGGCGTAGACCTCTCCGAGCAGGAGCTCGATCGCCTGCGCGTCGAGACCGAGACCGCCCACGGCCCGATCCGTCACCTCGCGCCGGTGCTGCGCCTGTCGGAGACCGCGCCGCGCTGGCAGCGCCCGACGCCGGTGCTCGGCGGCGACGCGCCGCAATGGCTCGCGTCGGATCGCGCGCGGGTCGCGTGACGGCGCGACGTCGCACGCGACGCGGGGCCGACGGGAGTGAGTGACGCGACGGGCTACGGCCGCTTGACGCTGCCTCGCGGCGTGCGCTCGCGCATGGTGGACAACCGCAACGGTCTGGTCATGCACGTGCTGGAGTCGGGCTTCGAGCCCGCCGGGCGGCCGATGGTGCTGCTGCTGCACGGATTCCCCGAGGTCGCGTGGAGCTGGCGCCACGCGCTGCCGGCGCTGGCCGATGCGGGCTACCACGCGGTCGCGCCGGACATGCGCGGCTTCGGCCGCACCACCGGCTGGGACCCGGACTATGACGGCGACGTCGCGTCGTTCACCCTGCTCAACGCGGTGCGCGACATGCTCGGGCTGCTGCGCGCGCTCGGGCGCGACCACGTGCACGCGGTGGTCGGCCACGACATGGGCGCGCGGGTCGCGCCGGTGGCGGCGCTCACGCGCCCGGACGTGTTCCGCGCCGTGGCCGTGATGAGCGCGCCGTTCTCCGGCGCCCCGGACTTCCCGGACCCGCACGCACCGCCGGCGCCCGACGTGCACGCCGCGCTCGCCGCGCTCGCGCGCCCGCGCAAGCACTACCAGTGGTACTACTCGACCCGCGACGCGAACGCGCACATGCACCACCCGCCGCAGGGCGTGCACGACTTCCTGCGCGCGTACTTCCACGTGAAGAGCGCCGACTGGCCGGACAACCGCCCGTACCCGCTCGCGGGCTGGACCGCCGGTGAGCTCGCGAAGCTGCCGACCTACTACGTGATGGACCTCGACCAGGACATGGCCGAGACGGTCGCGCCGCACATGCCGTCAGCGGACGCGATCGCCGGCTGCCGCTGGCTGCCGGACGACGATCTCCGCGTCTACAGCGAGGAGTACGCGCGCACCGGCTTCCAGGGCGGCCTGCAGTGGTACCGCTGCGGCACCAGCGGCGCCGACGCGCAGGATCTCAGGCTGTTCGCCGGGCGCACCATCGACGTGCCGAGCTGCTTCATCTCCGGCGCGAGCGACTGGGGCACGTACCAGATCCCCGGCGCCATCGAGCGCATGCGCACGCAGGTGTGCACCCGCCTGCTCGGCTGCCATCTGGTCGACGGCGCCGGCCACTGGGTGCAGCAGGAGCAGCCCGACGCGGTGCACGCGCTGCTGCTGGAGTTCCTCGACGCGGCGAACGGCGCGGCCGACGGCTGAGCCGCGCGCGCGGCGTCGCCCGCAGGCCCCGCGCCCGGGCGCCCGGGTGAAGGCGTTCGGCGGCGAAGCCTGCGACGCCCGTTCACAGCGCCTTGACCCAGAACGCGAGCGGCTTCTCGCTCTCGGCGTCCTCGCCGAGGTCCTTCCACGAGAACGTCGCCACCGCTCCGGGCAGCGGGGCGTAGCCGCGGCGGCGCCAGAACGCGTCCAGCGGCACGTGCTGCGGCGGCCGGCGCGGGTGGTCGTCGGGGCGCAGCACCGCGCAGAAGCAGGCGTGGGTGAACCGCCCGCCGCGCCGCGCCCACGCCTCGCGGTGCTCGAAGAACGCGACGCCGACGCCGCGCCCGCGATACCGAGGCAGCAGCACCGACTCGCCGAAGTAGAACACCTGCTCCGGCGCGTACCCCGCGGCACGCAGCGGCGCGATCACGTTCTCCGTCTCGTGGACCAGCGGCAGCGCGGTGGCCGCGCCCACCACCGTGGCGCCGTCCAGGGCCAGCACCAGCACGCCGTCCGACGCGTCGGCGTAGGTGCGCAGGTAGCGCTCCTCGTAGGCCGCGTCACCGTCGTACAGGTACGGCCAGTCGCGGAACACCCGGATGCGCAGGCGCGCCAGCTCGCCCAGCCACGGCTCGACGTCCGCACCGGTCACCGGGCGCAGCGTGACGCCGCCGCGCTCACGCGGCGGGGCGCTCACGGCGCACGGCCCGCGGCCGGGTCACGCGGGCGCATCGGCCGGGGCGTCGGGTCACGGGTGGTCATGGGCCGGCTCCGTCGGGGGGCGTCACGGGATGACGGGACGCGACGCCGCGTCGACCGGGACTGTAGCCACCCCGGCCGGCACGCGCGGCGCGAGCCGCCCGCGAGCGGCGCCCGGTGACCACGGCCGCCGCGCGCGACGCCGGCGCCGGCTGCGGCCGGGCACACGGCCCACCGCCGCGGCCCGCAACACCCCTACAATCACGCCGGCGCGGCGGCCGGCGCCAGCGTCATCCCACACCCAGGCGCCCTCAGATGCCCATCGCCCCCGCCACCCGCGCCGCCGACGCCGGCACCGGCTTCGTCGCGGGCGTGCTGAACGGCCTCATCGGCATCGGCGGCGGCATCGTCATCGTGCCCGCGCTGATCGCACGCGGCGCGACGCCGCAGCAGGCGGTGGCGAGCTCGCTGGCGGCGGTGGTGGTGCTGTCGAGCATCGCGTTCGCGCTGCACGCGTCGCTGACCGGCTTCGCGCTGGGCGGCGCCGCGTTCGCGGCGGTGGTCGCGGCCGGGATCGCCGGCGCGCTCGCCGGGGCGCAGGTCCTCGCGCGGCTGAGCGTGCGGCGGATGCTGCTGCTGTTCGCGGTGCTCGTGTTCTGCGTGTCCCTGCGCCTGACGCTGCAGGGCCTCGGCGTCGCGGACCTGGAGCCGCTGTGGTCCGGGGAGCCCGGCCTCGCCGCGTACGCCGGCGTGGGCCTCGCGTCCGGTCTGCTGTCCGGGATCTTCGGCGTCGGCGGCGGCGCGCTGGTGGTGCTGGGCCTCGCGGTGCTGTTCGGCTTGCCGGTGCACGCCGGGCTGCCCGTCGCGCTCGCGGTGAACGTCAGCAACGCGCTGGCGGGCGTCGCCGCTCACGCGCTCGCGGGACGCGTGCAGCGCGGCGCCGTGCTGGCGCTGGTGCCGGCCGCGGTGCTCGGCATCGGCGCCGGAACGGCGCTCGCGCTGTGGCTCCCGGCGCAGGCGCTGAGGGTGGTGTTCGGCGGCTTCTTCTGCTGGATGGGGGTGCGCATCGCGCGCCAGGCGCTCAGGCGCTGACCCTGCGCGCCGCGCTCAGGCGTGCCGCTGCAGCGGCGCCAGCGCGTCGCGCACCGGCGGCGGGATCTCGCAGCTGCGCCCGGCACGGTAGTCGTAGTAGACCAGCAGCGCCTCGCCCTCGGCCGCGAGCACGCCGCTGCCCTCGTCGCGCACCGCGTACTCCATCGTGAAGCGCTTCGCGCGCAGATCCACGATCGCGGCGCCGACGCGGACCCGGCCGGGAAACGTGAGCGGCGCGCGGAAGTCGCAGCGTGTGGACGCGAGGATCGGGCCTACGCCCGTGCGCTCCATGTGGGCGGCGATGCCGGCGCGCGAGAAGAACGCCATGCGCACGTCCTCGAAGTAGCGGAAGTACACCGCGTTGTTGACGTGCTGGAACGCGTCCATGTCGCGCCAGATCAGATCCTCCACGATCGCGAACGGAAAACGCTGCTCGTCGGCGGGCATCGGGACGTCCTGGCGGCGGATCGGTCGCGAAGGATAGCGGCACGAGCCCCGCGCGGCGGCGATCCATGCGCACGCTCGTCAGCATCGCGCGCCGGTGCGCGCGGCCGCGCCCCCGCGTCAGTGCACCGTCAGGCAGGGGCTCTTGCCGAGCTGGATCACCTTGTGGCTCACGCTGCCGAGCAGCATGCCCTTCAGGTCCGACAGCCCGCGCGAGCCCAGCACCACGAGGTCGGCGCCGCGGTCGGCGGCCACGCGCACGATCGCACTGGCCGGGTCGCCGGAGGCCTTCACCGTCTCCACGCGCTTCACGCCGGCCTCCTCGCACTCGTGGCGCGCATTGGCCAGCAACCGCTCGCCGACGGCGTCGTGCACGCGCGCGAGGTGCGCAGCGGTCTCCGCGCGCACCGACAGCGACATGCCCGTCGCGAGGTTCGCGACCTGGGTGTTCGTGAGGTGCTCCGGCTCGACGAGGTGCTCCACCTCCGCCATGTGGCGCAGCGCCTCCGGAACGTCGCCCTCGCCGAGCACGTGCACGACCACGACCGCGGCGTCGTGGGCGACCGCGAGCCCGGCCGCCATCTTCAGCGCGCGCAGCGCGCTCTCGGAGCCGTCAGTCGCGGTAACGATGGTCTTGAACATGGCCGCTTCCTCCTGGTGGGACGTCTCGAGCCCTCAAGCCGCCGACCCGCTCCGATGGCGAGTCGACGCGATACGCGCGCGGCCATCTCCATCGCGTCGTGCGCCGCGCCCCATGGCAATCTGATCAACGGCTTGCGAGCTTCCTGTTGCAGACATTCTGCGTGCTGGGCCGTCCCCGGGTGTTGATGCAGATCAACGGCCCACCACCGCGCTTGATCCGGGGGCCCCGGGGCCGGGATAGTGGCGCCGGGACCCGCGCCGGGACGGAACCATGACCGCTAGAACCGTCCACCTCGACGTCGAGCCGCCGCATCCGCGCGACGCTGAACCGCGGCAGAGCGCGGAACGGCGGGTCGCGTCGCGCACCACGGCGTTCTACACCGGCGGCGACGACGAGCCCGAGGTGCGCTCGCGCGCCGCCTGACCGTGGCCTCGCCGGTCAGCCCTCCACGACACACGCGTCAGCGCCGGCTGCGGCCAGGCCGTGCGGGCGACCGGCCGGCGCCCGGCATCCGCCCGTGAGCCGCCACGCCGCGATCACCGGCGCCTGGACCACCCGGGTGGGCGAGCTCCCCGGCTCCAGCGCGATGGGGCTGCACCTCGAGGCCGCGAGCGCCGCCGCCGACGACGCGGGCCTCGCGCTCGACGACATCGACGGCGTGCTGTGCACGTACTCGCTGGCGGCGCCGCACCCGATGCTCGCATCGGCGTTCTGCGAGCACGCCGCCCTCTCCCCCGCGTTCAGCGCGTGCGTGCTCGCGGGCGGCGCCAGCGCCGCGACCATGGTCGTGCAGGCGGCCGCGCTGGTGCTGGCCGGCCAGTGCCGGCACGTGCTGTGCGTGACCGGCGACAACCGCGCCACCGGGATGTCCCGCGACGCGGCGGTGGCGGCGCTCGCGGAGTTCGGCGAGCCGGCCTTCGAACGGCCGTTCGGCCTCGCGATCTACGCCGCGTACGCGCTCGTGGCGCAGCGCTACATGCACGAGCACGGCACCACCGCGGAGGATCTCGCCGCGATCGCGGTCGCGCACCGCCGCCACGCGGCGCGCCATCCGAAGGCGCACAAGCGCGAGCCCATCACGGTGGACGACGTGCTGTCGTCGCGCATCATCGCGTCGCCGCTGCACCTGCTCGACTGCTGCCTGGTCTCCGACGGCGCGGCGGCGGTGATCGTGAGCGCGCCGGACGCGGCGCGGGACCTGCGCCGCGAGCCGGTGCACGTGCTCGGCTGCGGCCAGGGCCATACCCACGAGCACGTCGTCGCGGCGCCGTCGCTGACGCACTTCGGCTGCCGGGACTCGGCGCGGCGCGCGTTCGAGCGCGCCGGGCTCGGCCCGCGCGACATCGACGTCGCCGCGATCTACGACAGCTTCACCATCACCCTGCTGGTGGAGCTCGAGTCCATGGGCTTCTTCCAGCCCGGCGAGGCGGGCCGCGCCGCCGCCGACGGAGCGCTGGATCTCGGCGGGCGGCTGCCGTGCAACACCCACGGCGGCTTGCTGTCCTTCGGGCACTCGGGCGCCCCGGGCGGAATGTTCCACGTCGTCGAGGCGGTCGCGCAGCTTCGCGGCGACGCCGGCGAGCGCCAGGTCGAAGGCGCGCGCACCGCGTTCGTGCACGGCGACGGCGGCATCCTGTCGGCGCACTGCTCGATCGTGCTGGGGACGCACTAGTGTCCCGTCCCGCAAACAGCTTGCGAATTCTCGGCGAGCCATCCGTGCCGT
>CBDUCN010000248.1:0-8052 GCA_965365655.1 uncultured Gammaproteobacteria bacterium | reverse complement strand
CGCGCACGAAGGGCGCGAACCCCGGCAGCGTGTCCAGGTGCTCGAGCGACGCGAGATCCTCGGCGGTGTACAGCGCCTTGACCCGGATTCCCTCGGGAGTGTGCCAGTCCAGGTCCCCCGGCGAGCGGCCTTTCAGCTCCTGCTGCGCGAGGGTGCGCCAGTCGTCCAGGCCGGGCGCGGTGTCACGCGTGTCGTCGTTGCTCATTGCAGTAGCCTCCGGGCGCTTGCCTGCGGGCTCCCGCCCGCGCTGATCGTCAGCCGTGCTCACCCACCCCGGGCGTCGGGCGCGGGCGGCTGCGCCCCGCCTCGCGCCAGCCGCGCCCGGCGCGCGGCTCACCCCCCCTTCGCGTAGCCCACCTGCTTCAGCGAGTCGGTGATCTCGTCGAGGATCGCAGGGTCGTCGATGGTGGCGGGCATCTTCCACTCCCTGCTGTCGGCGATGGACTGCATGGTGCCGCGCAGGATCTTGCCGGAGCGCGTCTTCGGCAGGCGCTTGACCACCGTGGCGGTCTTGAACGCGGCCACCGGCCCGATCTTCTCGCGCACCAGCTTCACCACCTCGCTCACGATCTCCGCCTCGGGGCGATCGACCCCGGAGTTGAGCACGATGAAGCCGAGCGGAAGCTGGCCCTTCATCTGGTCCTCGACGCCGATCACGGCGCACTCGGCGACGTCCGGGTGCGATGCCAGCACCTCCTCCATGCCGCCGGTGGACAGGCGGTGGCCGGCGACGTTGATGATGTCGTCGGTGCGCGCCATGATGAAGACGTAGCCGTCGTCGTCGATGTATCCCGCGTCCGCGGTCTTGTAGTAGCCGGGATATTCGTCGAGATAGGTCTCGCGGAAGCGCTTCTCGGCGTTCCACAGCGTCGGGAAGGTGCCCGGCGGCAACGGCAGCTTCACGACCAGTGCGCCGATGGTGTTCGGGCCGACGGGGTGCCCGTCCTCGCCCAGCACCTGCACGTTCATGCCCGGCGACGGCACCGTCGCGGAGCCCGGCTTCACCGGCAGGCGCTCGATGCCGATGCAGTTGCCGCAGATCTGCCAGCCGGTCTCGGTCTGCCACCAGTGATCGAGCACCGGCACCTTGAGTTTCTCCTCGGCCCACGCGAGCGTGTCGGGATCGGTGCGCTCGCCGGCCAGGAACAGGGTGCGGAACTTCGACAGGTCGTAGTTGCCGATCAGCGAGCCCTTCGGGTCTTCCTTCTTGATGGCGCGGAAGGCCGTGGGCGCGGTGAACAGCGTGCTCACGCCGTGCTGCTCGATGACCCGCCAGAACGTGCCTGCGTCGGGCGTGCCCACCGGCTTGCCCTCGAACACGATGGTGGTGTTCCCGTTGAGCAACGGCGCGTACACGATGTAGGAGTGGCCGACGACCCAGCCGACGTCGGACGCGGCCCAGTACACCTCGCCCGGCTCCACACCGTAGATGTTCTTCATCGTCCACTTGAGCGCGACGGCGTGGCCACCGTTGTCGCGCACCACGCCCTTGGGCTGCCCCGTGGTGCCCGAGGTGTACAGGATGTAGAGCGGGTCGGTGGCCTTCACCGGCACGCATGGAGCCGGCTGCGCGTTCACCACCGCCTGCGCCCAGTCCAGGTCGCGGCCCTCGATCAGCTCACCGGGCGCCTGCGGACGCTGCAGCACGATGCAGCGCTCGGGCTTGTGCGTCGCGAGCTCGATGGCCCGGTCCAGCAGCGGCTTGTACGCCACCACCCGGCTCGGCTCGATGCCGCAGGAGGCGCACACGATGACCTTCGGCTTCGCGTCGTCGATGCGCACCGCGAGCTCGTTGGCCGCGAAGCCGCCGAACACCACCGAGTGCACCGCGCCGAGGCGCGCGCAGGCCAGCATCGCGATCGCGGCCTCGGGCACCATCGGCATGTAGATCACCACCCGGTCGCCCTTCACCACGCCCTGCTCGGCCATCAGGCCGGCGAAGGTGGACACCGCCTGCTGCAGGTCGCGGTAGGTGAGCTTCCTGATGGTGTCGGTGACGGGGCTGTCGTAGACGAGGGCGAGCTGCTCGCCGCGCCCCTCTTCGACGTGGCGGTCGACGGCGTTGTAGCAGGTGTTCATCTCGCCGCCGGCGAACCAGCGGTAGATGGGGGGGTTGCTGTCGTCCAGCACCTTGTCCCAACGCCGCGTCCAGACGATGTCCTCGGCCGCTTCGCCCCAGAACCCGTCCGGGTCGGAGATGGAGCGCTCGTAGACCTCGGCGTACCGCTTGCTCATGACAGTCCCCCCTGCATGCCGCTCTGGTTGATCTTGTCGTGCCGTCGCCGGATTCTGGCACGCGTGCTGCACCGCAGCAAACCCCCCAGGCCCCGGCTGCTTGCGAGTCCCGACGTTCGTCGGCACCCTTTGCGGCGGCTCATGGTAGCGCACGGCGTTCGGGCCGCCACTTGATCGAGATCACGTTGATCGAGATCACTCGGACTGCATTCGGGACGGAGACGGATCATGGATTACGAGACCATCATCGTGGAGCGCGACGGCGCGGTGGCGCTGGTGCGGCTGAACCGGCCGCAGGCCCTGAACGCGCTCAACGTGCGGCTCAAGGAGGAGCTCACCGCCGCGGTGGCCGCCCTGGACGACGACGAGACGGTGGGCGCCATCGTGCTCACCGGCAGCGATAAAGCCTTCGCCGCCGGCGCCGACATCAAGGAGATGCAGGACAAGGACTTCATGGACGCGTACCTGGGCGGGCACTTCGACGGCTGGGACCGCATCGGCGAGACGCGCACGCCGCTGATCGCGGCGGTGGCCGGCTACGCGCTCGGCGGCGGCTGCGAGCTCGCGATGATGTGCGACCTGCTGATCGCCGCCGACAGCGCCCGCTTCGGCCAGCCGGAGATCAAGATCGGCACGTTCCCGGGCCTCGGGGGCACCCAGCGCCTGGCCCGCTTCGTCGGCAAGGCGCGGGCGATGGACATGTGCCTCACCGGGCGCATGATGGACGCCGAGGAGGCCGAGCGCGCCGGCCTCGTGAGCCGCGTGGTGCCCGCCGACGCGCTGCTCGACGAGGCGATGAAGGCCGCGCACACGATCGCCGGCTTCTCGCGGCCGGTCGTGCGCATGGCCAAGGAATGCGTGAACCGCGCGTACGAGACCACCCTGGCCGAGGGCCTGCGCTTCGAGCGCCGCATGTTCTTCTCGACCTTCGCCCTGGACGACCGCCGCGAAGGCATGGAAGCCTTCGTCGCGAAGCGCGCGCCCGAGTGGCGCCACCGCTGACGCGTCCCGCCCGCACGTCGCCGATGAGCCAGACCGCCGAGCCGGCCGGCGCGCCCTCCGAGGGCCTGTGGGGCCGCGCGCTGCGCCGGGTGCGTCTCGCGTGGCCGCTGGGCGGACCGGCGGCGCTCAAGGACGCGGTCTCCCGCGACCTGTCCGACGACGACGCGGCACGCGTTCGCGACCAGATCGACGCCTGCCTCGAGGGGCGCGGCGGCGAGGTGTCGGCGCGCGCCCGCGCCGCGGAGCTGGGCGAGACCTACCTGGTGCTGAGCCCGGCGGGGCGGCATCGCTTTCTCAAGATCCTCGCCCACGACTACGACGTCGACGGCGACGCCGTCGAGACGGCCATCCGCGCGCGCCACGAGGCCTCCGACGACGAGGCGCGGCGGCGCGCGGAGGACAGGCTGCGCGAGCTCCTCGACGCCCCGCGGGTGCACCTGCTGGCGCAGTTCAACGGCCTCGAGGCCGGCATCAAGTTCCTCGTCGACCTGCGCGCCGAGCTGATCCCCCTCGCGCGCGGGGATCCCGAGCTGGCGGCCCTGGACCGGGACGTGCATCGCCTGCTCGCGTCCTGGTTCGACATCGGCTTCCTGGAGCTGCGGCGCATCACGTGGGACACCTCCGCCGCGCTGCTCGAGAAGCTGATCGCCTACGAGGCGGTGCACGCGATCCGCTCCTGGCACGACCTCAAGAACCGCCTCGGCGACGACCGGCGCTGCTACGCGTACTTCCACCCCCACATGCCGGACGAGCCGCTGATCTTCGTCGAGATCGCGCTCGTGAACGGCATCGCCGACAACGTCCAGGAGCTGCTCGACGAGCAGGCGCCGGTGGTGGACCCGGAGCGCGCCGACACCGCGATCTTCTACTCGATCTCGAACTGTCAGCGCGGGCTGGCGGGGGTGAGCTTCGGCAACTTCCTGATCAAGCGGGTGGTCAGCGATCTCGCGAGGGAGCTGCCGAATCTCAAGACCTTCTCCACCCTGTCGCCGATTCCCGGATTCCGCCGCTGGCTGGACGGCGTGCTCGAAGGCGACGAGCACGGTCTGGAGCACGCCGAGCGCGCCTCGCTGCTGGAGCTGAGCGGGCAGTCGAACATGCCCGAGGCCTTCGCACACCTGCTCAACCGCCGCGACGCCACCCGCGACGAGGCGCTCGGCAAGGCGCTCGAGCCGCTGCTGATGCGCATGGCCGCGCGCTACCTGCTGGAGGCGCGCCGCGGCGATCAGTCCCACGACCGGGTCGCGCACTTCCACCTCTCCAACGGCGCCCGCGTGGAGCGCCTGAACTGGGCCGCGGACCTGTCCCGCAAGGGGATCGAGCAGTCCGCCGGCATCATGGTCAACTACCTCTACAAGCTGTCGGACATCGAGAAGAACCACGAGGCCTACAGCGCGGAGGGCCGGATTGCGTGCTCGCCGCCGGTGCGCAAGCTCGCCCGAGGCTGAGCATCGCCCGGCGCGGATGCGTCGGGCCGTTGACGGAACGCATGTTGCCGCGGCCTGTCAGGGCCTAGACTTCGAAATCACCGCAACGCTGAAGGTGAGGACCGGCCCGTGAGCGACGGCCGCGCGCCAGCGGGGGACGCCTCCGCGAGCATCAGGCCGCTGGTGCCGGAAGGCACGGCGCCGCTGGCGATCGCGCGCGCGATGGCCGATCTCGCGGCCGAGGCCATGCTGCTCGCGAAGCCGTGCGGCACCGTGGTGCACGCGAACCCTGCCGCGCGGGCGCTGTTCGGCCTCGACGACGGCCCGCCGGCGGGCTGCAATCTGAAGGTGCTGGTGCCGGGCTGCCCCGGCGATCTGCGCACGACCGGCGCCAGCACCACCTGGACCGCGCGGATCGAACCGCCGGGACACGCGTCCGTGGACCTGCAGCTTCGCCTGAGCGCGCTCGACCCGCCGCGGCGCTCGCTGCTGGTGCTGGTGGCCGCGCGCCTGCACCCCGCCGCGCAGACCACGGCCAGCGGCGAGCTCGAGCGCTGGGCGCTCGCGGCCCAGGGCTCCAGCGACGGTTTCTGGCATCGGCCCGACGTGGGCCGCGACGAGTCCTGGTGGTCGCCACGGCTGTACGAGATGCTGGGTTACCGCCCCGGTGAGATCCCGGCGCGCTACTCGGAGCTGGTGCAACGCATCCACCCCGACGACCGCGCGGCCTTCCTCGCGCAGCGCCAGCGCGACCTGATGAGCGGCGCCCCCCTCGATGCCGAGGTGCGGCTGCGCCACGCGAGCGGCGAGTACCGCCACCTGCGGGTGCGCGCCCTGATCACGCGCGCACAGGACGGGCGCCCGGTGTCGCTGTCGGGATCGGTGCAGGACGTCACCGATCTGCGGCGCGCGGTGGAGGCGCTGCGCCACGCGCAGGACCGCATGCGCGCGTGCGCGCGTGCGGCCTCGGACTACTTCTTCGAGCTGGACGAGGATCTCGTGGTGCGCTGGGTCTCCGACAGCTTCGACGTGCTCGCCGGCCGTCCTGCCGACGGCATCGTGGGTCACCGTCTGCGCGACACGCCCCCGCCCGGCATGTCGCCGCAGTCCTGGCGCGAGTACCTCGCGGCGCTGGAGCGCGCGGAGCCGTTCCGCGACCTCGTGCTGCATCGAATCCACGCCGACGGGCGCGAGCTGCACGTCGCGGTCAGCGCGCAGCCGATCCTCGACCCGGAAGGCCGGCTGCGCGGCTGGTCGGGCTGCGCCACCGACGTCACCGAGCGGGTGCGCATGCAGGAGAGCCTGCGCGAGAGCGAGCACAAGTACCGCACGATCGTGGAGGCGGACCACGACGCGGTGCTGGTGGTCGACGCCGCGAGCGGCTGCATCGTGGACGCCAACGGCACCGCGTCGGGGCTGTACGGCCTGGACACCCGCGACCTTCTCGAGCGCCCGCTGGCCGGCCTGTTCGACGAGCCCGAGACCGCGCCGCGCTTTCTCGACGAGACGCTGAGCCGCGGCGCCGTCTCGCGGCGCCGCGAGACCCATCGCGACGGCGCCGGGCGCAGCCTGCCGGTGGAGATCTCGGCGCGCCGGGTGAGCCTGAGCGGCCGCGACGCCGTGGTGTGCATGGTGCGCGACGTGTCGGCGCGGGAGAAGGCGCTGGCCGACCTCACGCACAGCGAGGCGCGCTTCCGCGACTTCGCGGAGCTCGCGGCGGACTACCTGTGGGAGGTCGACGCGGACATGCGGATCACCTACGTGTCGGAGCGCTGCCGCGAGCTCACCGGCCTCGGCCCGGAGGACATGACGGGCCGCCAGCAGGACGAGGTCTTCGACAGCGAGTGCGACAGCGCCGACGCGCTGGCGGCGCACCGTGCGGACATCCAGGCGCGACGCCCGAGCGCCATCGAGTACACGCGCACGCGCCCGGACGGCAGCCGGTACCGCGTGTTCGTGCGCATGACCCCCATGCACGACGCACTCGGGAACTTCACCGGCTACCGCGGGATCACGCGCGACATCACCGAGAGCCACGACCTCGCGGCGCGGCTCGCGTACCAGGCCACTCACGACCCCCTCACCGGCCTCGTCAACCGCAGCGAGTTCGAGCGCCGGCTGCAACGCCTGCTCGACGCCGCACGCGAGGAGGGCACGGCACATGCGCTGTGCTACCTGGACCTGGATCAGTTCAAGGTGGTGAACGACACCTGCGGTCACGTCGCCGGCGACGCGCTGCTCGAGCGCCTCGCGGAGACGGTCACGTTCCGGGTCCGCCAGCGCGACACGGTGGCGCGCCTCGGCGGCGACGAGTTCGGGGTGCTGATCGAGCACTGCTCGCTCGCGCAGGCGACGCGGGTCGCGAGCGCGATCCACCAGGCCATATCGGACTTCGTGTTCACGTGGGAGGACCGGCACTTCCAGGTGGGTGCGAGCATCGGCCTGGTGCCCATCACGCCGGAGTTCGGCGGCGTGGCGGCGCTGCTCGCGGCCGCGGACAGCGCGTGCTACGTGGCCAAGGACCATGGGCGCAACCGCATCCAGGTGTACTCCGACGACGACGCCGTGCTCAGCCGCCGGCGCGGCGAGATGAACTGGGTGAGCCACATCTCCGCGGCGCTGTCGGCGAACCGCTTCCGGCTGCGCGCCCAGCCGGTGGTGCCGCTGTCGCCACGCCGCGCGGGCGCCCACCACTGCGAGCTGCTGCTGGTGATGCTGGACGACGACGGCAACGAGGTGATGCCCGGCGCGTTCCTGCCGGCGGCGGAGCGCTACAACCTCGCCGCCCGCATCGACCGCTGGGTGCTGCGCGCGGCGCTCGCCTGGCTCGCCGACGACCGCGACGGCCACGGGCGCCCCGCGCTGTGCGGCATCAACCTGTCGGCGCAGTCGCTGGGCGAGGACGACTTCGCGCACTACATCCGCAGCCAGTGCGACAGCCACGGCGTCGATCCCGCCCGGCTGTGCCTCGAGATCACGGAGACCGCCGCGATCGCGAACCTGGACACCGCGCGGCGGTTCATGGAGAACCTGAAGACCGCGGGCGTGCGCTTCGCGCTGGACGACTTCGGCAAGGGGCTGTCCAGCTTCGGCTACCTGCGCGCGCTGCCGGTGGACTACATCAAGATCGACGCGCAGTTCGTGCGCGACATCCTCGACGACCCCATCGATCTCGCGATGGTGCGCTCCATCAACGAGGTCGCGCGCCTGATGGACAAGCGCACCATCGCGGAGGGCGTGGAGCGCCACGAGCTCCTGACCGTGCTGCGCGAGGTGGGCGTGGACTACGCCCAGGGCTACGCCGTCGGCACGCCGCGCTACATCGACGAGCCCTGATGTCCGGCGGCGCGGCGCTCACCCGGGAGATCTCCGGCACCGCGCCGCGGCG
>CBDUCN010000247.1:0-8060 GCA_965365655.1 uncultured Gammaproteobacteria bacterium | reverse complement strand
AGACTACGACGTTGATAGGCTGGGTGTGGAAGCGCAGTAATGCGTGCAGCTAACCAGTACTAATTGACCGTGCGGCTTGACCATATAACACCCAAGCAGCTTCGAAGCTGCGACGGGTGCGAGCGACAGCCCGACTGAAGCGCCCTTACAACTTTCCCGAACGAGAAGAGGCGGGATGATCGAACGCGGTCGTCCGGTTTCTTCCACCAGTTTGCCTGGCGGCAATAGCGAGCGGGAACCACCCGACCCCATCCCGAACTCGGAAGTGAAAACGCTCAGCGCCGATGATAGTTTGGGGCCTCCCCATGCGAAAGTAGGTCACTGCCAGGCATTTATCGTGAGCCCCCGGTCTCGATACGAGACCGGGGGCTTTTTTGTTTCGTGCGCGCTGCAGCGCCGCGGTCACGCGCCAGGCGGCGTCCGGTGACGGCATTCGCGTTCGCCTGTCGCCGCTCCTGGGAACTCCTCCGTTGAAGTCCGGTGTGTCGCCGCTGGCCGGGCTCGCGGTCGCCGTCGGCGTCACCGTTCTCGTCTACTGGCCCGGCCTCAACGGGCCGCTGGTCCTCGACGACGTTGCGAACCTCGACGTGCTTCGCCGGCTCGAGGCGCAGGGTGCACTGTCCCTCGCCAACGTGCTCGCGGAGAAGGGCTCGCTCCTCGATTCGCGGCCCGTGTCGTTCCTGTCGTTCCTGCTCAACTGGCGGTTGACCGGCGACGACATCTGGTCGCTGAAGCTCACGAACCTGGCGCTGCACGTTCTGAACGGCGTGCTCGTCTACCTGCTGGCGGGCACCCTGCTGCGCTTCTCGACGCATCTCCCGCGGGGGGCTATCGGGTGGTGCGCCGCGCTGGCGGCGGCGTTCTGGCTGCTCACGCCGGTGCAGGTGAGCAGTGTGCTGTACGTGATCCAGCGTATGGCCGGTCTCGCGTGCGCATTCACGCTGCTCGGAATGCTGGCCTGGTGCCAGGGCCGGCTGCTGCAAGCCAGGCGCCCGCGTCTCGCACTCGCCCTGATGGGGCTCGCGCTTGCGGCATGCTGGCCGCTCGCGGCGCTGTCCAAGCAGAACGGCGTCCTGCTGGTGCTGCTGCTGCTCGTGACGGAATGGCTGATCATCAGCCCCCGGGGCGGTCCGCGGTCCACGCTGCCCGCGCGTGTGCTCGCGTTCGTCGTCGCGACCCCGCTGGTGCTGGCGGCGCTGCGCGCATGGCTCGATCCGGGGTGGATCCTGGACGGCTACGCGGTGCGCGACTTCACGCTCACCGAGCGCCTGCTGAGCCAGCCGCGAGCGTTGTTCCACCAGGCGCTGAACGTCCTGCAGCTTCCCGGCGGCACTGCGCTGGGTCTGTTCCACGACGGCTTCCGGGTCTCGCACTCGCTGTTCGACCCTCCCTCCACCGCGGTGGCCCTGGCCGGGTGGGCCGCGGTGCCTGTGCTCGCGTGGCGATTGCGCGGCACCCTGGCAGGCCTGGTGCTCTACGGTCCCGTGTTCTTCCTCGCGGCCAGCGCGCTGGAGGCCGGACCGTTCGCGCTGGAGATCTACTTCGAGCACCGCAGCTATCTGCCGTCCGTCGGACTCGCCCTCGCAGTTGCGGTGCTCGCGGGAGCGGCCTCCCGGCGCCTTCCTCGCACGGGCCTGATTGCGGGGACCGCCGTCCTGGTCCTCGCCGGCTACGCGGCCGTCACCGCCGCGCGGGTCGTGGACTGGACCTCCTGGGCGTCCATCGTGGAGGCGAATGCGCGCCGTCACCCCGACTCGGTGCGCGCGCAGACCGGTGTCGCCGTGCTGGCCTTCCGGTCGCGCCGCCTGGAGGAGGGGCTGGAGGCCCTCGCCCGGGTCGGGCGCATCGGCGGCGAGCGGGTTCGCGGCGGCCTCGCGCTGCACGCGTTGACAGGCCATTGCCTTGCCGGGGTATCGCCGCCCCCCGCCGCGCTGGCTACGGCCGCGGCCCTGTCCGGCGTCGGCGACGACCCCTACACCGTGGGGGCCCTGCGATGGTACCGGGAGGTCGTCACCACCACCGATTGTCCCGGGCAGGATCGACACGCCGTGGCGCTCACGATGTCACGGCTCATCCTGTCGCGCCCCGGCCCGGGTCCTCGGCGCGGCAACTGGATCCTGCACGACGAGGCGGCCCGGCTCCTCGCGGCGGCGGGCGAGCCGTCGATCGCTAGGCTGCACCTCTCGCGTGCGCTCCGGTTCGCGCCCGCCTCCGTTCGCCCGGCCCTCGTGGAGCGCCGCAAGCGGCTGCCCGGTCACTGACGGTCTCCTGAGCAGGCAATCCGTCGCTTTCCAATCTTGCTGCACACGCTGCGCGCGCAACGCGGTCTGTCGTCTGGCGGTCCTCGATCGCGCACGAGCCAGAACGATGCCGCCACGTCCGTGCGCCGGACGCAGGCTGGCCGACGGCGGCTTTCCGTCGCGGCATTCCGGCTGGCCGCGTCGTCCGCTCAACTCCTCATGCGATCTCCGTTCGGATCGAACAGCGGCCGCGGCACGCGCCGCGCCGCTCGCCGCTGGCCCAGGATCTCCACCTCGAACACGTCCTCCGTCGCGAGCGCGGCGGCCACGTAGCCCATCGCGACGCTGGTGCTCGCGCAGTATGCGTAGCCGCCGGACGTGACGCATCCGACGATGCGGCCGTCGTGGTAGATCGGCTCGTTGCCGTGCGCGTCCGCGTCGTCGGCGGCCACGGTGAGGGTGATCAGGCCGAGACGTCGTCCGCGATCCATCTCGGCCAGCACCGCGTCGCGCCCGATGAAGTCGTCCTTCTCCAGATCCACGAACCGCAGCAGGCCGGCATCCGCGGGTGAGTAGTCCGGCGTGTACTCGCGGCGGAAGGCGCCGAAGGACTTCTCCAGGCGCAGCGCGTGCAGGGCGCGGCTGCCGAAGGGATGCAGCGCCAGGTCCTGACCTGCATCCAGCAGTGCCTCGTGGAGCGTCAGCAGATAGTCCGGCGCACACCAGATCTCGTATCCCAGGTCGCCCGTGAAGCTGATGCGTCCAACCGTGCACGGAACTCCGCCGACCTCCATCGCGCGAATGCGAAGGAATGCGAACGCGTCGTTGGACACATCCTCGTCGGTCAGCCGCGAGAGGATCTCGCGAGCGTTGGGTCCTGCGACGGAAAGCCCTGCGAGCTCGTTACGCAGGCTGCGCAGTCTCACGCCGGATGCCGGCAGGTGCGATTCGAACCAGCGCAGATGGTGCTCCTCCGCGATGCCGGAGCCGAACACCAGGAAACGTTCCGACGCCACGCGGGCTACGGTGAAGTCACCGATCAGCCGGCCGCGGGGATTCAGCATCGGTGCCAGCAGCAGGCGGCCCTCGCGCGGCGTGCGATTCGCCATCACGCGTTCCAGCCAGGTCTGCGCTGCCGGTCCCGACACCTCGTAGCGAGCGAAGGTGGAGATCTCGGTGAGGCCCACGGCCTCGCGCACCGCGCGGCACTCCCCGGCCACCGGCGCGAAGGCGTTGGAGCGCCGGTAGCCGGGAATCTCCGCCGGATCCTCCCCGGGAGGCGCGAACCACAGCGCATGCTCGAGCCCGAACGCGGCGCCGAACACCGCTCCGCGCTCGCGCAGACGGTCGTACAGCGGCGTGCGGCGCAACGGCCGGCCGGCGGGCCGCTCCTCGTTCGGGAACGCGATCATGAATCGCGTCGCGTAGACCTCGCGTCCCTTCTCCAGCGCGTAGCGTCTGCCGGCGTAATCGCCGAAGCGCGATACGTCCATCGCCCAGACGTCCATGCCCGGATCGCCGTCCACCATCCAGTTCGCGAGCGCGAGGCCGACGCCTCCGGCCTGGCTGAAGCCCGCGATCACGCCGCAGGCCGTCCAGTAGTTCGGTACGCTGCGCACCGGGCCGACCAGGGGATTTCCGTCCGGTGTGAAGGTGAACGGACCGTTCACCACGCGCTTGATGCCGGCGCGGGCGAGGGGCGGGAATCGCTCGAAGGCGCGCGCGAGATTGTCGGCGATCCGGTCGAGATCGGCGGGCAGCAGCTCCTGCGGGAAATCCCACGGGGTGGCCGACACGGACCACGGGATGCCGTCGCCCTCGTAGGTGCCGATGAGCACGCCGCGCATCTCGCTGCGCATGTAGATGCCGCCTCCCGCGTCCACGGCGTGAAAGCCGTTGGGCAGGTCGGCCACCTCGGGCACCTCGTCGGTGACGAGGTACTGGTGCTCCATGGGGATGAACGGCAGGCGCAGGCCGACCATCTCGCCGACTTCCCGCGCCCACAGCCCGGCGGCGTTCACGACGTGCTCCGCGTGCAGGTTCCCCTGCTCGGTCACCACGGTCCAGCCGCCGGCCGCCGGCCTCAGCTCGAGCACGCGGTTGTGCCGGTACACCTCGGCGCCGGCGAGGCGGGCGGCGCGGGCGTAGGCACTGGTCACGCCCGCGGGGTCCACGTGGCCCTCGTTCGGGTCCCACAGGGCGCCCACGAAGCGGGACGGATCGATGATGGGCAGTCGCTCGGCCGCCTCCCGCGGCGTGATGAACTCCGTCTCCATCCCCAGGTAACGTCCGCGCGCTGCGGTGACCCGCAGGTAGTCCATGCGCTCTTCGGAGTCGGCGAGCATCAGGCCGCCGGTGAGGTGGACGCCGCAGGACTGACCCGACGCGGCCTCGATCTCCTTGTACAGCTCGATCGTGTAGTGCTGGAGTCTCGCGACGTTGGGATCGCTGTTGATGGTGTGCATTCCCCCGGCCGCGTGCCAGGTGGAGCCGGCAGTGAGCTCGGCGCGTTCGATCAGCGCCACGTCGCTCCATCCGCGGCGGGTGAGGTGATAGAGCACGCTGGCGCCGACCACCCCGCCGCCGATCACCGCCGCCTGCACGTGTGATTTCACGTTGCCGCCTCCCGCGATTGTCCGCCGCGTCCAGCATGCGGCGTGCCCGGGCCGGGCTCCGTCCTCATTGCGACGCGTCCGGTGCCCCGGACGAAGCCTGGCCCGCCACTGGCCCCGGCTCCCCGTCCGGACGCAGCAACACCTTCACGTGAGCGGGCGATCCGGCGTCGCGAAACGCCGCACGGACCTCTGACATCGCGTGCCGGGCGGTGATCAGGGGCCGGGGGTCGATGCGTCCGTGCGCGAGCCACCCGAGCGCCTCGTCCATGGGGCCGCAGCGCGAGCCGAGCACGCGGATCTCGTCCACCACCAGCCGGTCGGCGTCGATGGGTGTCGCCGTCCCGTGGGTGCTCTTCAGCACCAGCGTCCCGCGGGCGCGCAGCGCCTGCAACGCCACGGTGAGGCCCTCCCGGCTGCCGCTGCATTCGAACGCGAGCTCGAAGCGGCGATGCCAGGCGGGCGGGAGCCCGGCCGCGGCTTCCACGTCGCTCGGCAGCTTCGCGAGCGCCTGCGAGCCGCGCCCGACGCAGCAGGTGCGGACCCCCTTCGCGCGCAACACCCGCGCGAGGAGCTGGCCCAGGCGGCCGGGGCCGACCACCAGCGCGCGCGGCGGCAATGGAGCGGGCGCCTCCGCCACGCCCGCCAGCGCGGCGGCGAGGGGCTCGCAGAACACGGCGGCATCGTCGTCCAGTCCCGCGGGCACCGGCAGCAGGTTGCCCGCGGGAACGCGGAGGTACCCGGCGAACGCGCCCGCCAGCCGCCGGATCCCGACCACCCGACGCCGGCCGCAGTGCTGTGCGCCGCGCGTGCGGCACTCGGAGCAGCGCCCGCAGCCGACGTTGATGGCCGCGACCACGCGGGTGCCCGCGGGAGGTCCGCTTCCGGCATCGACGACGCCGACGAACTCGTGGCCCGGCACGCCGCGGAATCCGTACAGGCCCCGCGACAGTGCCAGATCGGTGCCGCACACGCCGGCCTGCAGCACCCGCACCCGGGTCCAGCGCCCCGCGGCCGGGGGCCGCGGAAGCTCCCGCGTCGCGAGCCGGCCGTCCTCGATCCAGGCTGCCAGCATCAGGGCCGGAGGCGGCGTGACGGGGTGTCCGCCGGCCACCCGGCGGGCACCACGGAGCGCTTCGCAAGCGCTTGATCCGGCAGCGAATCGGGTTCCTCCGGTCGACCCGCCGCGGGCCGGCCCCGGGCCGCAGATTGTACTGTAAGCATCTGTTTCAAAACGATATTGAGAGGATTTCCCGAGCGCGGGCCGGGCGCCGGCGGCGGGACTGGAGCGCGTCTTGAGGCGGCCCCGTGGTTTGGTCTACTGTTACGGTCGATGCCCCGCAAGGGGGCAGGCCACCCGGCAGAAACCTCAACGGTCAACGGTGCGCACATGTTCGAATACGATCAGTCAATCGTCCAGGAACTGCTGAAGGAGAACGCGGACTTCCAGCACCTGTACAAGCAGCATCATCAGCTCAAGGAAAGGGTCCACAAGGCGGAGCTCGGGCTCATCGCGCTCGACGATCTCACCCTCGGGTCGATGAAGAAGGAGAAGCTGCACGCCAAGGATCGCATGGCCGCCATGATCGACGATTACCGGCGCGAGCACCCGAACGTCTGAATCCCCCGATTCAGAAGCCCAACCGACATCACCCGAGCGCTTCGCGTCGTCCAGAACCCCCGGTGAGCCCACCGGGGGTTTTTTTTGCGTCGGGCCCGTTCCGGGCATGCGCTATCCTCGCGGCGCCATTCTTGAAGCGTACGGAGAACGAGACCATGAGCACGCAGGAACTGTTCCGGCAGGATGCGTACGCGCGGGAATGCGAGGCGGTCGTGCTCTCCTCGGCAGAGGACGGTATCCGCCTCGACCGGACCGTGTTCTACCCCATGGGCGGCGGTCAGCCTGGCGATCGCGGCGTTCTCGAGCTCGCGGACGGGACCACCGTCGACATCGTGGATACCCGCAAGGGCGCCGAGCCGGGAGTCATCCTGCACCTGCCGGCAGCCACGCCCGCGCGCGACCTCAGCGGCGAGCGGGTCGTTGCGCGCATCGACTGGGAGCGCCGGCACCGGATGATGCGGGTGCACACACTGCTGCACCTGCTCGGCGCAGTGGTCGGCGCCGGCGTCACCGGCGGCTCGATCCGCGACGACGGCACGGGGCGTCTCGATTTCGACCTGCCGGATCCGTCTCTCGACAAGGCGACCATCGACCGCGAGCTCAATCGTCTCGTCGCCGAGGACCATCCGGTGTCGCCGCGGTGGGTGGACGAGGCCGAGCTGGACGCGAACCCCGAGCTGGTGCGCACCATGTCGGTGACGCCGCCACGAGGACAGGGTCGTGTGCGGCTGCTGGAGATCGAGGGGGTGGACCTTCAGGCCTGCGGCGGCACCCACGTTGCACGCACCGGGGAGATCGGTCCCGTCGAGGTCGGCAAGATCGAGAAGAAGGGCAAGCACAACCGGCGCGTGAACGTGCGTCTGCGCGCGGGCGGATGAAATGCCGTCGCGTCGCGAGGTCTCCGAGCCCGTGAGTCCTCAGGTCGCCCGCTGCGCGTGCCATGCGACGGCTGCGACGGCGTTGCCCGACATGAAGACAGCGGTCGCCCGGCTTGCCGGGCTCCCTCGTTCTCACGTCAGGCGCCTTGCCTCGCTCGCCGCACGACCCGCTCGCGACGGCGCGCAGAAGACCCACACGCTCAGGCGCCGTCCAGCAGCACGTCCTTGGCCTGGTTGATCTTCGCGGCGAGGTAGCCACTGCCGCCGCGGTCGGGGTGCAGCTTCTGCATCAGGCGTCGGTGTGCGCTGATCACCTCGTCACGGCCGGCGCCGGGCTGCACTCCGAGGATCTGTTGCGCCTCGGTGGTGCTCATGTGTCCGTCCGCGGCCGGTGCCGCGCCGCTTCGCGCCGACGCCTGCTCACCGTCGCGCCACGCGGCCCCGTGCTCGCGGTCCAGGTACGCCTCCAGCACGGCCGCCGCCTGCGCGTCCTCGCTCCGGCACTCCGCCAGCAGCGACCGGAGCTGCTCCAGATCGAGCTCCCCGAGCCGGCGTCCGGCGAAGCGTCCCTCGCGCACCGTCCCGTCCATCGCGCCAGTGTCGTGGTCCAGGGTCACGTCCAGGTAGCGCGTGGACACGCTGGAGGTCTGGCCGCCGCGCGGGCCCGTCGCCGACTTGATGCGGTCGAACACCGACTTGGCGACCATCA
>CBDUCN010000246.1:0-8074 GCA_965365655.1 uncultured Gammaproteobacteria bacterium | reverse complement strand
GGTCGTGCATCCGCCGCTGCCCGAGGCCGGGTTCCTGGTCGACGCGGTGCGCCGCGCCGCGCTCCCGGCGCACCCGCGACCGTGGTGGAACGGGGCGCTGCTGCCCGGCCTGGACCGGCGCATCGACGGCGTGCTGGATCTGATCGAGCGCCTGGAGCGCCGCGACCGCGTCGCCCGCCTCGCGCCCGCGCGCCGCGCCATCCCCTGACCGCGGGGCGCGGGCGCTGTCCGGCAGCACGCTGGTCCTGCTGGAGCTGGCCCTGATCGTCGCCTGCGTGCTGGGCTTCGGCTTCTACGAGCTGTGGTCCGTGCGCCGCGACCGGCGCGGGGCGCGCCGCGACCGCGGCGAGGACTGCTGACGCGCCGCGGCGCCGGAACGCGTCGGAACGCTGGAGTCGACCTGCGGGATCGCCGGCTGCCGGGCATGGCGGGTCGCCGCGCCAGGTGCGGGGCGGCGCGGGTGCCCGGCATCGATTGGCGAAGGTGTCGGTTGCCGGCGTGCCGGCTCGCCGCGCCAGGCGAAGGGCGGCGCGAGTGCGCGGCGGCGGCCGGTGAAGGTGTCGGTTGCCGGCGTGCCGGCTCGCCGCGTCGGGCGAAGGGCGGCGCGAGTGCCGGGCGGCGGCCGGGGAAGGTGATGGTTGCCGGCGTGCCGGCTCGCCGCGCCGCGCGACGGGCGGCCCGGGCGAGCGGCGTCGGCCGGTGAAGGCGCCGGTTGTCGGCGCGCCGCGTCAGCGCGCGGGCGGCGGCAGCGGCTCGCGCGCGGGGCCGGCGCCGTGCGGCCGCGTGACCCGCGGCATGCGGAACGGGAGCAGCATCTGCACCCAGCGCCGCGCGAAGCGATCGAGGTCCAGGCTCTCGTGCATCGCGGTGACCGTCTCGCCGAGCAGCCGCGTGCGCAGCGTCGAGCGCGCGTAGAAAGGGGTGTCCTCGAGGGTCCGGTCGATCGCGGCGTTCGCGTCCGCCGGCGCGAGCGTCGCGCGGCGGATGCGCCACAGCGGCGTGCTCGCGAGCCGCGCCGGCGGCGGCGCGTCGAACGGCTGCACCGCGCCGTGGCGATCCACCGCGAGCGCGAGCGTGCGCCGCGCGCCGCCGTGCGGCACGACGTCGTAGAGCAGCGCGGCGCCGTCGCGCACGCTCGCGCGCGACCAGTCCCAGCAGCGGAACGCGCGCTCCAGCGGCTCGTCGCCGGCGTTGCTGTCGAGGTAGCCGTCGCCGCTCCACGCGAGACCGGGCCGGCGCAGGCGGACCTCGACGCGCGCGCGCGGCGCGACCGGCGACCAGCGGTGCCGCCCCGCCGCGTCCAGCGCCGCGGTGTGTCCGGTCAGCGCCGACGGGTGCACGGTGATGCGCCCGCGGATCCGCGACGGCCAGGGCACCGTGATCTCGTCGACGTCGACGACCAGCGCGTCCGCGTCCCAGCGCACGGCGCTCGGGCCGATGCGCAGCCGCGTCGCGTCGCGCGCGAGCTGGCCGCGGCCGCGCTCGGTGAGGCACCAGCGCTTGCCGCGTGCGCCGTACAGCGCGACGTTCACCGCGCAGTGGTGCGCCGGGTCGCCGTCGCCGCGGCGCCGGGCGCCGGCGTAGTACGGCGAGAACACGCTGCCGACGAACACGATCACGGTCAGCGCGTGCCGCCCGTCGTCGGACAGCGCGTCCAGGTACCACCACGCGTAGCCGTCGCGCGCGACCGGGCGGTCGAAGCCCGGGAAGCCGTCGCCGGCGCTCACGCGCGCAGATCCTGCAGCACGCACGCGGCCGCGTGGTGGCCCGACAGGGTCGCCATCGGCACCCCGGGCCCCGGGTGCACGCTGCCGCCGGCGAGGTACAGCCCGGGCACGCGGGTGCGCGCGCCGGGGCGCGTGAACGACGCGCGCCAGCCGTGGCACGCGGCGCCGTACAGCGCGCCGCCGGTCGCCGGGAACAGCGCCTCGAAGTCCTGCGGCGCGGTGGTCACGGTCGCCTCCGGGCGGCGGTGCACGGTCAGCCCGCAGCGCTCGAGCACCTCGAACGCGCGGTGCTCGCAGACCTCGATCTCGTGCGCGTGCAGGCCGCCGCGGTCGCCGCCCGCCGGCGCGTTGACGAGGCACAGCAGCCGCTCCGGCGCCGCCGTGCCGCCGTCCGCGTCCGCCGCCGCGGCGGCGCCGCCGCGGTCCTGCGCGCACACGTACACCGTCGGCGTGGCCGGCACCCGCGACGACGTGAACACGTCCGCGAACTCCGCCGCGTAGTCGTCGCTGAAGAACACGTTGTGCCGGCTCAGCGCAAAGCCGTCGGTGCGCGCCGACAGCGCCCAGGTCAGCGCGGACAGCGAGCGCCGCGCGCGCGGCGTCGCGGGAGCCGCGCCGCGCACCGCGGCGCCGAAGCAGCCGGCGCCGAGCGCCGACACGTCGCCGTTGCACACCACCGCGCGCGCGTCGACGGTCTCGCCGCCGGCGAGGCGCACGCCGCTGACGCGGCCGCGGCTGACGAGGATCTCGTCGACGCCGGTCGCGCAGCGAAGCGTGACGCCCAGCGCCCGGGCGCCCGCGGCCAGCGCGTCGGCGAGCCGCACCATGCCGTCGCGCACCAGCCACACGCCGTCCTGCTCCACGTGCGCGATCAGCATCAGCGTCGCCGGCGCCGCGAACGGCGACGACCCGCAGTAGGTCGCGTAGCGCCCGAACAGCTGGCGCAGCCGGCGGTCGTGGAAGTGCTCGCCCAGCGCGCGCCACAGGGTGCCCTGGAACGCCGCGCGCGCGATCGCGGGCACCGCGCCCGCTCCGGCGCCGCGCGCGACCGACAGCGGCGACGGCCGCGCGGCGCGGATGAACGATCCCTCCAGCGCCGCGTACAGGCGGCGCGCGCGCTCGGTGAAGGCCAGGAAGCGGCGCGCCTCGGCGGCGCCGCACAGCCCGCCGACGGCGTCGGCGCTGCGCTCGGGGTCCGCGAACAGGTCCAGGCGCCCCCCTTCCAGCCACGCGTGGCGGGCGAGCACCTCGACGGGCTGCAGCACCAGGTCCCGCGGCCACGGCAGGCCGCAGCGCTCGAACAGCTCCTCGAACACCCAGCGCATCGTGAACACGGTGGGCCCGGCGTCGATCGCGGCGCCGCCGGCGTCGACCTGGCGCACCTTGCCGCCGGGCGCCGCCGCGCGCTCGCACAGCGTGACGTCGCAGCCGCCCGCGGCGAGCTCCATCGCCGCGGCCAGCCCGCCCATGCCGGCGCCGATCACCACCACCTGCTGCCTGTCCACCGCGGCTACCGCTGCTCCCCGGGGACGACGTTGACGCGTGTGCCCCTGCTGTCTATTCTGCATGACAACTATAAGTGACAACCATAGCTTACATCCCGGCATGACCGCGCCGGGGTCGCGTGGCTGTCCACCATCAGGGCCGCGCCGCGGCCCGCCACCCGGAGGGCTGCCATGGACCCCGTCTCTCGAATCGAGGAGACCCTGGGCGCCGCGCTGGCGCGCGGCGAGACCGACGCGGCGCCGCCGCGCCTCGCGGAGGCGATGCGTTACGCGGTGTTCCCGGGCGGCGGCCGCATCCGGCCGCGGCTGTGCCTCGCGGTCGCGGACGCGTGCGGCGAGGACCGGCCCGCCGTCACCGACGCCGCGGCCGCCGCGATCGAGCTGCTGCACTGCGCGTCGCTGGCCCACGACGATCTGCCGTGCTTCGACGACGCGCCGGTGCGGCGCGGCAGGGCGTCGGTGCACAAGGCGTTCGGCGAGCGCCTCGGCGTGCTGTCGGGCGACGCGCTGATCGTGCTCGCGTTCGACACCCTCGCGCGCGGCGCCGCCGAGTGCCCGCAGCGGATGCTGCCGCTGCTGACGCGGCTCAGCGCCGCCGCCGGGCTGCCGTCGGGCATCGCGGCCGGGCAGGCGTGGGAGTGCGAGCCGCAGGTGGTGCTCGCCGAGTACCAGCGCGCGAAGACCGGCGCGATGTTCGCGGCCGCGACCGTGATGGGCGCGATGGCGTCCGGTCACGACCCGTCGGCGTGGTCCACGCTGGGCGAGCGCCTCGGGGAGGCGTACCAGGTCGCCGACGACATCAAGGACGCCGCCGGCGACGCCGACGAGATCGGCAAGCCGGTCGGGCGCGACGCGGCGCTGGAGCGTCCCAGCGCGGCGCTGGAGCTCGGCCTGAAGGGCGCGATCAAGCGCCTGGAGCTGCTGGTGGCCGGCGCGGTGGAGTCGATCCCGCGCTGCCCGGGCGCCGGCAACCTGCGCCACCTGATCAAGCTCGAGGCGCAGCGGCTGCTGCCGCGGCGCATCGCGCGGCTCGCGGCGTGACCGGGGGAGCGGCCGCGCGGCGCGCCGCGTGAACGCGTCGTCACGGCTCGCCGGGCCTCCCGCCGGCGGCGGCGTCGCGCGCCTGCGGGACCGTGCGTGGGCGCTGCGCGACCGGCTGCTCGCGAGCCCCGGCTTCCGGCGCTGGGCCGCCGCGTTCCCGCTGACCCGGCCCATCGCGCGCCGCCGCGCGCGGGCGCTGTTCGACCTGTGCGCCGGCTTCGTGTACTCGCAGGTGCTGCACGCGTGCGTGCAGCTGGGCGTGCTCGAGCGTCTCGGGCGCGACGGGCCGCTGACTCCCGCCGAGCTCGCGCCCGCGCTGCGCCTCGACGAGGACGCGTGCCGCCGCCTGCTCGCCGCGGCCGCGGCGCTGGACCTCGTCGCGCGGCGCGGCGGCGGGCGCTTCGGCCTCGGCCCGCTCGGCGCGGCGCTGCACGGCGACCCCGGGATCGCGGCGATGGTGCGCCACCACGCGATGCTGTACGCCGATCTCGCGGACCCGGTCGCGCTGCTGCGCGGCGAGCGCGGCGGCGCGCTCGCCCGCTACTGGCCGTACGCGGGCAGCGACGCGCCGCACGCCCTCGAGCCCGACGCGGTCGCGCCGTACAGCGCGCTGATGGCGGCGTCGCAGAGCTTCATCGCCGAGGAGGTGCTGGACGCGTACCCGGTGGAGCGCCACCGCTGCCTGCTCGACGTCGGCGGCGGCGAGGGCGCGTTCCTGGCCGCGGCCGCGGCGCGCGCGCCGCGCCTGGAGCTGGTGCTGTTCGACCTGCCGCCGGTCGCCGAGCGCGCGCGGCGGCGCCTGGCCGCGGCGGGGCTCGCGCCGCGCAGCCGCGTGTGCGGCGGCGACTTCCTGCGCGACCCGCTGCCGGACGGGGCCGACCTGGTGTCGCTGGTGCGCGTGATCCACGACCACGACGACGACGCCGCGCTCGCGCTGCTGCGCGCGGTGCGCGCCGCGCTGCCGGCCGGCGGGACGCTGCTGCTCGCGGAGCCGATGTCCGGCACGCCGGGCGCCGAGCCCGCCGGCGACGCGTACTTCGGCTTCTACCTGCTCGCGATGGGCAGCGGCCGGCCGCGCCGCGAGGACGAGCTGCGCGCGCTGCTGAAGGCCGCGGGGTTCGAGCGAATCAGGTCAGTGGGCACTCACACACCGCTGCTGACCCGCGCGCTGGTCGCGCGCTAGACGGTCCGGGCGTTAACTTGACTTTACATTGACATGAGTCAATATAACCTGACACTTTGTGATCGAAGGGTGCCTGACGCACCCGCGGCGACTGGGGGATGGGGCCGGTGACGAACGCCATGGCCGTCGTGCTGGAGCAGCCGCAGCGCCTCGTGCTGCGACGCCTCGACCTGGAGCCGCCGGGCGAGTCGGACGTGGTCGTGGACGTCGAGTGGACCGGCATCAGCACCGGCACCGAGCGCCTGCTGTGGAGCGGCGACATGCCGCCGTTCCCCGGCATGGGCTACCCGCTGGTGCCGGGCTACGAGTCGGTCGGCCGCGTGGTGTCGGCCGGTCCGCGCGCCGGCATCGCCGCCGGCGAGCGGGTGTTCGTGCCCGGCGCGCGCTGCTACCGCGAGGTGCGCGGCCTGTTCGGCGGCGCCGCGTCGCGCCTGGTCGCGCCCGCGGCGCGGGTGACCGTCGTCGGCGACGCGCTGGAAGAGGACGCGGTGCTGCTCGCGCTCGCGGCGACCGCGCACCACGCGCTGGCCGCCGACGGCGCGCGCGCGCCGGACCTGATCGTCGGCCACGGCGTGCTGGGCCGGCTGCTCGCGCGCCTCGCGGCCGCACGCGGCGACCCGCCGACGGTGTGGGAGCGCGACGCGGCACGCGCCGCGGGCGCCCGCGGCTACCGCGTGCTGCACCCGGACGAGGACGAGCGGCGCGACTACCGATCGATCTACGACGTCAGCGGCGACGCCGGCGTGCTCGATGCGCTGATCGCGCGCACCGCGCCGCGCAGCGGCGCGCAGGTCGTGCTCGCCGGCTTCTACGCCGGGCGGCTCGCGTTCGACTTCCCGCCCGCGTTCATGCGCGAGGTCTCGCTGCGCGTCGCCGCCGAGTGGGATCCCGCCGACCTCGAGGCCGTCACGCGCCTGGTGCGCGACGGCCGGCTGTCGCTGGACGGCCTCGTGACGCACCGCGAGAACGCCGCGCGCGCGCCGGACGCGTACGCGACCGCGTTTCGCGATCCCGCGTGCCTGAAGATGACCCTGGACTGGAGAGACTGCGCATGAGCACCGCCGGACACGCCGTCACCGTTCCCGTCGACCTGCGCGCGAGGCCGCAGCACGGCGTCGACGCGCGCGAGGACGCCGAGCCCGCGAGCGCGACGCAGATCATCGCGATCTACGGCAAGGGCGGCATCGGCAAGAGCTTCACCCTCGCGAACCTCAGCTACATGATGGCGCAGCAGGGCAAGCGGGTGCTGCTGATCGGCTGCGACCCGAAGAGCGACACCACGTCGCTGCTGTTCGGCGGCCGCGCGTGCCCGACGATCATCGAGACCTCCGCGCGCAAGAAGGACGCCGGCGAGGAGGTGTCCATCGGCGACGTGTGCTTCAAGCGCGACGGCGTGTTCGCGATGGAGCTCGGCGGCCCCGAGGTCGGCCGCGGCTGCGGCGGGCGCGGCATCATCCACGGCTTCGAGCTGCTGGAGAAGCTGGGCTTCCACGACTGGGGCTTCGACTACGTGCTGCTCGACTTCCTGGGCGACGTCGTGTGCGGCGGCTTCGGACTGCCGATCGCGCGCGACATGTGCCAGAAGGTGATCGTCGTCGGCGCGAACGACCTGCAGTCGCTGTACGTCGCGAACAACGTGTGCCGCGCGGTGGAGTACTTCCGCAAGCTCGGCGGCAACGTCGGCGTGGCCGGCCTGGTCGTGAACAAGGACGACGGCACCGGCGAGGCCGCCGCGTTCGCCGAGGCGGCCGGGATCCCGGTGCTCGCCGCGATCCCCGCCGACGACGACATCCGCAGGAAGAGCGCGAACTACGAGATCGTGGGCCGTCCCGGCGGGCGCTGGGCCTCGGTGTTCGAGGGCCTCGGCGAGCAGGTGGCCGACGCGCCGCCGCGCCAGCCCTCGCCGCTCGACCAGGACGCGCTGCTCGGGCTGTTCTCCGGCGACGCGGTCGGCCGCGACGTCGTGCTCGAGCCGGCGACGCTGGACGACATGTGCGGCGGCCAGTCGCTGCACCGGCCGAGCCTCGAAGTGGTCTACGAGACGGTCTGATGAGCCTCGGCGACGACGGCGACGACGGCGTGCGGATGGACATCGGCATCCCGGTCGAGAAGGCCCCCGCGGACGGCGCCGGCTGCCACGCGGGCAGCGCCGCGATGCGCGACGCGGCGGCCGCGGCCGGCAACAGCGACGTGCTCGACCGCTACGCGCGCGACTACCCGGTCGATCCGAAGCGCGGTCCGCACGACCAGCCGCAGAGCATGTGCCCGGCGTTCGGGTCGCTGCGCGTCGGGCTTCGCATGCGGCGCACCGCGAGCGTGCTCTCCGGCTCCGCGTGCTGCGTGTACGGGCTGACCTTCACGTCGCACTTCTACGGCGCGCGGCGAACCGTCGGCTACGTGCCGTTCAACTCCGAGACGCTGGTCACCGGCAAGCTGTTCGAGGACATCAAGGAAGCGGTCGAGAAGCTCGCCGACCCCGCGCTCTACGACACGATCGTGATCACGAACCTGTGCGTGCCCACCGCGTCGGGCGTTCCGCTCAGGCTGCTGCCGAAGGCGATCAACGGCGTGCGCATCATCGGCATCGACGTGCCGGGCTTCGGCGTGCCGACGCACGC
>CBDUCN010000245.1:0-8076 GCA_965365655.1 uncultured Gammaproteobacteria bacterium | reverse complement strand
AGCTTCTCCCTGCTCGGCCTGTCCGACCCGGTGCTGCGCGCCGTGTACGAGGTCGGCTACGAGACCCCGTCCCCGATCCAGGCGGCGGCGATCCCGCCGCTGCTGCAGGGCCGCGACATCCTCGGCCAGGCGCAGACCGGCACCGGCAAGACCGCCGCGTTCGCGCTGCCGCTGCTGAGCCGGCTCGACGTCGCGCGCGCGGCGCCGCAGGTGCTGGTGCTGACGCCGACCCGCGAGCTCGCGATCCAGGTCGCGGAGGCGTTCAAGACCTATGCGCGCTTCCTCGCCGGCTTCCGCGTGCTGCCGGTGTACGGCGGCCAGGGCTACGAGGCGCAGCTCAGGCCGCTTCGCCGCGGGGTGCACGCGGTGGTGGGCACCCCGGGTCGGGTGCTCGACCACCTGCGCCGCGGGACGCTCGCGCTCGACGGCCTCACGAGCGTGGTGCTGGACGAGGCGGACGAGATGCTGCGCATGGGCTTTCTCGAGGACGTGGAGCTGATCCTCGAGCGCACGCCCGAGACGAAGCAGCTCGCGCTGTTCTCGGCCACGATGCCCGACGCGATCCGCGCCGTGACCCGCCGCCACACCCGCGACCCGCTGGAGATCCGCATCGAGTCGGCCACCGCGACGGTGGACACGGTCGAGCAGCGCTGCTGGCAGGTCGGCGGGATGCACAAGCTCGATGCGCTGACGCGCATCCTCGAGGTCGAGGACTTCGACGCGATGCTGATCTTCGTGCGCACCAAGGTCGCGACCGTCGAGCTCGCCGACCGGCTCGAGGCGCGCGGCTTCTCGGCCGCGGCGCTCAACGGCGACATGACCCAGGCCGCCCGCGAGCAGACGGTGGAGCGGCTGAAGTCGGGCCGGCTGGACATCCTGGTCGCGACCGACGTGGCCGCGCGCGGGCTGCACGTGGACCGCATCAGCCACGTGATCAACTACGACATTCCGTACGACACCGAGGCCTACGTGCACCGCATCGGGCGCACCGCGCGGGCCGGGCGCAAGGGCAAGGCGATCCTGTTCGTCGCGCCGCGCGAGCGGCGCATGCTGCGCTCCATCGAGAAGGCCACGGGCCAGGCGATCGCGCCGATGGACGTGCCGAGCCGCGACGACGTGGCCGGCGTGCGCGCCGGGCGCTTCAAGGCCGCGATCGGCGAGGTGCTGCAGACGCAGGACCTGTCGCTGTTCGAGTCACTGGTCACCGAGTACAGCGGCGAGCACGACGTGAGCCTGCAACGCATCGCGGCTGCGCTCGCGTGCATGGCTCAGGGCGAACGGCCGCTGCTGCCGCCGGCGGCGCGCGAGGAGCGCGCGGGCGCGCGGGCCCCGACGGAGGACCGCGCACGCGATCACCCGGCCGAGGCGCCGCGCCGCGAGCCGGCGCACGGCGACGGCGCGCGTGCCCCGCGGCGCGCCCCGGCGGACGTGCCGGAGGACTTCGTGCGCTACCGCATCGAGGTCGGCGCGAGCCACGGCGTGGAGCCGAAGCACATCGTCGGCGCGATCGCGAACGAGGCCGGTCTCGACGGGCGGCACATCGGGGCGATCGACATCCGCGACGAGCACAGCACCGTCGACCTGCCCGCCGGCATGCCGCGCGACCTGTTCCGCCACCTGAAGAAGGTGTGGGTGCGCGGGCGGCAGCTGCGCATCAGCGTGCTGTCCGCGCCTGGCGGGCGCGAGTCCGACACGAGGCCGCGCGACGGCGCGGGCGCGCGTGAGAGCGCGGACCGCACCGGCGGGAAGTCCGGCAAGGGCAAGGGTGCAAAGAAGCCGAAGCGGGAGAAGAAGCGCAAGCACGATCGCGCCGCAGGCTGACGCGGCGCGCGCCGGCCCGGCGTCAGGCGCCCAGCACCTCCGCCAGCGCGAGCGCGACGACCAGCGTCGCGGCCCTGAGATCCGACAGCGGCACCCGCTCGTCGGCGCGGTGCGCGTTGGCCTCACCGATCGTGCGCGGCCCGGCGCCGTAGAGCACCGTCGGGATACCGGCGGCCGCGTAGTGCCGCGCGTCGGTGTACAGCGGCACGCCGTGGGTACGCACCGGCGTGCCCAGAACGTCCCCGGCATGGCGCGTCAGCGCCCCCGCCAGCGCCTCGATGCCCGGCAACGGCACAAGCGGGCTCGCCAGCATGATCCGGCGCACGTCCACCGCGATGCCGTCCCGGCCGCGCACCGCCCCCGCGATCAGCGCGCGCAGCGCGGGCTCCACCGCGTCCACGCGCTCCTCGGGAATGATGCGCCGGTCCAGGCGCAGGCTGACCCGGTCCGGCACCACGTTGGTGTTGATGCCGCCCTCGATCAGACCGACGGTGAGCGTCGGCGAGTCGATCCCGTCGATCGCCGAGTGCACCCGGGCAAGCTTCCGGCGCTCGGCATACAGCGCGTCCAGCACCGCGGTCGCGGCCTCCAGCGCGTCGTGGCCGCTGTCCGGCTGCGCGGCGTGGGCGGACCTGCCGCGCACCGTCACCTCCAGGTGCAGGCAGCCATTGTGGGCGGTGACCACGCCGTACGAGAAGCCGGCGGACAGCGCGAGGTCGGGCCTCGAGATCCCGTGCTCCAGCAGCCACGGCGGCCCGATCGCGCCGCCGACCTCCTCGTCGCAGGTCAGGTGCAGCTCGACGCTGCCCGCGAGCGCCGCGCCGCCCGCCGCGAGCGCGTCCAGCGCGAGCAGCGCGAACGCGTACGTCGCGAAGTCGGACTTCGACACCGCCGCGCCGCGCCCGTACATCCAGCCGTCGCGAATCTCGGCGCCGTACGGGTTCGCGCTCCAGCCGTCGCCGGGCGCGACGACGTCGCCGTGCGCGTTGAGCGCGATCACCGGCCCGTCGCCGAAGCGCCGGCGCACCACCAGGTTCACCGCGCTCAGCATGCCGTTCGCGCGCACCGCGTGCTCGTCCACCGCGTGGCGCTCGACCTCGAAGCCCAGCCCCTCGAGCAGCTCGGCGGCGCGCGCGGCATGGGGCGCGCAGTCGCCGGGCGGGTTGTCCGACGGCACCTTCACCAGCTCGGCGAGAAACGCCACCTCGGCGTCGAAGCGCGATTCCACGAAGCGCTCGAGGACCGCTCTCACGTCGGGGCCCACGTCATTCCTCCGGGCGGAAGTCGGCGAGGAAGCGAAGCAGCGCGCGGGCGCCCGCCTCCACGTCCTCGGCGGTGACGGACTCCGCCGGGTTGTGGCTCACGCCGCCCGCGCAGCGCACGAACAGCATCCCGACGCGGGTCAGCGCCGACAGCGCGGCCGCGTCGTGCCCGGCGCCGCTGGCCAGGCGCACCGCGCGCCCGCACTGCGCCTCGACCGCGCGCGCGAGCGGCGCGGACAGCGCGTCGCTGCACGGGCAGCTCGCCGCCTCGTGGGTGCGCTCCACGCGCACGTCCACGCCGCGCCGCGCCGCGATCGCGTGCAGGCCCGATTCCACGTCGGCCACCGCGGCGCGACGGCCCGCGTCCTCACCGCAGCGGATGTCCACCGTGAGCGCGACCTCGCCCGGGATCACGTTCACCGCGCCCGGACGCGCGTCGATGCGCCCGACGGTGCCGACCAGGCCCGGCGTGCCGGCGCACCGCCGCTCCACCAGCAGCACGGCCTCCGCCGCCGCGGCCAGCGCGTCGCGGCGAAGCGTCATCGGCACCGTGCCCGCGTGCCCCGCCTCGCCGGTGAGGACCACGGCGAGGCGCGTCGCGCCGGCGATCGCGCTCACCACCCCGAGCGCGACGCCCTCGCGCTCCAGCACCGGGCCCTGCTCGATGTGCAGCTCCACGTAGCCGACCAGGTCCTGCGGCGCGCGGCGCGCGTCATCGATTCGCGTCGGGTCCAGGCCGAAGCCGCGCAGCGCGTCGGACATGCGGATCCCGTCGGCGTCCACGCGCTCCAGCAGCGCCGGGTCGAAGGTGCCCGCCACCGCACGGCTGCCCAGGTACGTGGACTGGAAGCGCACGCCCTCCTCGTCGGCGAAGCCGATCACCTCCACCGCGAACTCCAGCCGCCGGCCGGCCGCGGCCAGCGCGTGCACGCACTCGATGCCCGTGATCACGCCCAGCATGCCGTCGTACTTCCCGGCGTCGGCGACGGTGTCCAGGTGCGAGCCGACGAGCAGCGCCGGCGCGCCCGGGGCGCGGCCCTCGTAGCGGCCCACGACGTTGCCGATCGCGTCCACCCGCACGCTCATGCCCGCCTGCGCCATCCAGCCGCCGACCAGCTCGTTGGCCCGCGCGTGCTCGGGCGTCGCGAAGCGGCGCAGCAGGCCGCGCGGCGACTCGCTCACCCCGGCCAGCGCGTCGACGCGGCGAAGGATGCGCGGCGCCATCGGCCCGGCGGACACGCCCTCAGAGCTCATGCAGGCGCTCGTGCAGATCCTCGACGCGCTCCAGGCGCCGCCGCCCCGCCGTGCCCGCGCGGTCCACCAGCTCCACGCTCAGCAGGTGCAGCAGCGACATCGCCGCGGTGTAGCGATCGAACAGGTCCTCGCCGCGCACCTCGCAGCGCAGCGTCCACGTCGCCCGCGCGCGCAGGCGCGCCGTGGCGTCGGTGATCACCGCCACCTGCGCCCCGCGCTCGACGGCGAGCTTCACGATGCGCTCCACCACCGGCATGCGGCGGCGGAACGCGACCACCACCAGCACGTCCCCCGGCGCGAGCTCCTCCACGTACTCCGCGAGGGTCTCGCCGGCCATCGGCAGCAGGTGGACCTGTGCGCGAACCTGGATGAACTGCCAGCGCGCGTAGCCCGCGAGATAGTGGCTGTTGCGGTAGCCGAACAGCCACACCCGGCGCGCCGCGGCGAGCGCGTCCACCACGGCCTCGACCGTCGCGGGCAGCAGCGCGTCCAGCGTGCGCGACAGGTTCGCGACGTCGCGCTCCAGGTGCGCGCGCACCCGCGCCTCGAATCCCTCGGGGTGCGCGGCGCTGTGCAGCATGTACAGCGGAGAGCCGCGGTCGCGCGCGTCGCGGGCGGCGCGCCGCGCCTCCTCGAAGCTCTCGTAGCCGAGGCGGCGCACCAGGCGCGTGACCGCGGCCTTGGACGCGCCGGCGAGCGCGGCGAGCTCGGTCGCGTTGTACGCGGCCACCTCGCCCGGGAACTCCAGCACCAGGTCGGCGATCTTGCGCTCGCTGTCGGGAAGCTGCTCGTACATCTCGTGCAGGCGGCGCTGCAGCGGCTCGGGCCGCCGGGTGCTGCTGCTGGCGGAACGCGCCATGCCCGTGCTCCCTGCGTTGCGGCGCGCGGACTCGCACGCCGCCTGCGCGGCATGGTGACGAGTTGAAACATGAATTTCAAACCGGGATTCCCTGCGCCGGGCACAACCCTGGTGCGGCGCACCATCCTGGGGGGCGCTCCTGGTGCAACAAAACAAGCTCCCGGGTGCAGGCCGCGCCGGTCCGCGCCGCGCCGGCCCCGCCCGCCCGGGCACCGCCGCCGCGCGCGTCGCGCCCTGCCCTGGACAGATGTGATACGCGTGTTTCATACTCGATCGCGGTCCGCGCGACCGCGATCGGCGCGGGCAGGGGGGAGTTCTGATGGCAGGCGGAAGCGCGGCGCTCGCCGCGGCGGGGGCCCGGGCGGCGGCCACCAGCGCGTGGCTGGACCGTGCGGTGGAGCGCGTGTGCGTGGGCCTCGCCGTGCTGCTCGTGCTCGACGTGTGGCTGGGCGTGATCGTGCGCTACGCGATACCGCTGCCGATCACCTTCATGGAGGAAGCGGCGCGCTACCTGATGATCTGGATGGCGCTGCTGGCCGTGTCGTGCGGCATCTCGCGCCGCGAGCACATCGGCGTCGAGCTGCTGTTCGACCGCCTCCCGTTCACGCTGCGCCGCGTGCTGCTCGCGGCCCTGGACCTCACGGCCCTCGCGTTCTTCGCACTGCTGCTGTTCTACGGCATCGGGATGGTGGACAAGGGGGCGAAGCACTTCACGATGATCTACGGGATGAGCAAGGCGCTGCCGTTCGCGGCGGTGCCGGCCGCAGCCGCGCTCGCGTGCGTGCAGCTCGTGCTCGTCGCGATCCGCGACCAGGCGCGCTTCGCCGAGCACAAGCCGGTGGATCCCGGCAAGGCGCTCGCGTGACCTGGGTCGCCGTCACCTTCTTCGGGCTGATGCTGCTCGGGATGCCGGTCGGCTACGTGCTCGGGATCGCGGGCGTGGTGGGCATGGTGTCCATCGGCGGCAGCGGGCGCTTCGTCGCGATGGCGCCGGAGCGCTTCTTCGCCGGGCTGGACCTGTTCCCGTTCCTCGCGATGCCGTTCTTCATCTTCGCCGGCGAGATCATGAACCGCGCCGGCATCACCGACCGGCTGGTGAAGTTCGCCGACGCGCTGGTCGGCTACCTGCGCGGCGGCATGGCGCACTCGAACATGGTCGCCTCGGTGCTGTTCGCCGGGATCACCGGCGCCGCCACCGCCGACGCCGCCGCGTTCGGCAACACGCTGGTGCCGGCGATGGTGAAGCAGGGCTACACCCGCCCCTTCGCGTGCGCCGTGACCGCAGCCGGATCGATCATCGGCCCGACCATCCCGCCGTCCACGCTGATGGTGATCTACGGCTCGCTGATGGGCGTGTCCATCGCGGGACTGTTCGCGGCGGGGATCCTTCCGGGGCTGCTGATCTGCCTGCTGTGCATGGCGGTGATCGCGGCGCTGGGGCGGCGCCTCGACCTGCCGAAGTCCACCGAGGGCCCCAGCCTGCTCGCGATCCTGCGCGCGTTCCGCGACAGCATCAGCGCCATCGTGCTTCCTGTGATCATCCTCGGCGGCATCCTGGGCGGCATCACGACGCCTACCGAGGCGGCGTCCATCGCGGTGGCCTACGCGCTGTTCGTCGGCGGCGTGATCTATCGCGCGCTGACCTGGGCCGACCTCTACGACATGCTGGCGCGCACCGTGCGCATCACCGGCGTGGTGTTCCTGATCATCGCGTCCGCCTCCATCCTCGGCTGGTGGATGACCTTCGAGCAGATCCCGCAGGCCATCGCCGCCGGCTTCCTGTCGCTGTCGGAGAACCCGCAGGTGGTGATCGCGATGATCCTCGCGCTGCTGCTGTTCATCGGCCTGTTCATGGACATCAACGCGACGCTGATCATCCTCGCGCCGGTGCTCGCGCCGCTGACGCTGCACATCGGCATGGACCCGGTGCACGCCGGCGTGATGATCATCCTCGCGCTGAACATCTCCCTGATGACGCCGCCGGTGGGCGCGTGCCTGTTCGTGCTGGCGTCGGTCACCGGCGAGCGCCTGGAGGCCATCGCGCGCAGCCTGTGGCCGTTCCTGGTGGCCGAGGTCGCGGTGCTGATGCTGATCGCGTACTGGCCGGACCTCACCCTGTTCATCCCGCGGCAGCTCGGATTCGCGCAGTAGCGCACGGCCGCCGCGGCCTGAAGACCCCTGTGACAACCACGACCGGAGGACTCGCAATGACGCTATTCAGACGTTCCACCCTCGCCGCCGCGGGCGCGCTCGCCGCCGCGGCGCTCGCCGCCACCCCGGTGCAGGCCGCGAAGACCATGCGCATCGGCCACCTCAACCCGGAGAGCCCGTTCGAGAGCCACTCCGGCGCGATGACCGCGGTGTTCAAGAGCCTGGTGGAGACCGCCAGCAACGGCGCGATCGAGGTGAAGCTGTTCGCGAACGGCCAGCTCGGCAAGGACAACGAGGTGATCGCGCAGGTGCGCGACGGCATCGTGGAGTCGTGCATCTCGTCGGCCGGCGGCGTCGCCCAGCACTACCCGCTGGTCGGCGTGTTCGACGTGCCCTTCGCGTTCCCGAACATCGGCGTGGTGCACGACGTGATGACGCTGGAGTCCAGCTTCGGCCAGAAGTTCGCCGCCGACCTGGAGGCCAAGACCAGCGGCCTCAAGGTGCTGGGCATGCTCGACAGCGGCGGCTTCTTCGAGTTCAGCAACTCCAAGCGGCCGATCAGGTCCGTCGCGGACATGGACGGGCTGCGCATTCGCACGATGACGCTGCCCACTCACGAGGCGGTGGTCTCGTCGCTGGGCGGGCAGCCGACGCCGCTGCCGTGGGCCGAGGTGTACACCGCGCTGCAGACCGGCGTCGCCGACGGGCAGATGAACCCGATCCCGATCA
>CBDUCN010000244.1:0-8098 GCA_965365655.1 uncultured Gammaproteobacteria bacterium | reverse complement strand
GCCACCAGCTCGCGCAGCGGACCCGGCAGCACGCCCAGGATCGCCGCGTTGAGGCGCTCCTCGTGGCGCTGCCACTGCACGCCAGCGAAGATGATGCCGATGCCGACGAAGGCCACCACCACCGGGAACATCAGGCTGTCCTCGAAGATCTCCCAGCTCAGGTAGCCGAGATAGCCCAGCATGCCGAGGGCCGCGAACACCGCGAACACGCGCCTCGACAGCAGCGTGCCGACGAGCAGCAGGCCGATGTTGATCAGGAAGTACAGGAACTTGTTGAGCTCGCTGTCGGACCGCAGCAGGCTCAGCCCGCACCAGAACGTGAGCACGCCGAACAGATACAGCCAGAACGCGTAGTCGCGGCGGCGTCCGGAGCGCACGTCCACCCAGAACGCGACCAGGATCATCGCGAGGCCGAAGAACACGGAGGTGAGCTTGCGCAGCTCCCAGGTGTGGTCGAGGTCGTTGAACACGAACGGCACGAGGTCCATCTGCAGGTACCACAGCACCACCGAGGTCGGAAACAGCAGGAACGGCATCCGGTAGCGCCAGAACGCGACCGCCGCCGCGAGCAGGGTCGCGAGCTCCATCAGGATCCAGCGCCAGTCGATGTGGCGGTGGAAGTCGCGCGCGTGCTGCTCGCCCTCCCAGAAGCCCAGCGCGTGCTGCAGGCTGAACACCGCGAGCGGAGTGATGGCGACGGTGAACGTGATCATGATGCCGGCCGGAATGGCCAGCTTCTTGCGTTCGAGGAAGAAGTGGGTCAGCGCGAGGCCCAGCCACGCGAGGAAGCCGCACAGCACGAGCATGGGCCAGCCCGCGAAGCTGTCCCATGCGAGGGTGATGAAGAAGCTCACCGCGCTGATCGCGAGCAGCCCGCCGACGTAGTACAGGATGTGGGCCGGGCGGAAGCCGGGCGTGTCGTGGCGCGCGTCCTGCAGGAAGCGCCACAGGGCGTCGGCCTGCTCGCCCGAGAGCACGCCCGCACTCACCGCGTCGTCGAGCCGGTCGCGCTTGAGGTCCATGGGCTCTCCCCGCGTGGTGCAGCGGCCCCAGGGTAGCAGGCTGCCGGATTTCGACCGCTCGCAAGCGCGCGGGGAATGGCCCTGGTCGGATCGGCGCCGCGGATGCCCGCTCCCAATCCTGACTCGTGGCGCATGCGTCGCCCTGTCATGGGGGCGTGGCACCGGAGCCGGGTGAGGGGCCGGGCCTCAGCGCTCCAGCCGGTACAGCACGTCGGCGCCGTGCGCCGCGCCCGATTCGCCTTCCACGCTGATGTTGTCGGTGATCTTGTACTCGAGCTCCACGCGTCCCTCGTCGCCCATCACGCCGAGCGCGTAGCGGATGAACAGCTGTGGGGTGAGCTGCTTGCCGAGCACCAGCGAGGTCTCTTCCAGGCTCTCCCCGGCGGCCACGGAGAGCTGGTCCAGGCCCAGCGCGCTGCCGATCTGGCGCGTCACCTGCTCGCTCTGCTCCACGCCCAGCGCCACCGCGGCGCTCGCCAGCGCGTTGCCTTCGCTCTGGCTGGCGCTCGACAGGCCGCGCCCCGTGAGCAGCCACGCGAGGGCATCGGCCTGCGGCAGCGGCGGCTCCGAGAACACCCGCGACTGGATGCGCGACGCGTTGCCGGACACTGCGATTCCGGCGGTGACCTCGCCGGCGTCGCGCACCGCCTCGACGTCCAGTCCCGGGTTGTCCAGCGGGCCCGCGAACAGCAGCCGGCCCCGCCGGATGCTGAGGTCCTGGCCGTAGGCCGTGAAGCGTCCGCCCTCCAGCGACACCGTGCCGCGCCCGGTGGGCGCCGCCGTGCCGTCGACGCGAACCGCGAGGCCGCCCGCGAGACCGGCGTCCAGGCCGAACGCGCTCACCCGCACCTCGTCGCCGAGGCTGACGTCCAGCGCGACGTCCAGGTTGCGCCGCCACGCGGGCGGTTGCGCGGGCTCCTCGCCGACCAGCGTCTCGTCGTCCGACACCTGCACGACGCCGGGCGGCACCTCCTTGACGGTGATCTGCGCCTGCGGCACGTGCACCTTGCCGCGCACCGCGAGCTGCTCCGGTCCCGCCTTCAGCTCCAGGTCCGGCGACACCAGCGCCTGCACGGTCACCAGCTTCGCGGCCTCGAAGCGATCGCCCTTCGCCTTCAGCTCCACCGCCCAGCGTTCGCCGTCGACCTGGCCCTTGCCCTCGATCGCGATCGAGCCGGGGCCGGAGTGTGCCTCGCCGGTCATCGTGAAGCGCCCGTCGTCGCTACCGCGGACTTCCAGCGCGGTGCGTTCCACGGTGATGCCGGCGGCGCTGACGCTGGCCGTTCCGTCGCTGAGCGACAGCACGCCCCGCACGCGCGGATCGGCGACGTTGCCCGCGAGCGCGAGGTCCGCCTGCAGGCGGCCCGCGAGTCCGGAGACGGCCGGCACCAGGGCGCCGAACGGCGACAGGTCCGGCAGGCTGGCCTGCACCTCGCCGCCGAGCGCGGGCGGCGCGCTGCCCGCCGGGCCCACGGTCACGCGGCCCTGCACGCGGCCGTCGCCGTTGATCCGGCTGCGCAGCGTGGCATCGCTGCCCTCGGGGCCGTGGCGCGCCTCCACCACGGTGTCGTCCAGCGACAGGGTGATCGGCTCTCCGGCGGCCGCCTCCGGCAGCGTGATGCGCGTGGGCGTCGCGCTCACGGTCGCGGTGGCGGTCAGCGTCGTCCCGCTCAGCGCACGGGCCTGCGCATCCAGCGCGCCCTCGACCTCCAGGCCGTCGGGCAGCCACGTCCCGAGGCGGGCGATCGGCAGCGCGGCGAGGCTCAGCTCCGCCTCCTGCGCCCCCTGCGCGGCGCGCGCGACGCGGGCGCACAGCCGTGCGCCGTCGCTCTCGACGCACGCGTTTCCGGTCTCGGCGCCGTCCGGGCCGACGTCCAGCGCTGACGGGCGCTCCAGGCGCCAGTCGCCCAGCGGCGTGCCCAGCAGGTCCAGCGTGCGCAGCTCTCCCTTCCAGCGGCCGCCGTCCGCGAGCCCGCCGCGCGCGGCCAGCTCCAGCCGGCCCTCCGGCGCCTCGGCGGTCACGGTCAGCCGGTGCTCGCCGCGGCGACCTTCGAGCGCCGCGTCCACCCGGTCCACCACCTGATCCGCAATGCCAAGGCCGCGCGCGGACAGCGACACGCGGGACGCACGGTCGACGGCCAGGTCCACGTCGGCGTCCAGGTCCGCCGTCCCGAGACGAAGCCCGCCCGCGCGCAGGTTCTTCGCGGACAGGCGGGCGCGCACGACCGGCGCCTCCGGGCGGCCGCCGACGCTGCCGTCGCCCTGCAGCGCGCCGGCGAGGTCGGGCCACAGCTGCTCGAGGGCCGGTGCGTCGAGCCTGTAGTCCAGTGCGAGGGTCTGCTCCACGCGGCCGCTCACCTCGAGCCGGTTGCTGCCGGTCTCCAGCACCACCTCGCGAGCCTCTGCGCCGCCGGCGGTGAGATTCACGCGGCCCGCGCCGCGCACGGGGTATCCGCCCAGCGTCCCGCCGAGGCGCTGCAGGTCCACGCTGCCGACCGGGTGTCCGTCGGTCACCGCGAGGTCGACGCCCAGCCGCGCCTGCAGCGAGCCGGCGGCGCGGGGATCGAAGTGCCCGGGGTCGATGCCGTCGGCGTCGATCGCCAGCGCGGCGGTCACGCCGCCGGCCCAGCCGACCCGCCCGCGGGCGGTCAGCGAGCCGCCCAGCAGGTCCGCGGCCAGGTCGAGGTCGCGCGCCTGCTCCGGGGTCACGGTGGTGGTCGCGCGCAGCGACACCGTGCCCACCGGCTCGGCCTCGGTCTCGGCCCGCAGGATCACCGCGAGCGCGTCCAGCGGACCGCGAAGCGTGACACGGCCCTGCGGGGAGCGCGCCACCGCATCGCCCTCCAGCGGCCAGCGAAGGTCCCGCCAGTCGCCCTGCACGTCGATCGCGGGTTTGCCGCCGAGGTCGGCGTGCCCTGCCAGCCGCACCGTGGCCGCGCCGGGTCCGTCGAGGTCGTGCTCGAAACGCACCCGGGTGCTGTCACCCTCGGCGCGCCCGGCGCCGCGCAGCGCGCCGACGGGCGCGGTCTGCGCCTGCCACGCGAGCGTCGCGCTGAACGCGTGCGGGGGCTCCGGCGCCGCGCCGCCGGCGAGGTCCAGCGTCACCTGCTCGACGCCTCCGGCGCCGGTGAGCACGGCCTCGACCTGCGCGGTGAGATCGGCGAGGCCTCCCTTCACGGCGTAGCGCCCGCTGGGGCTGGCCGGACCGTCACCGGCGCCGGGCGGCCAGGCCAGGTCGCGCCAGTCTCCCTCGAGGTCCACCTCGGTGGCCGCTCCGCGGGGCGCGACCGTGCCGCGGGTCGCGACGGTGAACGGCTGCTGCAGCGTGTGCTCCAGCTGCAGGGCCGTGGGGTCGCCCGCCACGCGTCCGCTGCCCGCGAACGACGCGGCCTCGGTCAGCACCCGCCAGTCCAGGTCCAGCGCGCCGGCGAACGGCGGCTCGAGGGCCTGCACGCGGCCGTCGGCGCGCAGGCCCACCTCGCGCACGCCGCCCGGCGCGCCGGACACGCGGGCATCCAGCTCCAGGCTCACGGCCAGATCCTCCGTGTGCGCGCGCAACCGGCCGCCGGGACTCGCCAGCGGCGCGCTGGCCGGCAGCGCGATCTCGTCCCAGTCCAGCGCCAGGTCGGCGCGCGGCGGGTGCTCGCGAAGGTCCGCCTGCAGCGACGCGCGCAGCGCGGCGGGCTCGCGTGCGACCGCCTCGAGGGCCGGGGCGCGCGCGTTGCCGGCGATCACGAGCGCGAGGTCGATCGGGAGCTCGCCGTGCGCGCCGGTCAGCGACAGGCGCCCGTCCAGCGGCCAGTCGCCGCGCAGTGCCGCGGAGAGCTCGCCGGCGACGGCCAGGTCGTCGCGGGCGAGGGCGAGGTCGGACACGGTGACGCGATCGCCCTCGGCGTCGATCCGCACGCGCAGCCGGGCCAGCGCGGGCGGGCCGTCCGGGTCGCCGAGCCGCAGCTCGTCCAGCGCCAGCGTCTCGATGCGAACGGGCAGCGGCAGCGTCAGCGCGGGAAGCGCCGGCACGGCGATGCGCGGCGGCTGCTGCGACGGCGCCGTGTCCGGCGTGCGCACGCGCACGCCGCGCGCGGCCAGCTCCTTCACCACCAGCGCGGGGGAGAGCAGCGCGGCAGGATCCCAGTGCAGCACCGCGCGGCGCACCTGCACGTGCGTGCCGTCCGCGTCCACGTCGAGGTCGTCGATCTCCAGGCGGCCCAGCAGCGTGCCGCGCAGCGCCGCGTAGTCGAGCCCGACGCCCGCGCGCTCCGCCCCGGTGCGCAGCAGCCAGTCGCTGCCGGCGCGGGTACCCAGCAGCCCGAGCAGCGCGGCGGCGAGCACGCCGAGCAGCAGCAGCGCGACGAGTCCGGTACGCCACGCGATGCGCAGCAGCCGCCGCACCGGGCCGCGCTTCGCCGGTGCGTGAGGAGCAGGCGCGTCCGTCTCCTGCATCGGATCAGAGATCCGGTCCGAGACGCAGGTGCAGCCGGATCGTCGTGTCGTCGCCTTCGTCCGCGTTGACCGGGTGCGCGAGGTCCACGCGCACCGGGCCCACCGGCGACTGCCAGCGCACGCCGACGCCCACGCCGACCTTCACGTCCTGCGAGAAGTCGTTGTCGAACGCGTTGCCGGCGTCGACGAACGCGGCGGCGCTCCACGCGCCCTTGATCGGGTGCTCGTACTCCACGCTCGCGGTCGCGAGGTATCGCCCGCCGATCACCTCGCCGGTGTCGTCCTCCGGGCCCAGGCTCTCGAAGTCGTAGCCGCGCACGCTGTTGTCGCCGCCGGCGAAGAAGCGCAGCGATGGCGGCAGGGCGTCGAAGTCGTTGCTGGCCAGCGCGCCGAGCTGTGAGTTGACGATGATCCGACCGTCCCAGGGCAGGGCGCGCAGCCAGTCCGCCTCGACGCGTGCGTAGACGAGGTTCGCGTCGGAGAGCAGCGCCTCGGCGGCGAGGCGCAGCTCCCCGAACAGCTTCCAGCCCTTGCGCGGGCGCAGGCTGCCGTCGCTCTGGGTGCGCGCGTAGCTGAGGCCCGGCAGCAGGAAGCCGCTCTTGTCGTCGGTCGCGCCGACGTCGAAGTCCTCCCGGCGGTACTCCAGCGACTTGGTCTCCAGCCACTTCCCGCGCAGGTGCGTCGCGCTGACGCCCAGCGTCGCGCTGGTGCTCTTGAAGGTGTCGGTGTCCTCGTGGGCGGCACGCGCGGTGAAGTTCAGCCATTCGCTCTGCGGGCGGGCGAGCGGGATGCGGTAGCGTGCGACCAGCGAGCTCTCCACCGGCGAGCCGATGAGGCGCACGTCGGCGCGGTGGCCGCGCCGGTTGATGCGCCGGTTCTCGTAGCCGAGGCGCACCCGCGGGCCGGTGTCCGTCGCGAATCCGGCGCCCGCGGTGTAGAGGTGGCGCTTGCGCGCACGAGTCTGGATCCGGACCGGGATCGTGAGGTCTTCCGCCGCGTCCGGCTCCGGGCGCACGTCCACCGACGCGAAGTATCCGCTGTCGTTCAGCGCGCGGTTGATCGCGTGAACGCGATCCGCGGTGTACGGGTTCCCCGGTTCGTACTCCACGATGCGCCGCACGAGCCCCTCGTCCAGCGCCTCGGACTCGATCTCCAGCTCGCCCAGGCGGTAGCGCGGGCCGGACTCCAGCGTCAGCTCGGCGCGCGCGGTGCCCGCGTCGACGTCCACCAGCAGGCGCTGGCGGGTCAGGCGGGCGTCTCTGTAGCCGCGCTCCGCGGCCAGCGACGTGAGCCTGCTCTTGGTGGCCTCGTAGTCGCCGTGGTTCAGCGGCTCGCCGGCGCGCAGCGGCAGGTCGCCGAGCAGGGTGTCGAACGCCGCGTCCCCCTGCGCCGCACCGTCGATCTCGACGTCCACCTCCGAGACCTCGACGCGCGGGCCCGGATCGATGCGGAAGGTCGCGATCCAGCATGCCTCGCCGCGCTCCAGCGTCTTCTGCACGCCCGTGCGGTAGTGGCCGAAGGCCCGGAGCGCGCGCGCGATCTCGTTGTCGGAGCGGGCGAAGCGCCTGCGGATGCGCCACTCCGGCGCGTCGCAGGGTTCTTCCGCGAGGCCCAGGAACGCGAGGGCGTTGCGCTCGCGCTCCTCGTCCACGCCCTCGATCACGACCTCGACGCGGGGGACGGGCGCCACCGCCTGCGCCGCGTCCTCGCCGTCACCGCCCCAGCCGAGGTAGGAGCAGCCGCCGAGCGCGGGCGCGAGTGCATAGAGAGCCACCAGGGTGGCACGGCGGGCTCGGACGTGCATCGGGACGACGTGTCGGTTGCTGCGCCGCGACCCTGGGGGCGCGGCCGCGGTGCGAATGGCGCACCGGGAGCTTACACGCGCGCGTTCGTCGGCTCGCCGCAGGATGCAAGCCGGCGCGACCGGCAAGGAATCAGATGCTGACCACCTGCCGCGACATCGAGAGCTGCAGGTCGCGCAGGGACACCACGGCCAGCACCCGCCCGTCCGACACCACCGGGAGGTGGCGGATGCCGTAGCGCGTCATGATCGCGAGCGCCTGGGCGGGGGACTCCTCCGGACCGACGACCTGCGGGTCGGGGGTCATCACGTCGGCCGCGGTGACGGTGGAGCTGAGCGTGTCCGTGGCGACCACCCGGCGGCTCAGGTCGCGCTCGGTGACGATGCCGACCAGCCGCCCGCCGTCGTCCTCGATGACCACCGCCGACACGTTCTGGTCGACCATCAGCCGGGCGACGTCCTGTGCCCGGTGCGCAGGGCTCAACGCGTGCACCGTCTGCTCGGTGACCACGTGCGGGATGATGCTGAGCGGCATGTCCGGGGTCTCCGGTCGGCAAAGGAACGCCCCGTCCGGCCGGGCCAGCCGGGGGCTGAGCCGGGATGCTAGCGCAACCGGCCGGGGACCAGGAGCCCACGGCCCGCGAGGCGCGGGGGCTGCGCTGCCGGCTCGGGTCCGGTGCGCTGGCCTCCGGGGCCGAGCGGCCGCTCTGCACGGCATTGCGCCGGTGCCGCGGGTCTCCGGAATGTGCGGGGTGCGCCGCGCGCGGGCGCCCCCTGCCGCGCGAGGCGCGCCCACGCGGGATCTGGAGCGTGCCGCCGCCGCGCCGTACAT
>CBDUCN010000243.1:0-8121 GCA_965365655.1 uncultured Gammaproteobacteria bacterium | reverse complement strand
GCGCGCGCACGCGCGCGACGGCGTCTTCCCAGCCCGCCACCAGCCGCGCCCGCTCGGCGGCGTCCATCGCCGGCTCGAAGCGCCGGCCCGGGGCCCAGCGCTCGGCCAGCTCGGCCAGCGAGCCGCACAGACCGAGCCCCAGCGCCGCGAGCGAGGCCGCGCCCAGCGCGGTGGTCTCGATCACCGTGGGCCGCTCCACCGGCATGTCCAGCACCGAGGCCAGGAAGCCGAGCATCCACTCGTTGGCGACCATGCCGCCGTCCACGCGCAGGCCGTGCAGCGGCGCACCCGCGTCCGCCGCCATCGCCATCGTGAGATCGCGCGTCTGGTAGCACACCGACTCCAGCGCCGCGCGCGCGAGGTGCGCGATGCCGGTGTCGCGGGTCATGCCCAGCACCGCCGCGCGCGCGTGCGGATCCCAGTGCGGCGCGCCCAGACCCACGAAGGCCGGCACCAGGTACACGCCGTCGTTGCCCTTCAGGCTTCCGGCGAGCCCCTCGGTCTGCGCCGCGGAGTCGATCACCTTCAGCGCGTCGCGCAGCCACTGCACCGCCGCGCCGGCGACGAAGATGGAGCCTTCCAGCGCGTACGTGGTGCGCCCGTCCAGGCGGTACGCGACGGTGGTCAGCAGACCGTGGCTGGAGGCGACCGCGTCGCCGCCGGTGTTCATCACCGCGAAGCAGCCGGTGCCGTAGGTGCTCTTCACCATGCCCGGGCGGAAGCAGGCCTGGCCCACGGTGGCCGCCTGCTGGTCGCCCGCGACGCCGGCGATGGGCAGCGCCGCGCCCAGCACCTCGGCGCGGGCGGTGCCGAAGTCCGCGGCGCAGTCGCGCACCTCGGGCAGCATCGCGCGCGGCACCCCGAGGTGCGCGAGCAGCTCGTCGTCCCAGGCCTGGGCGTGGATGTCGAAGAGCAGGGTGCGCGACGCGTTGGTCGCGTCGGTCGCGTGCACCGCGCCGCCGGTGAGGCGCCAGACCAGCCAGGTGTCCACCGTCCCGAACGCGAGACGGCCCGCCTGCGCCCTCGCCCGCGCGCCGTCCACGTGATCCAGGATCCAGCCGATCTTGGTGCCGGAGAAGTACGGGTCCAGCACCAGCCCGGTGCGCGCGCGGAACACCTCGCCCAGCCCCTTCGCCGCCAGCGCCTCGCACGCGTCCGCGGTGCGCCGGTCCTGCCACACGATCGCGGGGTACACGGGCTTGCCGGTCTCGCGATCCCACACCAGCGTGGTCTCGCGCTGGTTCGTGATGCCGATCCCGGCCACCGGGCCGGCGGCCGCCAGCGCGTCGCGGCACACCGCGACGGTGACCTCCCAGATCTCCTCCGGGTCGTGCTCCACCCAGCCGGGCCGCGGGTAGCGCTGCGTGAACTCGCGCTGCGCGCTCGCCCGCGGCACCCCCTGCGCGTCGAACACGATCGCGCGGCTGCTCGTGGTTCCCTGGTCGACGGCCAGGATGCGGTCGTCACCGGTCATCGGCGCCCTCCCCGACGGTCGTCGCGTCCCCAGGGCCGCCCGGCTCCCCGGACACCGGCGGCGCGGCGCTCCCCGCGAAGCCGGCGCTCGCGGCGTCCGTGCGGCAGGTCGACGGCCGCGCCACGCGCTACGCCCGGTCGCGACGGTGCAGGCTGCACAGCATCCGGTAGATCCCTGCGTGATCCGCGTCGGGCAGGCGCGCGCGGGCCGCGCCGGCGGTCGCGCGCGCGTCGTGCTCCGTCGCGCACTCGAGCAGCACGCCCGCGGCGATGCCCGCGTCCGGGCCGCGCAACGCCTGCTCCGCCGACGGCGCCGCGGCCGCCGGCGGAGCCTCGCAGGGCCACCACAGCTCCGCGCGCAGCACCGCGTCGCCGGCTGCGAGCGCGACGACGCCCTCGTGCAGCGCCGCGCGCTCCGGGCGCGCGTCCCAGCGCAGCGTCACCGCGACGGCGCCGCGCTGCGCGCCGACGCGCAGCACCCGCTCGCACACCGTGCGGTTCATGTCGGTGAACACGCCGGACATGATCTCGCGGGTGAGCGGCGTCGGGTCGTTCACCCGCGCGAGGTAGGCGTCGCAGAACAGCACGTCGGGCGACGTCGTCTCGTAATGCGTGAAGTAGCGCGGCTCGCCGTCCAGCGCCGCGTACCGCCAGCCCGCGACGAAGCCGTCGATGCCCACGCGCTCGGCGAGGTGCTCGGTGCGGTACCAGCGCTCGTAGACGGCCTCCTGCCCGAGCGCGCAGCCGTTCCAGATCGCGAGCACGCCCGCGTTGCGGTCTGCGCTCATCGTTGCGTCTCCAGCGCCGCCGCGCGGCGCAATCCCAGCGACGCGCGGTAGCGCGGGTCGCCGGTGACCCGCGCCAGCGCGTCCAGCACGCCCAGCACGTCGCGAAGCCCCAGCGCGCGCGCCCAGGCCACGGGCCCGCGCGGGTAGCCCACGCCGTGACGCATCGCGTCGTCGATGCCGTCCAGCGACGCGACCCCGTGCAGCGCCGCCTCGAAGGCCTCGTTCGCGAGCATCGCGACGGTGCGCGTGACCACCAGCGCCGGCGTGTCCGGCAGCAGCGCGACCTCGAGCCCCGCCGCCTGCAGCGACGCGATCACCGCGTGCAGCGCGTCCGCCGGCACCCGCGGCGACGCCGTCACCGCGATGCAGGTCGCGCGCTCCGTGTCCAGCGCGTGGTCCACCAGCACCACGGGCGCGCCGTCGTCCGCCTCGCGCCCGGCGGCGGTGCGCCCGTCGGTGAACACGACGCGCGTCGCGCCGGGAAACGCGACGCCGCCGCCCGGCCGCCACGGCGGCGCACCCGCGGCGCCGGCGGCGCGCGGCGCGAACGACGGCGCCGGCGGCGGCGTGCCGTCGTGCCGGTACCAGCCGCGCCCGCTCTTGCGCCCCAGCCAGCCGGCGTCCACCCGCTCCTTCTGCAGCAGCGACGGCCGGTAGCGCGGGTCCTGGTGGAACGCGTCGAACACCGAGCAGGTCACCGCGTGGTTCACGTCGTTGCCGATCAGGTCCATCAGCGCGAACGGGCCAAGCGGGAAGCCGCCGCAGCCGGTCATCAGCGCGTCCAGCGTCGCGGCGTCCGCGGCCTGCTCCTCGAGCAGCCTGAGCGCCTCGCCGTAGTACGGGCGCGCGACGCGGTTCACGATGAAGCCCGGCGTCGAGCGCGCCTGCACCGCGACCTTGCCCCAGGCCCGGGCGGTGACCATCGCGCGTGCGGCCACCGGCGCGTCCGTCGCGAGCCCGGTCACGACCTCCACCAGCCGCATCACCGGCGCCGGGTTGAAGAAGTGCATGCCCAGCACGCGGCCGGGATGCGCGAGGCCGCTCGCGAGCGCGGTGATCGACAGCGACGAGGTGTTGCTCGCGAGGATCGCGTGCTCGCCGACCACGCCCTCCAGCTCCGCGAGCAGCGCCCGCTTCGGCTCCAGGGACTCGACGATCGCCTCGATCACGAGCGCGCAGCCGGCGAGCGCGCCCGCGCCGGTCACCGGCGCGATGCGCGCGAGCAGCGCGTCGCGATCCGCCGCGGCCAGGCGGCCGCGGTCCACGCGCGCCGCGAGGGCGTCGGCGGTGCGCGCGATGCCGGCCTCGGCCGCGCCCGGCTGCGCGTCGAGCACGCGCACCGGGTGGCCCGCGGCGGCGGCGACCTGCGCGATTCCGGCGCCCATCGTGCCGGCGCCCACGACGCCGACCGGCGAATCAGGCGGGATCGGCTCGCTCACGGCCCGCACGCGGACGCCGCCGGCGCGTGCGAACGCGTCGCTGACCGCACGGGCCGCGACGCCACCACCCACACGCGTTCGCGGCAGCGCACGTCGGTCATCGCCGCGCTGCCCGGCGAGCGCCGCGGCGCGACGCTGCGGCCCGGCGCATCAGCTCTCCTCCCGCCGCAGCGCGACCAGCGCGCGGCGCGCCGGCGCGTACGCGGCCGTGCCGTACACCTCGAACAGCGCCGCGCTCACGCGCGCGTGGTCGGCCAGCCCGCCGCGCACCACGCGCTCGATCGGCCCGTCCGGATAGCCGAGCCCGAGCCGGCAGGTCAGGTCCATGTCCTCGGCGCTCGCGAGCCCCTCGTCCAGGAAGCGCAGCGCCGCGTTGTACTTCGGCCGCACCAGGCGGTCCACGATGCGCCCCGCCTGGTCCGCGCACACCGCGACCTCCAGCCCGGCCGCCTCGAACACCGCGCGCGCGGCGTCGACGGCCGAGTCGGGGGTCGCGGGCTGGCGCACCAGCTCGACGAGCTTCGACGGCGGGTCGCCGCCGTTCCTGTAGCGCGCGAAGCCGAGCACGTTGGAGCCCTCGCGGCCGGCGTCCTCGCCGGTGTGCACGCCCAGGCACTCGTCGCCCAGCTCGACCAGGATCGCGTCCTTGCCGTCGTCGGCCACGTACGGCGCGCCCAGGTACAGCACGACGCCGGCGTCGGCGGCGGCACCGTCCAGGAACGGGTCGCCGTCGGGAAAGGACCGGCTCTCGCCGTGCTTCACGATCGCGTAGCGCACGCTCATCCTCCGAACATCCGGTTGCCCTCGTAGACGAAGAAGCCGCGCCCGGCCTTCCTGCCCAGGTGGCCCGCCGCGACCATGCGCCTGAGCAGCGGCGGCGCCGCCGCGCGCGGGTCCAGCGTCACCGGGTAGAACGCCTCGCACAGCCGCACCTGCGTGTCCAGGCCGACGAGATCGATCAGCTCCAGCGGCCCCATCCTGTAGCCGAGCGCGCTCTTGATCGCGTTGTCGACGTCGGCGGGGCTCGCGACGCCCGCCTCCACCGCGCGGATCGCGTCGTTGTTGAACGGCACCAGCAGCGCGTTGAGGATGAAGCCCGGCTTGTCCTGGGTCTTCACCGGCTGCTGGCCGCAGGCCTCGGTCCACGCCCACGCCGCGTCGAAGGTCTCGCGCGAGGTGTTCACGCCCGGCGACATCTCGATCAGCTTCATGAGCTGCGCCGGCAGGCAGAAGTGCATGCCGACGACCCTGTCCTGGCGCGCGCAGCCGGCCGCGATCTCGGTGATGGACAGGGTCGAGGTGTTGGACGCGAAGATCGCATGCGGCGCGCACACGCCGTCCAGCGCCGCCATCAGATCGCGCTTCACCGCGAGATCCTCGAACACGGCCTCGATCACGAGATCACACCCGGCCAGCGCGTCGAGCCCGGTGGCCGGCGTCAGGCGCGCCATCGCGGCGGCCTTGTCCTCGGCGCTCAGCTTGCCGCGCTCCACCGACTTTCCGAAGAAGCCGTCGGTCTGCGCCCGCGCGCGATCGAGCGCGTCGGCGGAGGTGTCGAAGCACACCGTCTCGTAGCCCGCCCGCGCCGCGACGATCGCGATGCCGGCCCCCATGGTGCCGCCGGCGCCGCACACGCCGACCTTCCTGATGTCGCTCATTTGCTGCGAAAGCTCCGTCCGATGAGCTGGCGGTGCACCTGGTTGGTGCCCTCCCAGATCTGGGTGATCTTCGCGTCGCGCATCAGCCGCTCGACGCGGTAGTCGGCGCAGTAACCGTAGCCGCCGTGCATCTGCACCGCCTCGGTGGCCATGCGCATTGCGAGGTCCGACGCGCGAAGCTTCGCGATCGACGCCTCGAGGCCGAAGTCGTCGCGGCCCGCCTCCACCAGCTCCGCGACGTAGTCGATCCAGCGCTCGACCAGCGCGAGCTCGGCGGCGAGATCCGCGAGCATGAACTGGTTGCCCTGGAACTCGACGATTCGCCGCCCCGACTGCGAGCGCTCGTTCATGTAGGCGACCATGTCGGCGAACGCCGCGCGCGCGATGCCGAGCGCGTGGCACGCGACGCTGGGGCGCGACTTGTTGAGCGACGCGAGCAGGATCGGGAGCCCCTGCCCGGGCTCGCCGAGCAGGTTCGCGCGCGGCACACGCGCGCCGTCGAAGCGCAGGCTCGCGGTCGACGACGCGTGGTGGCCCATCTTCCTCTCCAGGCCCGCGACCTCGAAGCCCGGCGTGCCCTTCTCGAGCACCAGCGCGCTGATCGCGCCCTTCGCATCGTCGATCTCGCTCCACTTCCCGAACAGCAGGATCAGGTCCGCGACGTCACCGGAGGAGATGAAGATCTTGGCGCCGTCGACGACGACGTCGTCGCCGTCGGGCGTGAAGCGGGTGCGCATGCCGGTCGCGTCGGAGCCCGCGTGCTCCTCGGTGATCGCGAGCGAGCCGAGGCCGCCCTCGGCGATGCGCGGCAGCAGGCGCGCTTTCTGCTCCCCGGTGCCGAAGTCGATCAGCGGCTTCATGCCGTGGAAGTTCGTCGCGTAGATGATGCCGGTGGACGCGCACGCGGCGGACACGATCGCGACGCACTCGAGGTACAGCCGGTAGCGCATCGGCGCGCCGCCGTATTCCTCGGGCACGAAGATCGCGTTCAGCCCGAGGTCGTTCAGCGCGCGCACGTTGGCCCACGGGAACTCGCCCGTGCGATCGTGCTCCGCGGCCGCCGGCGCGATCACCTCGTCCGCGAGACGCTGCACCTGGTCCAGCACCAGGCGCTCGTCCTCGGCCCACTGGCGCTCGCGCGCGATCTGCTCGAACAGGCGCATCAGTGGTTCACTCCGTGGCCGCCGTCGAGGTAGATGGTCTCGCCGGTGAGATACGCGACGTCGGCGCCCAGCAGCGCCGCGACGACCCGCGCGACCTCCTCCGGCGTGCCCGCGCGCCCGACCGGCACCCGGCGAGCGAGCCAGCGCCTGACCTTCTCGTCGGCGAGGAAGTCGCGGTTCAGATCGGTCTCGACGTAGCCGGGCGCGACGTCGATCACCGCGATGCCGTCGGCGGCCCACTCGGCCGCGAGGCAGCGCGTCATCGCGCCCACCGCCGCCTTCGACGCGCAGTACGCGAGGCTCTGCGGCACCCCCATCCGGTCGAAGAACGAGCCGATGTTGACGATGCGCCCGGCGCCGTGCGCCTTCAGGTGAGGGTACGCCTCGCGGCACGCCGTCATCACCGCGGTCGCGTTCACGCGCATCACGTGCTCGTAGCGCGCGGTGTCCAGCGACGCCGACGGGTGCGACTCGTGCACGCCGGCGTTGTTCACCAGCGCGCCGATGCCGCCCCCGGCCGCGATCTCCGCGAAGGCCTCGCGCAGCGCCGCGTCGTCGGTGACGTCGCACGCGATGCCGCGCCCGGCGGCGCACTCGCCGGAGCGCGACAGCCCGACCACGTCACGCCCCCCGGCCGCGAGCGCCGCGGCGATCGCGGCGCCGATGCCGCGGCTCGCGCCGGTGACGACCGCCGCCCCGCGCGCGTCACTCATCCTTGAACTCCGGCTTGCGCTTGTCCTCGAACGCGGCCATGCCCTCCTCCGCGTCCGCGGTGCGGAACGCGAGCGTCGACAGGTCCGCCTCGACCTTCAGCCCCTCGTGCACCGGCAGGTCCAGCGCGCGGGTCACCGCGTCTCGGGCGAAGCCCAGCACCGGCAGGCTGAAGCGCGTGAACCCGCCCGCGTACGCCAGCGCCTCCTCCATCGGGTCGCCGTCCACCACCCGGTGCACCAGCCCGATGCGCGCCGCCTCGTCGGCGTCCACGGTGCGCCCGGTCATGATCAGCTCCAGCGCGCGCGCCTCGCCGATCACGCGCGGCAGGCGCTGCGTGCCGCCGTAGCCCGGGATCAGCCCGAGCTTGATCTCCGGCAGCCCCATCTTCGCGTTCGGCGTCGCGAGCCGGAAGGTGCACGCGAGCGCGAGCTCGAGACCGCCGCCGAACGCGTAGCCGTTGATCAGCGCGACGGACGGCATCGGCAGCGCCGGGATCTTCGCGAACACGCGCTGGCCGGTCTCGGCGCCGCGCTTCTGCTCGGCCAGCGAGCGATGGCGCAGCTCCTTGATGTCGGCGCCGGCGCAGAACGCCCTGTCGCCGGCGCCGGTCACGATCAGCACCCGCGCGTCGCCGCCCGCCACGTCGTCCAGCGCGTGCGCGATCTCGTCGAGGATCGCGAACGACAGCGCGTTCAGCGCTTCCGGCCGGTCCAGCGTCAGCACCGCGGCCTCCGCGCGCCGGGACAGCTTCACGCTCATCGTCTGGTCTCCTTGCCGGCCTCGTAACGGATCGCCTCGAGCGCGAGCTCGCCTCGCTTCGCCTGCTCGGCGAGCTCGCGCTTGAGGATCTTGCCGCTCGCGGTGAGCGGGAACGCGTCCACGCGCA
>CBDUCN010000242.1:0-8143 GCA_965365655.1 uncultured Gammaproteobacteria bacterium | reverse complement strand
TGTCGCTGAGCGTGTTCGAGGACGAGTCGGCGCTCGACGCGTGGCGGCGCATGCCGGCGCACCGCCGGGCGCAGGCGCTCGGGCGCACGGAGTACTTCCGGGACTACCGGCTGCGGGTGACACGGGTACTGCGCGACTACGCCCTCGACGAGCGCGAGCAGGCGCCCGCGGACAGCCGGGAGGCGCACGGGTAGCGGCGGGCGTCAGCCTGACGCCGACACCAGATAAGCCGTGTACGCCCCGTAGCACACCACCAGCATCGCACCCTCGGTGCGGGTCAGGCGCCGGCCGGTCGCGAGGAACGCCGTGAGCAGCGCCGCCAGCGCCGTCATCGCCCACAGGTCCGCCCAGGTGATCGCGCCCTGGGCCAGCGGCTGCGCCAGGGCGGTCAGCGCGAGGATGCCGAGGATGTTGAACAGGTTGCTGCCCACCACGTTGCCGATCGCGATGTCGCCCTGGCCGCGGGCGACGGCCACGACTGAGCTCGCGAGCTCCGGCAGGCTGGTGCCCACCGCCACGACGGTGAGCCCGATCGCGAGCGGCGACACGCCGATGCGCGAAGCCAGCGCCGACGCGCCGCGCACCAGCCGGTCGCCGCCGACGAAGAGCATCGCGAGGCCTGCCGCCGCCTGCAGCAGAGTGCTCAGCACCCCAGCGAGAACGCCAGGGACAGGGCGATCATTGCCATTTTCCCGGGGCTTCGTTCCAGGTCCGTTATCATGCGAATCGGGGTATGGCCCGCGCGCATGAATCCCCGTCTCCCCGCACCCCAGCCCCGCTCGAGGCCAGACCGTGATGAAGTCAGAGCCCGACAAGCTCCTCGAGCGCCACGCTGACCTGGTGCACTCGCAGATGCAGAAGGTGGTCTCCCACGTGCAGCGCCGGTCGGGCGACTGGATCCTGAACACGGTGATGATCGACGGCCACGACGTGCCGTTCCGCTACCGGCGCAAGCGCGAGTACCGCAGCCTCGTCGGCGCGCGGGTGAATCTGACGTACTACCCGGTGACCGAGACCGTCGCCGGCATCGCGATGGAGACCATGAAGGTGGTGAGGATCCGCCGCGCCTGAAGCGTCGCGCACGTCACGCCGCGGAAGCGTCCCGCTTCCATTACACTTCGGTATCCGGGCGCGCGCCGCGAGGCCGCGTGCCGCACCGCCGCAGGTCAGGCCCGTGATCCGCATCGCCCTACGCGCTCCCGGCGAGCCCGCCAGAATCATGGAGTTCCGCCAGACCACGGTGCGCATCGGGCGCCGCGACGCGAACGACATCCGCATCGACGACGCCAACGTCTCCGGGCGCCACGGCGAGATACGCATGCACCCCGAGGGGCTGGTATACCTCGATCTCGGGAGCACCAACGGCAGCTTCGTGCGCCGCGAGTCGCAGATGCTCGCCGTCGACGACGCGTGCCGCCGCCGCGTGGTGCTGCGCCCGGGCGACCAGCTGCTGTTCGGCGACGCCACCCGGCCGCTGGTTCTGGAACCGGTCCAGGTCGTCGAGGCAGACGAGCCGCCGGGCGCCGGCAACGACACCGCGCTCGATCTCGCCGAGGTCCTGGACGCGAGCAACGCCTCGGTGATGAGCGCGCTGTCGCAGGGCATGGACCGCGCCGCACTGCTGATGCTGCACCAGTTCACCGGCCAGGCCGTCGGCGAGCTGGACTTCGACCAGCTGCTGCATCACTTCGCCGACGCCGTGCTCGCGCTGTTCTCGCAGGCCGATCGCATCTCGGTGTACGTCAGAAGCGAGTCCGACGAGTTCGTGCCCGTGCTCTCGCGCAACCGCGACGGCATCTGCCCCTACGAACGCGTGTCCCGAACGCTTCGCCGCGCGGTGCTGGACGACGGCCAGGCGGTGCTCTTCGCAGCCTCCGATCCCGTATTCCGCGATGCGTCCAGCCTTCACCGCGCGCGGATCTCGGTGGGCCTGTGCGCACCGCTTCGCGCCCGGTCCGAGGTGCTCGGATTCGCGCAGATCGACAGCCGCGGCAAGCTGGTGCCGTTCAGTCCCACGGATCTGCAGGTGTTCACCGTCTTCTCGCAGCAGCTGGGCCTGCTGCTCGCGAACGAGCGGCTCAACCGCGGCCTGCACGCGACGGTGACCGAGCTCGAACGCGCGCGTCGGGAGATGGAGAAGCTCGCGTTCGCGGACGCGCTCACCGGCCTCGCCAACCGCCGGCTGTTTCGCGACCGCCTGGGCCAGGCGGTGCGTATGGGCCAGCGCACCGGCCGGCCGTGCGCCGTGCTCTACCTCGACCTCGACGACTTCAAGCGCGTCAACGACTCACTCGGCCACGACGCGGGCGACCGGCTGCTGTGCGTGATCGCGAAACGCCTTCGCGCCTGCGTGCGTGCACCGGACACGGTCGCGCGCATCGGCGGCGACGAGTTCGCGCTGCTGCTGACCGAGGTCAACGGCGCCGAAGGCGCGCTGCTCGTGGCCGAGAAGGTGCTCGCGGCCGTTCGTGAGCCCGTCGAGCTCGACGCGAGACGACTCGTGTTGAGCACCAGCATCGGCATCACGCTCGCGCCGTCCGACGCGACCGACGCGGAATCGCTGCTGCGCAACGCCGATCTCGCCCTCTACCGCTCGAAGCACCGCGGCCCGGGCGGTGCGCAGTTCTACGACGAGGAGATGGAGCGCGACGCGAGCCTCCGGCTGCTGCTCGAGCAGGATCTGCGCGAAGCCATTCCGCGTTCCGAGCTGCTGCTGCACTACCAGCCCGTGTGGCGCTTCAGCGAGAGAGCGACGGTGGCCGTCGAGGCGCTGTTGCGCTGGCAGCATCCGAGCCGGGGAATGCTGCTGCCGGACGCGTTCGTGCGTCTCGCCGAGGAGAGCGGGCTGATCGAGCCCCTCGGCGAATGGGTGCTGGGCAGGGCCTGCCGCGAGCTCGCGCACGCCGCAAGCAGCGGCCGCCGCATGCCGATGCTCGCGGTGAACGTCTCCGCGCGGGAGCTGACCCACGGCAGCCTGGTCGCGAATTGTGAGAAGGCGCTGCGCGACACCGGCACCGACGCTCGGGCCCTGCAGCTGGAGATCACCGAGTCGATGCTGATGGAGAACCTGCAGGAGAGCCGCGAGACGCTGATCCGTCTCCGCGAGCTGGGGATCTCCGTTGCGATAGACGACTTCGGAACCGGCTACTCCTCGCTGAGCTACCTGAAGGAGCTGCCGGTCGACACGCTGAAGATCGATCGCCACTTCGTGCACGCCATCGGCCAGACGCAGGGCGACGGGGAGCTCGCGGCCGCGATCGTCGCGATGGGACGCACGCTGGGCCTGTCGGTGGTGGCCGAGGGGATCGAGTCGAGGGCCCAGCTCGAATTCCTCAGAGCCAGCGGCTGCGACCTGGGGCAGGGATTCCTGCTCGGAAGGCCGCAGCAATTCGATCCGCGCTGGGTGTCCGGCCGAGGCAACGCACGCGGCGGAGACGGGGCCCACTGAGCGTCCCATGGACGGCCGGTCACCAGCCCGGTCAGGAGTGCGCGGGTAGCATGCCGGCATCCAGACCTTGACCCGGGAGACGCTCGTGAAGCGCCCGCTCGTACTCGTCTCGGCACTGCTGCTGGTGGTGCCCATCGCGATGGCCATGGTCGCGGCCCCCGCTTCGAGCCAGGCCGAAGCGTGCAGCCCCGCCGCCCGCGCCGCGGGCTGGTCTGCGCCGTCCGTGAAGACCGCTGACGGCGACACGCTGTCCATGGCTGCCCTGATCGACGCGCTGGCCGACAGGCGCGTGGTGTTCGTCGGCGAGGTGCACGACCGCTTCGATCACCACCTGAACCAGGTCGAGATCGCGTGCGCACTCGCGACCAGCGGCCCGGTGTCCATCGGCCTGGAGTTCGTGCAGGCGCCGTTCCAGGCTGCCCTCGACGCGTACGTGTTCGAGCACGGCGATTTCCAGCGCATGCTCGCCGAGACCGAGTGGTTCTCGCGCTGGCGCTACGACCCGCGCCTGTACGCGCCGATCTTCGAGTTCGCGCGCGAGCGGCGCATCCCGCTGGTCGCGCTGAACGTGCCCGGCGAGCTGGTCAGCAAGGTCGCGGTCGAGGGCATGCAGAGCCTGGACGCCAGCGCGCGCGAGAAGCTGCCCGCGTCCATCGACGACGGGCCGGCGCGTTACCGCGAGCGCGTGCGCAGGGTGTTCGAGCAGCACTCGCACCACGGCCAGAGCCCGTTCGAGCACTTCCTGCAGGCGCAGCTGCTGTGGGACGAGGGCATGGCGCAGCGCGCCGCCGACTACCTGCTGGAGAATCCGCAGCGCCGCCTCGTGGTGCTGGCCGGCGAGGGGCACATCGCGTGGGGAGATCCGATCCCGGACCGCCTCGCGCGGCGCGTCGACCTGCCGCGGGCGCTGGTGATCCAGTCGCACGACCACTCGCCGGGCACCGAGGCCGCCGACTACGTGCTCGACACCTCGCAGCAGGATCTCCCGAAGCCCGGGCGCCTGGGCGTCAGGATCGGCGAGACCGAGGACGGCGTGACCATCGTCGGCTTCGGCGACGTGAGCGCGGGGCGCGACGCGGGGCTCGAGAAGGGCGACCGGATCGTCGCGCTGGATCACCGGCCGGTGAAGGCCTATGCCGACGTGCGCCTCGCGCTGTGGAAGAAGGCGCCGGGGGACGCCGTCACGGTGGCGGTGCGCCGGGGCGACGAGGAGCACCTGCTCGCGTTCGAGATGCGCTGAGCCCGCGGCGACCGCCCGCGGGGGGCGCGCGCGGCGAGGGCATCGCGCGCGGCCGGCCGTTGCTGGCTGCCGGAAGTCGCGGTCCGCAGCGCCGTGCACGGGCCACCACGGGCGCGCGCGAGCACCGTATGATCGTCCGCTTGCTCCTGGAACGAGATGGATCAGGTCACATGCCCGAGAAGGTCTACCGCAACTACACGGCCGAAGAGTTCGAGGTCCAGTACAACGCCCGCCTGCAGGTGCCGGACTCGGAGGTGATCTCCGCCGGGTTCGCCGACGCCAGCGAGAAGTTCCGCGCCCGCGCCGGCTGCCGGCTGGACATCGCGTACGGCCCGGCGGGGCGCGAGAAGCTGGACGTGTTCCCCGGCGAGGCCAGGCGCGGACCGGTGCTCGTCTACATCCACGGCGGCTACTGGCGCTCGCGGGACAAGTCCACCTACAGCTTTCTCGCGGAGCCGTTCGTGAAGGCCGGCGCGACCGTGGTCGTCGTGGGCTACTCGCACTGCCCGCACGTGACCGTGGACCAGATCGTGCGCCAGATGCAGCGCGCGATCTCGTGGGTGTACCGCAACGTCGACGAGCACGGCGGCGATCACCACCGCATCCACGTCGCCGGCAACTCCGCCGGCGGGCACCTGACCGCGATGCTGTGCGCGACCGACTGGCCGGAGGTGGATCACGAGCTGCCCCCCGACCTCATCAAGGGCGCGATGGGCCTGTCCGGCCTCTACGATCTCGAGCCCATCGTGCTCCACCCGATCAACGAGACGCTGAACCTGGACGAGACGAGCGCACGGCGCATGAGCCCGGTGCGCCTGAAGCCGCAGCACGGCGGGCCCTACATCGCCGCGGTAGGCGGCGACGAGAGCGAGGAGTTCCGCCGCCAGAGCAGGGAGCTCGCCGACGCCTGGAAGCAGGCCGGCGGCGAGGCGTCCTACGTGGAGGTCTCCGGGCGCAACCACTTCACGATCGTCGGCGACCTGATGGAGCCGGACTACGTGCTGTTCCGGCGGCTCAAGTCGATGATGGGGATCTGAGCGTCGCACGGGGCGGCACCGGGGCCAGCCAGCCGACCAGCATCAGCAGCAGGCCGACGCTGATGAAGGACACGATGCGCGCGACCGTTCCGGTGCTCGCGAGATCGACCAGCATCAGCTTCGCGACCACCACCACCATCAGCCCGGCGCCGGCGAGCCACAGGTGGCGGCTCGCGCCGCGCGACGCGGACACCATCGCCACCAGCCCGGTGCACGCCCACAGCACCGACAGGCTCGCCTGCACCAGGGTGGACTCCAGCATCGCGCCGAGGCGCCACGGGACGTCGTGGCCGAAATGCAGCGCGCGCAGCAGCGCGCCGTTCAGCCAGACGAACGCGAGTCCGGCGCCGGCAGCGGTGAAGGCCGCGTGGCTCGTCGCGGGCAGACACGCGGCGGCTGCGCGGTACCACAGCACCAGCGCGGCGAGCGCGAGGGCGAGGCCGATGTCCAGCGGGTTGAGCACCGGCAGGTACGGGATCGGCCAGCCCACCCCCGCACGGGTGACGTCCATCGCGCCCGGATGGGCGACGCTCAACGCGAAGACCGCGCCGCCCATCACGCACACCACGGGGCCGGCGGCGGCGGTGAGGTAGCGCGCGGCGTGGGTCGCGAAGGGCCAGCGTGCGCGACGGCGCGCACCTCGCGCGAGCAGGGCCAGGAGTGCGGCCGGCGGCAGCAGGCCGCCCAGGCGCTGCAGGCTGAGCGGGGCCGCGTCGATCCAGTCGCCGGCGCGCGCGACGCCCTCGGCCGCGAGCAGCGCGGCCAGCACCCAGAAGGTCACCGGGTGCATCGCGCGCGTGAGGCGCCCGCCCGCGTGCTCCTGGCGCCACAGCACCGCGCCGCAGACCGCCAGGGCCACGGGCCAGCCGAGCACCCCGAGATGCTCGAGCGGCGTCCCGTCGAGCGCCAGCAGCGCGAACGCGACGGGCGCGAGCGCGCCCGGCAGCAGCACGGCCGCGCCGCGCAGCAACGGCCACGGCAGGCGCGTTCCCGCGACGTCCAGCGCGAGCGCCGTCGCGGCGGCGAACAGCAGGCTGGCGCCGAGTCCGTGGCGCCCGGGCACCGCGTGCTCGATGTGCAGCAGGCCGCCGCCCAGCCACCACATCAGCCCCCACAGGCCGAGCAGCATCGCGAGCGGGCGCTCGTCGCCGACGGCGTGCGCCTCGCGTTCGCGCGCGGGGTGCGCGCGCACCAGCGAGGCGCCGCTCAGCAGCCCCGCGATGGCCAGCATCAGCGTGCCGGTGAACGCCTCGACGCTCCACGCGGGCTCGTCCATGCCGTGCCACAGCCAGGCCGCGCCCGCGAGCACCTGCAGCAGCGTGCCGGCGAGGCGCGCGAGCGCGCGCCGCTGGCGCCATCCCACCCATACCAGCGCCGCGCCCTCCAGCGCCCACGCCGCGGAGGTCCAGCGGGCATCGAAGTGCAGCGCGATGGCGGCGGTCGCGAAGCCCACCGCGAGCGCGCTGAACGCCTCGGCCAGCGGGCGCAGCCCCTCGCCGGCGCGGGCGCGGAGCGCGAAGGCGCCGGCGCCGTAGATCGCCGCGAGCCCGAGCGCGCTCGCGGCGAGGCCGCCGCCGCTCGCGACGACCTGCGACTGCAGGCCGAAGGCCATCAGCGGGTTGCCGAACACCAGCGTCGCGTTGATCGGGTCGCGAAGTCGCAGGCTGCGGTGCAGCGCGAACAGCACCGCGATCGCGAGATACATCAGGAAGAACAGCACCAGGAACGGCTCGACGCTGTCGAAGTGCTCGGGGCGGTAGAAGCGTGCGCCCCACAGCGCGCCGATGCCGAAGGTCGCGAGCAGACCGACGACGTTGAGCACGCGCCAGGCCCGGAACAGCGCGAGTCCCAGCACGCCGGCATTGAGCACCGCGTAGTAGCCGAACAGCATCACGTGGCTGCCACTGCCGGTGGACGCGAGCAGCGGGGCCAGGAACCCACCGGCGGCTCCGAGCACGGCGAGGATGCGCGCGTCCTGACGGAGCGCGAGCACGCCGGCGGCGACCACCACGAGCAGCATCAGCGCGAACGCGGCGCCTGCCGGCAGCAGGCCGTAGAGGCGGAATGCGGCGTACAGCACGAGGTACACCAGGCCCACGCCGCCGCCCTGCAGCGCGAGGCCGTACGCGCGGCGCGCCGGCGCGAGGCGAAGCCCAAGCCACACCAGGATGCCGCCGCCGGCGGCGACGCCCGCGAGGCGCAGCGGCACCGGCAGCAGGGCGTGGTCCACGGCCAGCTTGAGCAGGAAGCCGACGCCGATGAACAGCAGCACGATGCCGCCACGCACGAGCCAGTTGCCGCCCGCGAAGAAGCGGGCCGCGAGGTCGTAGACGGTGTCCCGCGGGGCCGGTGCGCTGCGGGGCGGGCTCGCGGGCGGAGGGACGGCGGCGGCGGGCGGGGCCGCGGGCGCGCCGGGAG
>CBDUCN010000241.1:0-8181 GCA_965365655.1 uncultured Gammaproteobacteria bacterium | reverse complement strand
CCGGACCGGGTCGCGTGCCTGAACACCGACGCGCTGCCGGCCGCGCTGGTGTCCACCCGCGGGTTCAACTGCGAGGTGTGGCAGAGCGCGGGCGTGATCGTGCGCGACGACGGCCGGCGCGAGCCGGTCAACTTCGTCGTCAAGCGCCACCGCTTCGCGTGCCCGCTGCCGAAGGTGCGCGCGTTCCAGCGCGAGTACAAGCGCCTGCGCGACGCGCTGGAGGAGATGGTGCCCGCTGCGGTGTTCGTCGCCACCCTCGTCGACGACCAGCCCAACGTCGTGGTGCTGGCCGAGGCGCGCGCGCCGTGGTTCGACCTCGCGCGCCCGGGCAACGACGAGGAGGCGCGCCCGCTGCTCGCGCGCATGCCGCGCGCGCGGCGCCAGCTGCGGCGCTTCGTCGACGCCGCGCGCCGCTGGTCGGACGACGGCCTCGTGATCGATCTCTTCGGCAGCGAGAACCTGGTGCTGGATCGCAACCGCCAGGTGACCTATCTCGACAGCTTCGGCGTGTTCTTCTACGAGGACACGCTGCACGCGGTGGACGGGGCCGACGACGAGTTCGCCGAACGGATCGCGGTGTCGCGCCGCCGCCTGGACTACGTCGCGAGTCTCCTGCCCTGAGCCGGCGCGCGCGGCCGCGGTTCGCGCCGGCTGCGCGGGGCGCGGCGCGGGCCGCAGCGCCGGGACACGGCCCCGGCATTCGCTACACTGCCCCGCGGTGCACACGGGAGACACGGTTGCGATGAGCAGACGATGGCAGCAGCGCCCCGAGGGCTCGACCTGGGGCGACTTCGGCGACGACGACCAGCGCGGTCGGATGAACCTGGTGACGCCGGAGCGCGTGCGCGCGGCCGCGGCGGAGGTGCGCGAGGGCCTCTCGTTCTGCCTCAGCCTGCCGCTGGACCTTCCCGGAGGAAACGCGGTGAACCCGAAGCGCCACCCGCCGCGCTTCGGGCCCGTGTTCCAGGACGGCGCGCTCTACTACAACTACCCGTGGCACGAGCAGGACCCGCGCAACATGGACGTGACCTCGGACGAGTGCGTGACGCTGCACTCGCAGTACTCCACGCAGTGGGACAGCTTCGCGCACGTGGGCTCGATGTTCGACGCCGATGGCGACGGCGAGCCGGAGCCCGTGTACTACAACGGCTTCCGCGCCGGGGAGGACGTCGGCGGGCCGCGCGGCAGCGCGCGCATCGGCGCGCGCAAGCTCGGCGTCGAGAACATGGCCGCCGGCGGCATGCAGGGCCGCGGCGTGTTGCTGGATCTGCACCACCACCTCGGCGACGAGCGGGTCAGCGTGGACTACGACCTGCTGACGGAGCTGCTCGCGAAGGACGGCGTGAGCGTCGAGGAGGGCGACTTCTTCGTGTTCCACAGCGGCTGGGACGACCTGATCCTGGGCATGGACGGCGAGCCCGACGCCGAGCGGCTGCACGCGTCGTGTCCGGTGCTCAACGGCTACGACGATCGGCTGCTGAAGTGGATCACCGACACCGGCCTGGTCGCCATCGCGTCCGACAACATGGCGGTGGAGGACCATCGCGGCTACGGCGAGACCGCCGGCGGCTGCTCGCGGCTGCCGCTGCACCGCCACTGCCTGTTCCGCCTCGGCGTGCACCTCGGCGAGCTGTGGTACCTGAGCGAGCTCGCGGCGGCGCTGCGCGCGCGCGGGCGCAGCCGTTTCCTGCTCACCGCGCCGCCGCTGCGCCTGCCCGGCGCGGTGGGATCGCCGGTGACGCCGATCGCGACGATCTGAATCCCCGCGCGCGGCGGCGACGCACGCGGGACCGGACGGGGCGCGTCCCGTCGCCTACAGCCTGGAGCCCTGGCCCATGAGTGACGATCAACCGGTGGTGCTTCACGACGTGGACGCGCGCGGCGTCGCGACCGTGACGCTGAACCGCCCGCGCGTGAACAACGCGTACAACGGCGACATGATCCGGTCGCTGCTGGACATCGCCGGCGCGCTGGCGGAGGACGACGCGGTGCGCATGCTGGTGCTGCGCGGCAACGGCCCGCACTTCCAGGCCGGTGCGGACCTGCGCTGGATCGACTCGGTGCGCGAGTCATCGGCGGAGGAGAACCTCGCGGTGTCGCGGCGCACGGCCGAGGCCGTGCGCGGGCTCAACGAGTTCCCGAAGCCGGTGCTCGCGCTGGTGCACGGCGGCTGCTTCGGCGGCGGCATCGGCATGATCGCCGCGTGCGACGTCGTGATCGCGGAGGAGAGCGCGATGTTCGCGATCACCGAAGCGCGCTGGGGCCTCGTGGCGTCGGTGATCGTGCCGCAGCTGGTCGGCGCGATGGGGCTTCGCCAGGTGCGCCGCTACGCGCTGTCGTGCGAGCGCTTCGACGCCGCGCGCGCGAAGGCGTGCGGGCTGGTTCACGAGGTGTGCCCGCAGGGCGGGCTGGACGCGGCCGCCGCGCCGGTGATCGACGCGTTCCTGAAGAGCGCGCCGCAGGCGATGGCCGAGACCAAGGCGCTCGCGCTCGCGCACGCCGGGCAGATCATGAGCGACGCGTACTTCGACGAGCTGGTGCGCTCGCACTCGCTGAAGCGCGTCAGCGCGGAGGCGCGCGAGGGGCTCGCGAGCTTCCAGGAGAAACGCGATCCCGCGTGGTACCCGGGGCGCGGCTGATGGCGCCGGCGCGGCGTCGGGGCGGCGGCCGTGCGCGCTGTCGGGGCGACGGTGACGCGTGGGATCGGGTCAGCGGCGGCGTGCGGTGTCGGGCCAGCGGCGCTGGGCGGTGTAGGCGCGGCGGTGACGTGCGGCGTCGGGGCCGGCGCGGCGTCCCCTGGGGCTGCCGCGCGCCGGCCGCGCGCCGGCGGAGCGCGCAGCGCCGGAACCCGTGCCGCGCGGGCGTCGCGATGAGCGCCCCGTGCGTCCCGTCCCGCGTCAGTCGCCGCGCTCCGGCGGGGCACGGAGCGCCGCGGTACGACGCGTGACCGGCGTTCACGAGCGGCCGCTGCGGCCCGGCGACGCGATCGCCCCCGACGAGGCGCTGGCCGCCGGGATCACCGTGGTCACCGTCAACAACCGCCTCGCGCGGGCGCTCGCGGCGGGCCACGCCGCGCGCATGCTGGCCGCCGGCCGCGCGGCCTGGGAGTCGCCCCGGGTGCTGCCGTTCGACGCGTTCGTCGCGCAGTGCTGGAGCGAGCTCGAGGCCGGCGCCGCGGCGGCGCTGCCGAGGCTGCTCGGCGCCGGCGAGGCGCGCGCGCTGTGGCAGCAGGTGCTCGCCGAGGCCGAGGCCGGGCGGCTGCTGTCGACGGCCGGCGCCGCGGCCGGCGCCGCCGACGCGCGCGAGCGGCTGCTGCGCCACGCCGCGAGCGTCGCGCCGGAGGACTGCGGCGAGCAGGCCGACGCGCGTGCCTTCGCGGCCTGGCACGCCCGCTACTGCGAGCGCCTGGCCGCGGGCGGCTGGGCCGACGCGCCGGCGGCGGTGGACCTGCTGGCCGAGCGCATCCGCGGCGGCGCGCGCTGCGCGCCCGACGCGCTGCTGTTCGCCGGCTTCGAGGGCTTCAGCCCGCAGCAGGAAGCGCTGCGTGCTGCGCTGACCGCCGCCGGAGTCGCGTTATACGAGGAGCGGCGCGACGCGCGCCCGGGGCGCTTCGTGCGCCACGTCGGCGAATCGCCGGACGCCGAGGTGGAGGACGCCGCGCGCTGGGCGCGCGCGGTGCTCGAGGCCGGGCCCGCGGCCGCGGGCGAGCCGGTGGGGGTGGTGTTCGCCGATCTCGCCGAGCGCCTGGACGCGGTGGAGGCGTGCTTCGAGGAGGTGTTCCACCCGGCCGGCGGCGTCGCGCCCGCGCGCGCGGTCGGCGAGCGCGCGTTCAACGTGTCCCTCGGGCGGCCGCTCGCCCGCGTGCCGGTGGTTGCCGACGCCCTCGCCGTGCTCGCGCTGGACGGCGGCACGCTGGACGCGGAGGACGCCGGGCGGCTGCTGCTGTCGCCCACGCTGGGCGACCACGCGCGCGAGCGCGGTGCGCGCCTCGCGCTGGAGGCCCGGCTGCGCGACGAGGGGGTGCGCGCGATCCGTGCACGGCACCTCGCGCGGCTCGCGGCGCGCAGCGCCCCGCGCCTCGCGCAGCGGCTGAGCGATGCGCTGGACGACACCCGCGACGACGCCCGTCCGGCGCGAGGGCGGCGCCCGCTCGGCGCGCACGCGGCGCGCTTCGCTGCGCTGCTCGAGACCCTCGGCTGGCCGTCGGGGCGTGCGCTGGACAGTGCCGCGTTCCAGGCCGCGGAGGCCCTGCGCGGCCAGCTCGAGGCGCTGACGGCGATGGAGCCGCTGCTCGGCCCGTGCAGCGCCGCGGCGGCGCTGGGCCTGCTGCGCGCGGGCCTCGAGCGGACCGTGTTCCAGCCCCGCGCGGCGCCCGCGCCGGTGCAGGTGATGGGCGTGCTGGAGGCAGCGGGGATGCGTTTCCGCGCGCTGTGGCTCGCGGGCTTTCACGACGGCGCGTGGCCGCCCGCGGAGCGCGCGAGCCCGTTCCTGCCGATGGCGCTGCAGCGCCGCCACGGCATGCCGGGCGCGTCGCCGGAGCTCGCGCTGCAGCGCGCGCAGGCGCTGACGGGGCGGCTGCTCGCGGCGGCGCCGGAAGGCGTCGTGAGCCACGCCGCCCTCGACGCGGACACGCCGCTCGCGCCCAGTGCCTTGATCGGCGCGCTGCCGGATGCGGCGCCGGCGCGCTGGCCGGGGGCGCTCGCGGACGCGGCGCTCGCGGCGGCTGCCCCGGCGCCGGAACGCGTGGTGGACCGGCACGCCCGTCCCGTGGGCCACGGCTTCCGCGCACGCGGCGGCAGCCGCGTGCTCACCGACCAGGCCGCGTGCCCGTTCCGCGCGTTCGCCCGCCACCGCCTGCAGGCGAACGGCGTGGAGCGCGCGCCGGCGCCGCTGGACGCGCGCTCGCGCGGCGTGCTCGCGCACCGGGTGATGCAGGAGCTGTTCGCGCGCATCGCCGGCAGCCGCGCGCTCGCGGCGCTCGACGCACCGGCGCGCGACGCGCTCGCGGCGGAGGCCGCGAGTGAGGCCGTGCGCGCGGTGCTGCGCCGTCACCCGGGGACGCTGCCGCGGCGCCTGGCCGACGCGGAGCGCGACCGCCTCGCGGCGCTCGCGGCGGGCTGGCTGGCGCTGGAGGCCGCGCGGCCCGGGTTCGAGATCGAGGCGCTGGAGCAGCGCCGGGTGGTGCGCGTCGGGGGCCTGCGGCTGGACATCCAGATCGACCGCGTGGACCGCGTCGACGGCCGGCGCCTGCTGCTCGACTACAAGACCGGCCGCGCCGGGCGCGCCGGCTGGTTCGGCGAGCGCCCGGACGAGCCGCAGCTGCCGCTCTACGCGCTCGCGCTGGACGCCGAGGGAGGCGCCGGCGCGCCGGTCGCGGCGGTCGCGTTCGCGCGCCTGAAGCGCGGCGCCGAGGGCTTCGAGGGGATCGGCGAGGACCCCGGCTGGGCGCCGGGGCTGAGCCGCCTCGGCGCCGGCCGCGGCGGCGAGCGCGAGTTCGACGACATGGCGGCGCTGAAGTCGCACTGGGCGCGGGTGCTGGGCGACCTCGCCGAGGCCTTCGCGGCCGGCGACGCGGCGGTGGACCCGAAGCCGAACGCGTGCCGCTACTGCGACCTCGCGGCGCTGTGCCGCATCGACGAGGTGCGCGGCGCCGGCGGGTCGGGCGCGGACGGGGACGAGGCCTGATGCGCCGTGCGCCGGTGAGCGCCGCCCCGGACGCCGCTGCACGCCGCGAGGCGCTGGACCCGGCCCGCTCGTTCATCGTCAAGGCGCCCGCGGGCTCCGGCAAGACCAGCCTGCTGGTCGCGCGCTTCCTGACCCTGCTCGCCGGCGCCGGCCGGCCCGAGGAGGTGCTCGCGATCACGTTCACCCGCAAGGCCGCCGCGGAGATGCGCGCGCGGGTGGTCGACGCGCTGGCCGCCGCGGCCGGGCCCGTCCCGGACGAGCCCCACGCCGCGAGCCTGCACGCGCTGGCCGTGGCCGCGGCGGCGCGTGACCGGGAGCAGGGCTGGAAGCTCTCCGAGAACCCGCAGCGCCTGTCCATCCAGACCATCGACGCGCTGTGCGGCGCGCTCGCGCGGCGCCTGCCGGTGCTGTCCGGCCTCGGCGGCGGCATCGCGACCCAGGAGGAGCCGCAGGCGCTGTACCGCCAGGCGGCGCGGCGCACGCTCGCGCTGCTCGACGACGCGGCGCACGCGCCCGCGGTGCTCTCGGTGCTGGATCACCTGGACGGCAACATGGCCGCGTTCGAGGAGCTGCTCGCGTCGATGCTCGCGCGCCGCGACCGCTGGCTGCGCCACCTGCGCGTGGACGACCCCGGCGCGTGGCGCGCGGAGCTGGAGGACGGGCTGCACGCGCTGGTGGACGCGGCGCTCGCGGCCGCCGCCTCCGCCGTGGCGCCGGAACGTGCCGCGGAGCTCGCGCGCCTCGCGGCCTTCGCCGGCGAGCGCGCGGCGGCGGCCGATCCCGGCGATCCGCTGGCGGCGCTGCGCGGTCTGCAGGCGCTGCCGCCGCCGCGCGGTGACGCGCTGGCGGCGTGGAAGGCGCTCGCGGCGCTGCTGCTGACGACCGCCGGGGGCGTGCGCAAGCGCCCGCCGGGGCCGGCGTTCAAGGCGTCCGAGACCCGCGACGAGTACGACGCGATGCGCGCGCTGCTGGAGGACCTCGCCGGCGACGATGCGCTGCCCGCGGCGCTCGCGGCGGTGCGCGCGCTGCCGGCGCCCGCGTACGACGACGGCCAGTGGCAGGTGCTGCTGGACCTGCTGCAGGTGCTGCGCCTCGCGGTCGCGTCGCTGCGCCTGGAGTTCGCGGCCGCCGGCGCGAGCGACTTCGCCGAGCACGTGGCCGCGGCGGCGCAGGCGCTGGGCGAGGAGCAGGCGCCCACCGACCTCGCGCTGGCGCTGGACTACCGCATCCGCCACCTGCTGGTGGACGAGTTCCAGGACACGTCGGTCGCGCACTTCGAGATCGTGACCCGGCTCACCGCGGGCTGGTCGCCGGGCGACGGGCACACCCTGTTCCTGGTCGGTGACCCGATGCAGTCCATCTACCGCTTCCGCGAGGCCGAGGTCGGGCTGTTCCTCGGCTGCTGGCGCGACGGCCTGGACACGGTGGACCTCGAGCCGCTGTCGCTGAGCGCGAACTTCCGCTCGCGCGCCGGCATCGTGGAGTGGGTGAACGAGAGCTTTCCGGTCGCGCTGCCGCGGCGCGACGACCCGCTGCGCGGCGCGGCCGCGTACGAGCCGGCCGCGGCCACGCGCGCGGCGGAGCCCGGTGACGCCGTCAGCGTGCACGCGGGCGTCGAGCGTGACGCCGTCGCGGAGGCGGCGCTGATCGCGCGCACCGTCGCCGCAGCGCGGGCCGAGGATTCGGGCCAGAGCGTCGCGATCCTGCTGCGCTCGCGGGCCCAGGCGCCGCCGATCCTGGACGCGCTGCGCGCGGCGGATCTGCGCTGGCGCGGCGTCGATCTGCAGCCGCTGTTCGCGGTGCCGGCGGTGCGCGACCTGCACGCGCTCGCGGCGGCGCTGCTGCACCCGCTGGACCGCGTGAGCTGGCTCGCGGTGCTGCGCGCGCCGTGGTGCGGGCTGAGCCTGGACGACCTGGAAGCGCTGGCCGGCGACGACGCCGGCGCGCCGCTCGAGCGCCTCGCGGACCCGGCGCGGCTGCGCGCGCTGTCGGCAAACGGCGCGTCGCGCGTCGCACGGGTCGCACCGCTGCTCGCCGAGGCGGCCGCGCGGGTCGGCCGCGACCGCCTCGCGCGGCTGGTCGCGCGCACGTGGGCGGCGCTCGGCGGCCCGGCGTGCCTCGGCGATGCGCGCCTGGAGGACGCGCGGCGTTACCTGCGCCTGCTCGCGTCGCTGGAGGCGGAGAGCGCGGCGCCGGACCCGGACGAGCTCGCGCGCCGGGCGCGGGCGCTGCACGCGGCGCCCGCGCCCGGCGCGGTGGACGTCGAGATCATGACCATCCACAAGGCCAAGGGGCTGGAGTTCGACGTCGTGCTGCTGCCGGGGCTCGCGCGCGGCGCGCGCGGCGAGGACCGCGACCTGCTCGCGTGGACCGAGACCGCGACGCGCGACGGGTCGCGGCTGCTGATCGCGCCGCTGCCGCCGCCGGAAGGCGAGGGCGACTCGCCGCTGCACGCGTTCGTGCGCGGCATCGAGCAGGACAAGCGGCGCCTGGAGA
>CBDUCN010000240.1:0-8226 GCA_965365655.1 uncultured Gammaproteobacteria bacterium | reverse complement strand
AACCCGGAAGCATCGGCTACCTGCTGCGGGAGATGGACATGAAGCTGTTCTCCCACGACCACGAGTGGCGCGCGATCATGACGGCGCTCGCCCGTCAGGACCGGCGCTACGACGAGTTCAAGCAGCTCGCGCTCGTGAAGTACGTGCAGTACCTCGCGTCACGGCAGGACGTGCTGAAAGGCATCTACGCCCACAAGGCGGCGACCCCGGGCGGTGGGGTGAGCGAGCCCGAGGCGGGCATGGATCCGTCGTACAGGCAGACCGTGATCTTCGATGTCGCGGACCTGCCCGGAGCCGACATGCCGCCGCCTCCGCCATCCGGCGACCAGACCCAGGTGGCCGCGACGCCGGACAGCACCCCGGCCCCGCCGCGGCTGCACCGGCTGCCGCGCGGCGAGAGCGTGCGGCTGAACGCGCCTTCGGGCGACGCCGTGGAAGTCGTGCTGTCCCGGCACCCGTTCCTGGTCAAGCTCGGCGAGCAGCCGGCGCTCGTGGACCTGGAAGGCACCGAGACGCCGCTGTCCCGGGGCCGCAACGTCATCGGACGCCACCCCGACAGCGACATCATGGTCGATGCCGCCTACCGCGACGTGTCGCGTACGCACCTCATCCTCGAATTCACGGACGACGGCGGTCTCGCGCTCACCGATCTGTCCGCTCACGGCACGTTCGTGCCGGCGCAGCTGGTGAGCACAGACGATCGCTGACGGCCCGTGTCGCCGCCGGCGCGCAACCCCGCGCGGGAAACAACAGATTCGAGAGTCAGGCCCTCGGCCACGATGTGAAGCGATTCGCGCCACGCGGCGCGCGTATCCATTATCATCCTGCCCCGCCCGCCGCAGGCCCGATCCGCGAGTGCAGCCATGTTCCGTCGGTCCAGTTCCACGTCCCTGAAACTGCCTATTGGCGACGTCGTGTACGAGTTCCTGTCGCCGGAGGATTTCGCCTTCGCGCTGGCGGGCCGCGCAGGCGTGCCGGGGCCGCGCGTCACGTCGCTGGTCGGTCTGTCGACCGAGGCGCTGCGCCGCGAGGCGGAAGCGATCAGGGTGGTCGAGCAGAAGTTCAACGACGCGCTCGACGGCGTGTTGCGAGACGTCACCCGGATCGGCTCCTTTCTGAAGGAGATCGACCTCGGCCTCGTCTCCCAGGATCACGACTGGCGCAACATCATCAGCGCGCTGAACGGGCTGGACGAGCCTCTGGAGCCCTACAAGAAGGTCGCGCTTGTGAAGTACGTGCAGTACCTCGCGGCGCGACGGCAGGCCGTCACCGCGATCTACTCCGGGCGCAAGGGCAGCCACGGGGGAAGCGGCGAGAACGAGGTCGAGGGCAAGCTGCGCGAGACCGCGATCTTCGACATGGCAGAGCTGGCAGGCTCGGATTCCGAGGGCTTCTCCAGGATGCCGAAGGGAGAGACCGTGGAGATCGACGTCGCCGCGGAGGGCCAGGTCAGCCTGCTGCTCGCAAAGCACAGGTGCCGCATCGACTGCAACGGCAAGCTGCGATTCGTGGACGACGGGGACGTCGAGACACCGCTTCGAATCGGCAAGAACATCGTCGGCCGCGACTCGGCGTGTGACGTGCTGATCAACGCCGCGTACCGGGACGTGTCACGGCGTCACCTCATCATCGAGGTGGAGCCGGGCAATCGGATCCGTCTCACGGACATCTCGTCCCACGGCACGTCACTCAATCCCAGGCTGCTCGAGAACACCAGCATCTGAACGGCCCCGACCGTTCGCGCCGATCCGCGGCGGCTCACGGATATCCTCATTCGCGATTCGGTGCACATCTACCTGGTCGGCGGCGCGGTACGTGACCGCCTGCTCGGACGACCGATCCGCGAGCGCGACTGGGTAGTGACCGGCGCCACGGAGCAGGAGATGGTCGACCGGGGCTTCCGCCGCAAGGACCCCGGCTTCCCGGTGTTCCTGCACCCGGAGACCGGCGAGGAGTACGCCCTCGCCCGACGCGAGCGCAAGAGCGATGCCGGGCACAAGGGGTTCGTCGTGGAGTGCGACCCGGGGGTCACGCTGACGGAGGATCTCGCGCGCCGCGATCTCACCGTGAACGCGATGGCCGAGGACGCCGACGGTGTCGTGATCGATCCCCATGGCGGCCGCGCGGCGATCCGCGCGCGTGTGCTTCGTCACGTGACCGACGCTTTCGCGGAGGACCCGCTGCGCGTGCTGCGCCTGGCGCGCTTCCATGCCGAGCTCGCGCCTCAGGGCTTCACTGTGGATGCCGGGACTCTCGCGCTGGCGCAGACCATGAGCCGCGATCCGGAGCTGCAGACGCTGTCGGCAGGACGCGTCTGGCGCGAGACGGCGCGCGCCCTCGCCTCGCCGGATCCGGCACGCTACTTCCGCACCCTGCACGAGGTGGGCGCGGCCGCCGTCCTGATGCCGTTCCTGGATGTGCGGCCGGCAGACGCGATCGCCGCGCTGGAGCGGGCCGCGGGCGCGAGTGACGACGCCGACGTACGCCTCGCGGCCCTGTGCGCCGGTGCGGGCGCGCTGCCGCCCGCGTCGTGGCCGCTGCCGTCGGGAGCCCGTGCGCTGTGCGATCTGTGCGTCGCGCACCCGCCCGAGACGCCGGGAGACGGCGACCCCGCGCGCATCGTGCGCTGGCTGGCCGCGACGGACGCCTGGCGCCGGCGCGATCGCTTCGACGCCGCCGTCGTGGCCTGGCAGGCGGCGACGCCCGAATACGCCGGCGAACTCGATCGCCTGCTCCGGGCGCGGGATGCCTCGGCCAGGGTGCCGCCGCCGCCGCCGGGCAGCGATCCGCGCACCGCCGTGCTGCGCAGCCGGGAGGCCCGTGTGCGCGACGCCCTGGCCGACGAGACACGATGAAGAGCGGGCGGGCCCGGCCGTCCGGCAGCCTGCTCCTGGCCGCGGGCCTCGCGCTGGCTCCGGCGGCCGGGGCTGCCGACTACGCGGGCGGCCTCGAGGCCTGGGAGCAGGCGCGCTTCGGCCTCGCGCACGAACGCTGGCTGGACTGCGCGCGGACCGGATCGGCGCGCTGCCAGTCCGCGCTGGCCCGCCTGCTGGAGGAGGGGCACGGCGCACCGCCCGCGCCGGGGGAGGCGCTGCGGTGGTACCGCCTGGCGGCCGCCCAGGACGATCCCGACGCGCTGATGAGGCTCGGTTTCCTGTTCGCGATCGGAAACGACGACGTGCCCCAGGATCCGGTGCAGGCCTGGGCGTGGTTCGCGCGGGCCGCGGCCATCGGCGTGCCGCAGGCGGCCGGGAACCGGGACCGCGTGGGCGCCCTGCTCACCGAGGAGGAGCGGCGCGAGGCGGAGCGGCGCGCGGACGCACTGTCCATCCGCTACCACCTCCAGAAATGAAAGAGCCCGCGTGCAGCAGCGCTGCACGCGGGCTCGAAGGGCGAGCTCAGAGGGCCCTCAGTTGAGGACCTTGAACTCCACGCGACGGTTGACGGCGCGTCCCGCCCGGGTCTTGTTGGACACCAGCGGCTTGGCCTCGCCGAAGCCCACCACCGACAGGCGGTTGGCGTCGATCCCGTTCGCCGTGAGGTACGACTTCACGGACTCGGCACGCCGGTAGGACAGACCCAGGTTGTACTTCTCCGGGCCGGTGCTGTCGGTGTGGCCCTCGACACGCACGCGCACGTCGGGGTTGTCCTTCAGGATCGTCACCACGCGGTTCAGCTTCTGCTCCGAATCCGGCCGGATCTTGGCGCTGTCGAAGTCGAAGTTGACGTTGGTCACGATGGCGAGCGTGTCGCCTGCCGGCGGACAGCCGTTGGCGTCCACCTTGGCGCCGGCCGGGGTGTTCGGACACTTGTCGAGGTAGTCCGGCACGCCGTCACCGTCGCTGTCGATCGGGCAGCCGTCCGCGTCGACCTTCACACCGGACGGAGTCCCCGGGCACTTGTCGAGGTAGTCCGGCACGCCGTCACCGTCGGAGTACAGCGGGCAACCGTTCGCGTCCACGGGGGCCCCTGCAGGCGTCCCGGGACACTGGTCCTTGTCGTCCGGCACGCCGTCGCCGTCGGAGTCCTGCGGCGCCATGTCGGACGGCAGGCACAGGAGGGAGCCGTAGATCCCGCCGGTCACGAGACCGAACGCCGCACCCCCGACGCCCTCATAGATTCCGCCTGCGGTGGCACCCGCGACGGCGCCGCCAATCTGGCACCAGCTCAGGTCCTTGTACCCGAACGCGCCGCCGCCGCTGCTCGAACAGCCCGCCAGCAGCGCCGGGATCACGATGCCCGCGGCCAAGAGTCTCAGCAGTCTCATCACCATCTCCTGTTATCGATTTGACTTGAATTGACCGGCGTCACCGCGTCCTGCGGAGATGCACCGTGGGGCGTCGTGCCCAATTCTCGGCGGGACCGTTGTCTACCCCCACCTGCCCGCGCAGCCGCTCGAAACGGCTGCCCGCGCGGATTCATTACGGCAGCGGCCTTCTCCGGACCGCTCTTCGCCGCCGCATTCTAGTACAACTTTCCGCAACAGTCGAAGGCGCAGGCCCTTCCCGTCGCCTCCGGGAAGGTTGCGTGTCCGACGCCGCCATCAGGCCCGACCGGCGCCGGTGTCGGGCGGGCGGGCCGCGGCGACCCGGGCGCTCGCGAGGGCCGTCATGTTCACGAGGCCGCGCACCGTCACCGACTGCGACAGCACGTGAGCCTGGCGCGCGCCTCCGACGAGGATGGGCCCGATGCTCACCCCGCCCCCCAGCATCTTCAACAGGTTATGGGCGATGTTCGCGGCATCCACGTTGGGCATGATCAGCAGATTGGCGGCCCCGCTGAAGCCGGTCACCTCGAGCCGCTCGCTGCGGATCGCTTCCGACAGCGCGGCGTCGGCCTGCATCTCCCCGTCGACCTCCAGGTCCGGCGACATCGCGCGCAGCAGCGCGACCGCCTCGCGCATCTTCACCGCCGACGGCGTGCGCACGCTGCCGAAGTTCGAGCGCGACAGCAGAGCCACCTTCGGCGTGATGCCGAAGCTGCGCACCTCGTCGGCCGCGAGCAGGGCCATCTCCGCGAGCTCCTCGGCACTGGGGTCGCTGCTGACGTGGGTGTCGGCAATGAAGAAGGTGCCGCTCGGCAGGATCAGCACGGTCATGGTCGAGAAGTCACGCACCCCCTCTCGCTTTCCGATCAGGTGCTCCACGTGGGCGAGGTGGGTGTCGAAACGGCCGACGGTGCCGCACAGCATGGCGTCCGCCTCGCCACGGTGCACCATGATGGCGGCGACAGCGGTGCTGTCCGAGCGCACGACGGTCTTCGCGATCTCGGGCGTGACGCCGTCGCGCCCCATGACCGCGTGATAGGTCTCCCAGTAGTCCACGAAGCGCTCGTCGCTCAGGATGTTGCAGATCTCGACGTCCTTGCCCGGCTGCATGCGCAACCCGAGCTGACGGATGCGGTCACGAATGACGTTGGCGCGGCCGACCAGGATCGGACGCGCGATCCCCTCGTCCATTGCCTGCTGCGCCGCGCGCAGCACCCGCCGATCCTCACCCTCGGCGTAGACCACACGGCTGCAGGCGCTGCGGGCGGCGTCCACGATGGGCTTCATCACGAGGCCGGAGCGGAACACGAACTGCGTCAGCGACTGGCGGTACGCGTCCAGATCCTCTATGGGCCGGGTCGCGACGCCGCTGTCCATCGCCGCAAGGGCCACCGCCGGCGCGATCTCGGAGATCAGCCGCGGGTCGAACGGCTTCGGGATCAGGTACTCCGGGCCGAAGCGCATCGGCGCGTCGCCGTAGGCCTTCGCCACCAGCTCCGAGCTCTCCGCCATTGCGAGGTCGGCGATCGCGCGTACGCAGGCGAGCTTCATGTCCTCGTTGATCACCGTGGCGCCCACGTCCAGCGCACCCCGGAAGATGAACGGAAAGCACAGGACGTTGTTCACCTGGTTCGGATAATCAGAACGGCCGGTGCAGATGATCGCATCGGGCCGCGCCTTCTTGGCGAGCTTGGGCATGATCTCGGGCGTCGGATTCGCGAGCGCGAGGATCAGCGGCCGCGGCGCCATCTGCTTCACCATTTCGGGCTTCAGAACACCCGGAGCCGACAGGCCCAGGAACACGTCCGCACCCTGGACCACGTCGCCGAGCGTGCGCGCGGGCGTGTCCTTCGCGTAACGCTCCTTCCAGCGGTCCATCAACTCGTTGCGGCCCTTGTAGACCACACCGAGGATGTCGGTGACCGTGATGTTCTCCCGCGGCAGTCCCATGTGCACCAGCAGGTCGAGGCACGCGAGCGCCGCGGCGCCGGCGCCGGAGACCACCACCTGCGCGTCCTCCATCCGCTTCTCGACGTGCCGCAGGCCGTTCAGGATCGCGGCGCACACGATGATGGCCGTGCCGTGCTGATCGTCGTGGAACACGGGGATGTTGCAGCGTGCACGCAGCTTCTGCTCGATCTCGAAGCACTCGGGCGCCTTGATGTCCTCGAGGTTGATGCCGCCGAAGGTGGGCTCGAGGCTGGCCACGATGTCGACGAAACGATCCGGGTCGAGCTCGTCGACCTCGATGTCGAACACGTCGATCCCCGAGAACTTCTTGAACAGCACGGCCTTGCCTTCCATGACCGGCTTCGCGGCCAGGGCGCCGATGTGGCCGAGGCCCAGAACGGCCGTGCCGTTCGTGATCACCGCCACCAGGTTGCCGCGCGCCGTCAGGCGAAACGCCTCGGACGGGTCCTCGGCGATGGCGTCGCACGCAAACGCGACGCCCGGGGAGTAGGCGAGCGCCAGGTCGCGCTGGGTGGCGAGCGGTTTGGTGGCCGTGATCGCGAGCTTTCCGGCGGGGCTGGTCGAGTGGTAGGCGAGTGCGGCTTCGGCGAACTTGTCAGTCATGCGGGTCGGCTCCTGGCCGAGGGCGGGGCGTCACGGCGACGCCTGCGCGCAGTATAGGCAACGTGGCGGTCGGTTCACGACGGCGGCGCCGCGCGGGGCGCCGGCGAGTGGGTATGATCCGCGCGAACACGGTGACGGATCAGACGTGGAACGACCCCGGTGACCGGCAAAGAGCGCGACCTGGCCCGCCCGGGCGACGACGTGGCGGGCTTCCTGGCCAAGGTGGCGGCAACGCCGCCGCCTGCGCGGCGCGGCGCCGGCCGCGGACGTCTGATGTTCGCGATGGATGCCACCGCCAGCCGCGAGCCCGCATGGGATCGCGCGTGCCAGATCCAGGGCGAGATGTTCGCGACCGCGGCGGATCTGGGCGGCCTCGACGTGCAGCTGTGCTACTACCGCGGCTTCCACGAATTCCATGCGACGCCCTGGGTCGGCGACGCCCGCGGCCTTGCGGCGCAGATGACCGCGGTGCGCTGCGCGGCGGGCGCCACGCAGCTGGGCCGCGTGCTCGAGCACGCGCTCGACGAGACCCGCCGGCAGCGGGTGAACGCGCTGGTGTTCGTCGGCGACGCGATGGAGGAGGACCCCGATCGGCTGTGTGCGCTGGCCGGACAGCTGGGCCTGCTGGGGATGCCGGTGTTCGTGTTTCACGAGGGGGGCAGCGCCGCGGCCGCGCGCACCTTCCGCGAAGTGGCGCGACTGAGCCGTGGCGCGTATTGCCGTTTCACCCCCGGGAGCGCCGAGCAACTGCGCGCGCTGCTCGCGGCCGTCGCCACCTACGCGGCCGGCGGCCGGCGTGCGCTGGACGACCTGGACAGGCGCGGCAACCGAATGGTGCGGCAGCTGGTGCACCAGCTCGACTGAGACCTCGTGAGTCTTTCACCACGCCGGAAGCGCGGCGTCCGACCGGGCGTGCAGGCGCCTGACAGGAGCGAGAAGACGCACGTCCCGTGCGCACGTGGATCGCTGCGCGCAGGCCGCGGTCCCGTGCCCGGTCCACGCGCCGCGCACCGGCGTACCCGGCGGGTGCCGGCGTACGCGTGCGCCGGACGCGGGCCGGCGAAGGACGACGTTCTCCACCCGCCTGCCAGCCGCCGCCGCTGATACGGCGCGCCGACCGCCATGCACCCCATCCTGCTGCTCATCCTGGTGATCGCGGTGCTGCTCACGGTGAGCTGGCTCAAACGGCAGCCGCCGGCCCAGCGCCGCAAGATGGGCTTTCGCGCGGCGCTGGCCGCCGCCGGCGTGATCCTCGTCGTCGCACTGCTGAGCGGCAAGCTGAGTCCGCTGGTGGCAATGGTGGCCGCGGCCATCCCGCTGCTGCAGCGCGTGATGGTCGCCAAGTCGGTGTTCGACCGCATCAAGTCGGCGACGGGCCCGCGCGG
>CBDUCN010000239.1:0-8228 GCA_965365655.1 uncultured Gammaproteobacteria bacterium | reverse complement strand
TGGCCGAGCAGGGCACCCCGGGACGCTTCGAGTTCCCGCGCCCGATGACCGACCGTCCGGGACTGGACTTCAGCTTCAGCGGCCTGAAGACCTCGGTGCTGACCCGCCTGGCCGCCGCCGGGACCTCCGATCCCCAGGTGCGCGCGGACGTGGCCCGCGGTTTCGAGGAGGCGGTCGCGCAGACGCTGCTCGTGAAGTGCCGGCGCGCGGTGGAGGCGGCGGGTGTGGACACCCTGGTGCTGGCCGGCGGGGTCGCCGCGAACCGGCGCCTGCGCGCGGTGCTGGGCGAGTGGGCCGACGGCGCGGGGGTGCGGCTGCGCTACCCGCCGCCGGCGCTGTGCACCGACAACGGCGCGATGGTGGCCTACGCGGGCTGGCGCCGGCTCGCGGCCGGTGAGCGGGTCGACGCCGGGTTCCCGGTGCACCCGAGGTGGTCGCTGGAGACGCTCGCGGACCCGGCCTGACGGTGCAGTGCGCGCGTGCACGGCGTGCCGCGGCGACCCGGGCCGTGCCGCCGGACGCGGGCGTGGCGCCCGGCGACCCGGGCCGTGTGGCCGGACGCGGGCCTGGCGCTCGGCGACCCAGGTCGTGCGGTCGGACTCGGGCCTGCCGCTCGACGACCCGGCGCACGGGCGCCGCGGCCTCCGGGCGCCAGGCGCGGCGCCCGGTGCGCGTGCCGCGCCCGCTACCCGGTGCGCTTCGCGCCGATGCGCCCTTCGGTTCCGGCGCGAAGGCGCGCGACGTTCTCGCGGTGGCGCCACCAGATCAGCGCCGCGACGACCGCGAGCACCGCCGCGTAGGTCGTGTTGCCGGGCAGCGCGAGCGCCGCGAGCGGCGCCGCCGTGGCGGCGCCCAGCGAGGCCACCGACGCGTAGCGGGTGATCGCCGCGAGCGCGACCCACAGCAGCCCGAACACCAGCCCGACCGGCCACGACAGCGCGACGATCGCGCCGAAGGCCGTCGCCACGCCCTTGCCGCCCTGGAAGCCGAAGAACACCGGGTACAGGTGCCCGAGGAAGGCCGCGAGCGCGGTCAGCGCGAGCGCCGGCTGCGGCGCCTGCAGCGCGTGGGCGGCGAGCACCGGCAGCACGCCCTTGAGCACGTCTCCCAGCAGCGTCAGGGCCGCGGCCTTCTTGCCCCCCAGGCGCAGCACGTTGGTCGTGCCGGGGTTGCCCGAGCCGCCGGTGCGCGGGTCGGGCAGGCCCATCGCGCGGCACACGATGACGGCGGAGGCGAGGGAGCCGGCCAGGTAGCCGATGAGCGGCAGCGCGACGGCGAGCAGCAGGGAGCCGGACAGCATGGGGCATTGAATCGCGTGCCGGGAACGGGGGTCAAGGCGCGCCGACGCGGCTCCCCGGGGCATGCTGATAGAGTCCCGCCCGCGGCGACAGGCCGCTCCGAGCCGCGCGCCATGGACACCATCTTCATCCGCGAGCTGGCCGTGGAAACGGTCATCGGCATCTTCGACTGGGAGCGCGAGATCAAGCAGACCGTGTATCTCGACCTCGAGATGCCATGCGACTGTGCGCGCGCCGCGCGCAGCGACGCGGTCGAGGACACGGTCGACTACAAGGCGGTGACCAAGCGCGTGATCGCGTTCGTCGAGGACAGTCGCTTCCAGCTCGTCGAGACCCTGGCCGAGCGCGTCGCCCAGCTCGTCATGGACGAGTTCGACGTGGCCTGGCTGCGGCTCAGGGTGAACAAGCGCGGGGCGCTGCGCGGCGCGGTGGACGTCGGCGTCGCGATCGAGCGCGGCGAGCGCCCGTGACCGGCGCGTCTCCGTGAACCGCGTCTACGTCAGCATCGGCAGCAACGTGGACCGCGAGCGCCACGTGCGCGACGCGGTCGCGGCGCTGCGCGCGGCGTTCGGCGAGCTCACCCTGTCCAGCGTGTACGAGACGCGCGCCGTCGGGTTCGACGGCGAGCCGTTCTACAACCTCGCGGTGGGCTTCGACACCGCGGAGGACGTCGAGCAGGTGCTCGCGCGGCTGAAGGCGATCGAGCGGAGCGCCGGGCGCCGGCCGGGGCAGAAGCGTTTCGGTCCGCGCACGCTGGACATCGACGTGCTCACGTTCGGCGCGCTGTGCAGCGACGGGCCGGTGGAGCTGCCGCGGGGCGAGATCCTCCGCGAGGCGTACGTGCTGCACCCGCTGGCCGAGATCGCCCCCGACGAGCGGCATCCCGTGCTCGGCGAGCGTTACCGCGACCTCGAGGCGCGGCTCGCACTGGACGCGAGCGGCATGCGGCGGGTCGCGCTGGCGCTGCCGGCGGCGCGGGCGGCGTCGTGAACTTCTGCCCCTGCTGCGCGTCGCCTCTGGTGGAGCGGGTGCCGCCCGGGGACGACCGCCCGCGCCACGTGTGCGACGCGTGCGGCGCGATCCACTACTCGAACCCGAAGATCGTCGCCGGCTGCGTGCCGACCTGGGAGCGGCGGGTGCTGATGTGCCGGCGCGCGATCGCGCCGCGCAAGGGGCTGTGGACGCTGCCGGCCGGGTTCATGGAGAACGGCGAGACCACCCAGGCCGCCGCCGCCCGCGAGGCGCTGGAGGAGGCGAACGCGCGTGTGGAGGTCGGCGAGCTGTACCGCTACATCAACATCCCGCGCATCTCGCAGGTCTACGTGCTGTTCCTCGCGCGCCTGCTCGACGACGCGGTCACGCCCGGCGCGGAGAGCCTCGAGGTCGAGCTGATGACCGAGGAGCAGATCCCGTGGGCGGAGATCGCGTTCCCGTCCATCGAGGTCACGCTGCGCCACTTCTTCGCAGAGCGCCGCGAGGGCGTGTTCACGACGCAGGTGCTGGACGTGGAGCGGCGCCCCGCCTGACGCGCGCCGTGCCGGCGGCGCCTGCGCCGCGGCCGGGCACCGCCGGCAAGGCGCAGCGAAACGCCGTCGGCGGCGCGGGAAGCCCGTCAGGGCCCGACCGTGCGCCCGCCGTCCACCGACACGATCTGCCCCGTCACGTAAGGCGCGTCCAGCGCCAGCCACGCCACCGCGCCCGCGATGTCGGACGGCTCGCCGGCGCGCTTGAGCTCGGTGCCGGCGATGATGTTCTCCCGGCTGTCGGTGTCCTCGCCGGACTCCGGCCACAGGATGGCCCCCGGCGCCACCGCGTTCACCCGCACGTCGGGCGCGAGGTCGCGGGCCAGCGCGCGGGTCAGGCACTCGAGGCCGGCCTTCGCGGCGCAGTACACCGCGTGCTCGCGGGCCGGGTGCCGCGCGTGGATGTCGGTGATGTTGACGATGCTGCCGCGCGCGTCGCGCAGCCACGGCGCGGCGGCGGCGCTGGTGAACACGGGCGCCTTGAGGTTGCTGCCGACGAGGTCGTCGAACTGCGCCTCGGTGACCTCCGCGAGCGGCGTCGGGTAGAAGCTGGACGCATTGTTGACGAGCACGGCGAGGCCGCCGAAGTGCGCGCCGACCCGCGCCACCAGCTCGCGTGCCGCCGCCGCGTCGCGCAGGTCCGCGCCGAGCGCGATCGCCGAGCCAGGGCGCTGCGCGTCCAGCGCCGCCGCGAGCGCGTCGGCGTCCGCCGCGGAGCGGTTGTAGTGGATGGCCACGCGCAGCCCGCGTGCGTGCAGCGCGCGCGCGATCTCGGCGCCCACGCGCCGGGCGGCGCCGGTGATCAGCGCCACGGGCTCGGCGGAAGGGGCAGGGCGGTTCACGGACGATCCTCACTGCGGCGGGCGCCGCGTTAAGTTATCACCGCCGTTCGCGCCGCCGAACCGGGGCCGGACGACGCCGACGGCCGCGGAACCACCCGTGCCGCGGCCGTGCCGGCAGCCCCCACGGCCAGGAGCCTGCATGGCGACCGATGCACGCCCACACCGCGGTCGCGCCGCCCGCCCGACGCGCGCCTGACCTCCGGAGCCCCGCCCTCGTGCCCAGCCCGTCCGTGGTCCTCGACCTCCCGCAGCCCGACGACGCCGACGCGGCGCACAGCGGCGCGGTCGCGGCGCGCATCCGCGAGGAGTGCGCGGCGGCGGGCGGCGCGATCGCGTTCGACGCGTTCATGGAGCTCGCGCTGTACGCCCCCGGCCTCGGCTACTACGCCGCCCCGCGCAGCCGCTTCGGCGAGCGCGGCGACTTCGTCACCGCGCCGGAGATCTCGCCGCGCTTCGCGGGCTGCGTGGCGCGCCAGGTCGCCGAGGTGCTCGCGCGCACCGGCGGTGGCGTGCTGGAGGCGGGCGCCGGGGACGGCACGCTGGCCGCGGGCGTCCTCGCCGGCCTGGACGCGGCCGGCATGCACGACGTGCCGTACCGCATCCTGGAGCGCAGCGCCGGCGCGCGCGGCTTCCAGCGCGAGCGCCTCGCGCCGTGGGGCGAGCGCGTGACGTGGCTGGACGGCTTTCCGGAGCCGGGCTTTCGCGGCGTGATCCTGGCCAACGAGCTGCTCGACGCGCTGCCCGCGCGCCGCTTCGTGGTGCGCGCCGGCGAGGCGCTGGAGCTCGGCGTCGCGCCGTCCGCGGACGGCTTCCGGTGGCAGCTCCTGGGCCCGGCCGTGGACGTCACCGCCGCGCTGGGACCGCTGCTACGGAGCCTGCCCGACGGTTACCAGGGGGAGTACGGCCCGGCCCGGGGCGCGTGGACCGCGGCCGCCGGCGAGTGCGTGGAGGCCGGCGTGCTGCTGCTGCTGGACTACGGCTACCCGCGCCGCGAGCTGTACCACCCGCAGCGCGGCGAGGGCACGCTCGCGTGCCACTACCGACACCGGGTGCACGGCGACCCGTTCCGCTGGCCCGGCCTGCAGGACCTGTCGGTGCACGTGGACTTCACGGCGGTCGCCGAGGCCGGGCTGTCGGCGGGGCTCGAGCTCGCCGGCTACACGACGCAGGCCTGGTTCCTGCTCGCGACGGGCCTCCTCGACGGCCTGCACGCCACGGACGCCGATCCCCGCGCGCGGATGGCCGCCTCCGGCGAGGTGCAGCGCCTGGTGCTGCCGGCGGAGATGGGCGAGGCGGTGAAGGTGATCGCGCTGGCCCGGGGCATCGACGCGCCGCTGAGCGGCTTTGCCGGGCGGGATCTCGCGCACCGCCTGTGAGTCGCGGGTGAGCGCACCGCCCGCGCGGCCGCGCGCGCCCGGTGCGGCGGTGCACCGGGTGCACGGTTCGACCACCGCGCTCGCCACGCCGGGCGCTGCGCGGGCGCGCTCCGCCGCGCGCCGGCGTGCACGGCCGCACGGCACCCGCCCGGCCTGCGCACGCGGCGGCGCGGGTCGGCGCGCCGCCGCGCGCTAAACTGCGCGCCCGCCGGACTCCAGGCCCGGCCCAGTCACCCGGAAGCCACCATGGACATGGCCCACGCGGCGGCGCTCGCCGTGCTGCAGGGACTCACCGAGTTCCTGCCGATCTCGAGCTCCGCGCACCTGATCCTGCTGCCCGTGCTGGCCGACTGGCCGGACCAGGGCCTGGCCTTCGACGTCGCGGTGCACGTCGGCACCCTCGCGGCGGTGGTCGCCTACTTCGCCCGCGATCTCGCGCGCATGACGGTGGACTGGTGCCGCAGCCTGGCCGCGCGCCGCACCGTCGGCGAGAGCCGGCTCGCGTGGTGCATCATCGCGGCCACCGTTCCGACCGGCATCGCCGGCCTCGCGGTGAAGGCGCTGGCCGGCGACGCGCTGCGCGCGGCGGCGGTGATCGCCGTCGCGAACCTGCTCTTCGCGGCGCTGTTGTGGTGGAGCGACGCGCGCGGCCCGCGCGAGCGCGGCATCGAGACGCTGCGGGTTCGTGACGCGCTGCTGATCGGCTGCGCGCAGGCGCTCGCGTTGATCCCCGGCGCGTCGCGCTCCGGCGTCACGATGATGGCGGGCCTGATGCTGGGCCTGACCCGCGAGGCGGCCGCGCGATTCTCGTTCCTGCTCGCGGTGCCCGTGATCGCGCTGGCCGGGCTGCTGCAGGGGGCGGAGGCGCTGTCCGGCCGCGTGCCGGTGGACCTGGGCGCGTTCGCGGTGGGCACCGCGCTGTCGGCGCTGTGCGCGTTCGCGTGCATCCATGCGTTCCTGCGCCTGGTCGAGCGCGTCGGCATGCTGCCGTTCGTGATCTACCGCCTCGTGCTGGGGGCGGGCCTGCTGCTGCTCGTCGTGTGACTCAGTACGAGCCGCCGGGGAAGGTCTCGCGCCCCGCCGACGAGCGCAGCTTCACGTAGCGCCCGCGGGCCGAGCGGCCGCCGAGGTAGCCGGGCACCACGGACTCCAGGCTGGACGGCCGGATCCCGAGCCGGCCTAGGCCGTCGTCGGTGCACACGCTGGGCACCTGCATGGAGCGGTAGCTGTCCATGCTGAGCGGCAGGCCCGGCACCAGCTCGGCGACGCGGGCCTGCAGGCGGGCGAGCAGGTCCGGCAGCGGAACCACGATCCGCTTCAGGCCCTGCACCCGCGCGATGTACTCCACCAGCTCGCGCAGGGTGTAGCTGCGCGGCCCGCACAGCTCGTAGCGTTCGCCGATGCTCGCGTCGTTCTCCAGGCAATCGGCGAACGCGCGCGCGACGTCGCCCACGTACACCGGCGCGAAGCGCGCGTCGGGGCAGGCCAGCGGAAACACCAGCGGGCTCATGCGCAGCAGCGACGCGAACAGGTTGACGAACGAATCCTCGGGCCCGAACACCACCGACGGGCGGAAGCTGGTGACCGCGAGTCCCGACGCGAAGGCCGCCTCCTCGCCGGCCGCCTTGCTGCGCAGGTACTCGCTGGGCGCGTCGGGCGCGGCGGCCAGCGCGCTCATGTGCAGAAGGCGCTCGATGCGGTTGAAGCGCGCCGCCTCGGCGACCACCGACGGCAGCCGCGCGTGCGCGTCCTGGAAGCTCTCGCCGGCGTGGTCGCGGCCCTTGAGGATCCCGACCAGGTTCACCACCGCGTCGCAGCCCGCGAGCGCGGCGCTCAGCGCGGACGACGAGTGCACGTCCGTCTCCACCTGCTCCAGGGTCGGGATCACCAGCAGGTGGCGGTTGCGCTCGCGCCGGCGCGTGAGCACGCGAATACGGTAGCGGCGCCGGCCGAGCTCCGCGGCGATCTGCCTGCCGATGAAGCCGGTGCCGCCGATCAGGGCGATGGTCTGGTAACGCATGCGTGTGGCGGGTCCTGCGCCGGGGCGGTGCCCGAGGGCCACGGATCATTCGCCAGCGACGCCGCGCCGGTCAAGGCGGGTGCGGCAGCCGGCGCCTGCAAAACGTGTATCATCGCGAGCCCTGTTCGACGCCCGGCCCGAAGGGCCGGAGTCCTCGCGGCATGAACGACACGCTGGCGGCACTGGCCGCGACCATCGAGTCCCGCAAGGGGGCTTCGCCGGAGGAGTCCTACGTGGCCTCCCTGCTCGGCAGGGGCCTCGATTCGATTCTGAAGAAGGTGGGCGAGGAGGCGGCCGAGACGCTGCTCGCCGCGAAGAACGAGGACGACGCCGCGCTCGTGCACGAGGTGGCGGACCTGTGGTTTCACACCCTGGTGATGCTGAGCGCGCGAGGCCTGCACCCCCAGGCCGTGCTGGACGAGCTGGAGCGCCGCTCCGGCGTCTCCGGGCACGACGAGAAGGCGGCGCGCGGCTGAGCCGCGCCGGGCGGACATTGCGCGGCGGCTGCACCGGCAGCCCGTAACGGAGGACATCCATGGGAATCAGCATCTGGCAGCTCCTGATCGTGCTCGTGATCGTGCTGCTGCTCTTCGGCACCAAGAAGCTGCGCAACCTCGGCGCCGACCTGGGCGGCGCGGTGAAGGGCTTCAAGGGCGCGATGAAGGACGGCGCGGAAGAGGCCAAGGAGCAGCAGGAGCCCGAGAAGCTCGAGAGCGGCGAGAGCGCCGTCGTGGAGGGCGAGGTCTCCGGCAAGGAACGCGACCGCGATCGCGCCTGAGCCCACCTGGCCGCGCCGCGCACCGGCGCGCGTCCTGCGGACCTGATCCATGTTCGACATCGGCTTCTGGGAGCTGGCCGTCATCGGCGTGATCGCGCTGCTGGTGGTGGGGCCCGAGCGGCTGCCCGCGCTGGCGCGCACCGTCGGCCTGTGGGTCGGCCGGATCCGGCGGTACGTGTCCCACGTGAAGCAGGACATCGAGCGCGAGCTGCACGCCGAGGAGGTGCGCCAGCTCATCGAGAAGCCGGGCGAGCTGGAGAGCCTGCGCGACGTCGCGAAGGAGACTGCGGCGGTGTTCGAGGACACCCGCAAGGCCTTCGACGACGCCGGGCGCCCCGGCGCGGCCGCGGGCGGCGGCACGGGCGCGCCGCCGGCGCCGGATGCCGGCGCA
>CBDUCN010000238.1:0-8351 GCA_965365655.1 uncultured Gammaproteobacteria bacterium | reverse complement strand
CCCTTGCGATCGAGCTCGTTGAAGTGGTCCCAGGTCGCCCAGTGCGGCACCAGGTTCGAGTTCGCGATCAGCACCCGCGGCGCGTCGCGGTGCGTGCGGAACACGCCCGCCGGGCGCCCCGACTGCACGAGCAGCGTCTCGTCGTCCGCGAGGTCCTTCAGCGACGCGACCAGCGTGTCGAAGTCGTGCCACGTGCGCGCGGCGCGGCCGATGCCGCCGTACACCACCAGCTCGTTCGGGTTCTCCGCGACCTCCGGGTCGAGGTTGTTCATCAGCATGCGCAGCGGCGCCTCGGTCTGCCAGCTGCGCGCACTCAGATCCGGGCCGCGCGGGCTGCGCACCTCGCGCACGTTCTTGATCGTCGCCGTCATGGATCGCTCCTCCCGTCAGGGGGTGTTGCCGTCCCGCACGCTCGTCGCGGCCGGCGGCTCGCGCGCAGGCGCGCCTTCACTCGTGTTCCGCCAGCGCGGGCATCGACGCCTCCCCGGCGGCGTCGATCACCGCCCCCGAGCGCACCAGCCGCGCGGCGGCCTCGATGTCCGGCGCGAGGCTGCGGTCCTCGGCGAGCGGCGCGACGTGCTCGCGCAGCCGCGCGACCACCCGTGCGAGCGCCGGGCTCGTGACCAGCGGCGCGCGGAAGTCCACACCCTGCGCGGCGGCGATCAGCTCGATGGCAACGATGCGGCCGAGGTTGTCCACCATCGGCAGCAGGCGGCGCGCCGCGTGCGTGGCCATGGACACGTGGTCCTCCTGGTTCGCGCTGGTGGGCGTGGAGTCCACCGAGCACGGCGCGGCCATCTGCTTGTTCTCCGACATCAGCGCCGCCGACGTGACCTCCGCGATCATCAGGCCCGAGTTCACGCCGGGATCCGGCGTCAGGAACGGCGGCAGCCCGCTGCTCATGGTCGGGTCCACCATCAGCGCGATGCGGCGCTGCGCGATCGCACCGGTCTCCGCGATCGCCAGCGCGAGCTGGTCGGCGGCGAGCGCCACCGGCTCGGCGTGGAAGTTGCCGCCGGACACGATCGCGCCGTCGTCGGCGAGCACCAGCGGGTTGTCGGTGACCGCGTTGGCCTCGATCGCGAGCGTGCGCGCGGCCTGGCGCATGACGTCCAGGCACGCGCCCAGCACCTGCGGCTGGCAGCGCACGCAGTACGGGTCCTGCACGCGCTCGTCGCCCGCGCGGTGCGACTCGCGGATCGACGAGCCGTCCATCAGCCTGCGCAGCGCCGACGCGACCTCGATCTGGCCCGGCTGGCCACGCAGGCGGTGGATCGCGTCGCGCAGCGGCGCGTCGGAGCCCATGATCGCGTCGGTCGCGAGCGCGCCGGTCACCAGCGACGTGGTCGCGCAGCGCCACGCCTCGAACAGCGCCGCCAGCGCGAGCGCGGTGGACACCTGGGTGCCGTTGATCAGACCCAGGCCCTCCTTCGGCCCCAGCGTGATCGGCTCGAGCCCCGCCGCCGCGAGCGCCTCGGCACCGGGCATGCACCGCCCGCGGTGCTCCGCCTCGCCCTCCCCGATCATCGCGAGCGCGAGGTGCGCGAGCGGCGCGAGATCGCCCGACGCGCCGACGCTGCCCTGGCCCGGGACGCGCGGCGTGACGCCGGCGGCGAGCATGCGCTGCAGCAGGTCCAGCGTCTCCCAGCGCACGCCCGACGCGCCGCGGCCCAGCGACGCGAGCTTCAGCGCCATCGCGAGGCGCACGATGCGCGCGGGCAGCGGCGGCCCCACGCCGCTCGCGTGCGAGCGGATCAGGTTGCGCTGCAGGCGCGCCGTGTCCGCCGGCGCGATGCGCCGGCTCGCGAGCTTGCCGAAGCCGGTGTTCACGCCGTACACGGCGTCGCTGCCCTGCGCGGCGGCCGCGACGCGCGCCGCCGCGGCGTCGACCGCGGCGCGGGCGCCGTCGGCGAGGCGCGCCGGCGCGTCGTGCCAGTACAGGTGTGCGAGCTCGGCGAGCGTCACCGCACCCGGCGTCAGCGTCAGCATCGCGCCACCGCGTCGCCGGCGACCACGCGCGCGTGCAGCGGGTTGAAGCCCATCGGATAGGCCAGCTCGCCGGGCGACTCCACGTTCCAGATCGCGAGGTCGCAGGCCTTGCCGATCTCCAGGATGCCGATCGCGTCGCCGAGGCCCAGCGCGCGCGCCGCGTGGCGGGTCGCGCCTGCCAGCGCCTCCGCGGGCGTGAGCCCGAACAGCGTGCACGCCATGTTCATCGCGAGCAGCAGCGACGTGAGCGGCGAGGAGCCCGGGTTGCAGTCGGTCGCGACGGCCATCGCGACACCGGCACGGCGCATCGCGGCGACCGGCGGCGCGTGGGTGTCGCGCAGCGTGTAGAACGCGCCCGGCAGCAGCACCGCGACGGTGCCGGCGCGCGCCATCGCGCGCAGCGCGTCGTCACCCACCCACTCGAGGTGGTCCGCGGACAGCGCGCCGTACCGCGCGGCCAGCGCCGCGCCGCCGCTGTCGCTGAGCTGCTCGGCGTGCAGCTTCACCGGCAGCCCGTGGGCGCGCGCCGCGTCGAACACGCGGGCGACCTGCTCGCGGGTGAACGCGATGGTCTCGCAGAACGCGTCCACCGCGTCGGCGAGCCCGTCGCGCGCGACCGCGGGAAGCTGGCGCTCGCACACGTCGCGGATGTAGGCGTCGGCGTCGCCGCCGGCCTCCGGCGGCAGCGCGTGCGCGCCCAGGAACGTGGTCGCCACGCGCACGCGGCGGCACTCGCCGAGCCGGCGCGCCGCGCGCAGCATCCGGCACTCGCTGCCCGCATCCAGCCCGTAGCCGGACTTGATCTCCAGCGTGGTCACGCCCTCGGCCAGCAGGTGATCCAGGCGCGGCAGCGACTGCGCGACCAGCGCGTCCTCCGACGCGGCGCGCGTCGCGCGCACCGTCGCGAGGATCCCCCCGCCGGCGCGTGCGATGTCGGCGTAGCTCGCGCCTTCGAGGCGCTGCTCGAACTCGGCGGCGCGGTTGCCGGCGTACAGCAGGTGGGTATGGCAGTCCACCAGGCCCGGAGTGATCCAGCGGCCTTCCAGATCCTCGACGGCCGGCGCGCGGATGTCCGGCGCGTCGCGCTCGGGCCCGACCCACGCGATGCGCCCGGCATGCGCCGCGATCAGCGCGCCCTCGACGGCGCCGTACGGCCCGTCGCCGTCGCGCAAGGTCGCGATGCGGGCGTTGCGCCAGATGCGGTCGGCGGCGATCGGCATGGTGATCCCCCGGTTGTGGGGGCGCGAGCCGGACCGCGGCACGCGGCGGGTCGTCGCCCTGCGCTAACTTCGCACGGGCGCCGCGGGCAGACAACGGCGATGCCGGCCCCCTGTCCGCCGCGGCCGACCGTAGCCGAATTGACCTGCGGCAACGCTGCGCGTTCTCGCTTGCGGTATCTGTTGCATTCGGGTCGCGCCGTCGCGCACGAGGCGCCGCTTCTCCGCCGGGGAACCGCACGCGACGTTGCGGCCGCGAGGCCCTGCGGTTGCGACGGCTCCCGTCAAGAGGCGCACGGGACGGACCCGCCGGATGCCGGGACGGGCGCAGGCGACGGCGCCCGTGCACGGCGCACGACCGAGAACGACGTCAAGGAGATACACATGACCCCTAACAGCATGATCAGGCTCGGGCTCGCCCTGCTGCTCGCCGCGCCCGCGCTGGCGCAGGCCCAGCGCAGCACGCCGGTGACCGTCGTCAACGGCGACGCGAATCCCGTCCCGGTGACGGTGATGACTCAGGCCCTTCCGGAGTCGACCACGCGGATCAGCGTCTGCATCGACGGCATCACCGGCACCGAGACGACGATCGGCTACGAGGACTGCGTCCGCGCCGGCGCTCTCGGCTTCAGCGTCGCGAATCCCGTCACGTCGGGAACGGGCGCGCCCGGCGGCTCCTCGCGTGCGACCTTCTCGGACGTGACCATCCGCAAGCAGCCCGACATCTCGAGTCCGCCCCTGTTCCTGGCCGTGGCGCGAGGGACGGAAATCGCCAACGTGGAGATCTTCGTCTATGACGTCGGCAACCCCGGACTGGCGTTCCTGCGGCTGCGGCTGGAAGACGTGATCGTGACCGGTCTGGAGGCGGCGGCCGACGACACGTTCTCCGAGAAGGTCAGCTTCAGCTACGCCCGGGTCACCCTGACCTCCACACCGGCGAACCCTGACGGGTCGCCGGGGCCGGCCGTGGAAGCGGGCTGGAACGTCGAGACGAACTCGCCGCTCTAGGTCCGGGGCCGCGACGCGCGGGCCGCGTCCATGCCGCCGCCGGCGCGCGCGATGTCGGCGTAGCTCGCGCCCTCGAGGCGCCGCTCGAACTCGGCGACGCGATTGCCCGCCTACAGCAGGTGTGTGTGGCAGTCCACCGGGCCCGGGGTGATCCAGCGGCCTTGCAGGTCCTGGACGGCCGGCGCGCGGAGGTCCGGCACGTCGCGCTCGAACCCGACCCATGCGATGCGCCCGGCGTGCGCCGCCACTGTGGCCACGACAGCAGTCCGATGCCGGGGGGCCGGGAACGCTCTGGATCAATTTCGCGGACGCCTCGTGCTGCTAGCGTCATTCGCACAGGCGCATCTTCGACGAGCGGGACGTGAAATCCGAGAGACACGCAGGCCGACACCGTGCAGCGACCGCTCGCGTGGCTGGCGCGCTGGTCATGCTGCTCCTGGCTCCGGCCGGCTTCTCCCAGCAGGCGCCGGACGAGGCCACCCTCGACCGGCTGCAGGCGCTGACGAAGGAGGCGCAGACCTGCGGGATGGACATGGGATGCCTGGAGCGCGTGCAGAAGAAGATCCAGGCGCTCACCCAGGAGATCATGCAGTCGGCGCCGTCGCCGCCGGGCGCATCGCCGCCGACAACTGCACCGCAGATGCCGCGCGAGATGGCCCGCGCCCAGGCCGCCACCGACGCCGCGCGGGCGGCGCTCGAGGAGCGCGAGGACGACGTCTGCTACGCGGTGTACTACCAGAAGCGCGTCGCGCAAGAGATGCACGGCTCGGACCTGCCCTGGCTCAGCTGCACGCCGCTGCAGATCCGCGTGACCTGGCGCATCACCGAGCGCGACACGATGTCCGGCTTCGACGGCAGCTACGAGGTGACCCAGACCTACCCCGGCTACCTGCAGATCGAGCGCGCGCAGCATGACCGGCTGCGGGTCCTCGACTACCGCATCGCGAGCCCGGCGCCGCAGGGCCGCGTGCAGCCGACCAGCGTCCTGTCATCCGGGTCGGCCACGCTCACGGGCGTCAAGTACTACGGCATCCTGGCGCCGCGCCCGTACGACCAGAAGACCTTCGGCACCCGCGACGCGGCGGACTTCTCCGTGGCGCCCGACCACGGCTCGCTGGAGTTCGAGCACACCCTGGACCGGTCCGCGCCGAACCGTGTCATCGCGCACCATCTGCGCGTGTGGGGCCCGCGGGTGCAGGTGTCGGTGGAGAGCCCCCAGGCGAAGCTCGGGCACAGCTTCTTCCAGCCGGACGTGGACATGTACGGTGACGCCGCCTTCGGCAGCGACGACATCGCCAGGGGCCTGCGCAGCGGCAGCCTGACCAGGCGCTACCCGGTGAAGCTCGCCCAGGCGCAGGTCCAGGTGAGCGGCAGCGCGGAGATCACCATCGTGTTCGATCACGAGCCCGGTCGCCTGGTGGTGTCGCCGGGCACCGCCGTCGACGCCAGCGGCCCTGACTGCGACATGAAGTTCCAGCCGGAGGCCACGACATACACGCTCAGGAACCCGGGCGACGCCCCCATCGGCTATCACATCGACGGCGCCAGACCCTGGACCAGGCTCTCACGCACCAAGGGCACCCTCGCGGCCGGTGCCGCCACCGCGGTGTCCGTGACGCTGGACGGCGCCTCGCTGGTCGCGAAGCCGGGGACCTACAAGACCACGCTGCGGTTCACCAACGCGAGCAACGGCCTGGGCAACACCCAGCGCGCCGTCACCCTCACCGTCAGACCCACGCAGGAGTGGCAGGTCACACTGGACGGCCACTTCGACCGCAGCCTGTGGACGGCGCGCGAGATCCTGTTGCCCGGCGCCTCGAGCGGAAAGCTGATCAAGGACATCCGCAGCTACCGCTTCGACTACCACCTGGCGGCGAAGACCATGATCGAGAAGAAGAAGGGCAAGTGGCGCTATGCGTGCGGCCGCGTCACCGCGAGCAACGTCACCTACACCTACAGCCACCTCCCGAAGAACCTCTGGAAGGTCAAGCAGAAGAAGTGCCTGGGATGCGCGACGATCAAGCAGATGAAGGGCGCGGAGCTGGCTGGCGAGGTCCACGGCAACGACCTCAGGCTGCTGTGGAAGGTCGTGCATCCGGGGCTGGAGGTCACGGCGGATCTGGGGGTGAAGTGCTGGGACCACCAGAAGGTGAAGAAGGCGTGCGGCTACTCCCAGAAGGGAGGCACGGCCTACTACGACGACAAGCTCTTCATGCTCAATGCCCGCGAGCACCTGCTGCCGCTGAAGTCCGGGACCTACACGCCGAAGAAGCTCGAGAACACGGCGCCCACCCATCGTCACGAGGCGGTCTTCAGCTACGACATCAAGCGGGTGCGGTGAACGCCCGGGCTGGCCCGTCTCCCGCCGGCGTGCGCAGAGGACGAAGAAACGCCCACGTCCGCGATCGCGCGGAACGGAGCCGTCCGGAGCTCCGCCCCGATGATCGCATCTCCACGCGCGCCCCCCTCAGCCCGGCGGCCGGGGGAGATCGTTCCCGCAGGCGGGGGCCCGCGGGAACGCGAGCACCGGGCCGACGCCGTTGCCCCGCGTCACCCACAGGTCATCGAAGTGCACCGCGCGGGGCGGGTAGTTGCTGTGGCTCGAGAGCTGCAGATACAGGTAGCCGGACTCGAGCCGTCCGGGCGCCGGCAGCGGCACCGGGATCGGCCGGCCGTTCTCGCGCAGCTCCAGCGATCGGCCACGCAGCGACAGCTCCAGCGACACGCGGGTGACGGTTCGCCCGTGCCGATTGCGTTCGGGCCAGCCGTCGTCGTAGAGCGTGCGCGCGACGCCGCTCGCGCTCGCGCGCACCAGCAGTCGCGCCGTGCGCCCCGGCGGCACGCCCACGTAGCCGACGGACAGCCAGTCCGCGGTGGCTTCCGGGTCGCCGTCGGTGTAGTGCGGCGAGAGCACGAGCGCCGCGGAAAGGTAGCTGCCGTTCGCGGGGGGGCCCCAGTCCAGGTCCACGCCGATCCACGCCTCGCGTCCCAGCGCGAGCCTGCAGCGGGTTCCCACACCGACCCGCTTGATGCTGTCGTCGCGGGTGCCGCGCGTGTCGGCGGCGAGACGAAGGCGAGAGCCGGGGCCATCTTTCGCGGGCACGATCCGCACCACCGGCGCGTGCAGATCACCGGACATCGTGCCGTGCCAGCGCGCCGGGTCGAGCACACCGGCCGCGAACTCCTCGCGCCACTGCTGCGCGTGCGCGCACGGGAGCAGCAGCAGCGCACACGCGACCGGGATGCTGCGGGCGCCGGCAAGCGCCAGCGCCCGCAGCGCACGGGCCCGCACTCGATCCGCGCCGGCGTCAGCGTCGATCGTGCGCGACCCGGACCTCCACGTCGCGCTCGGCGCTGTTGCCCGAATCGTCCGTGCAGCGCACCGTCAGCGTGTAGACGCGCCCTTGCCCGCGACCGGAGCGCTCCGCGCGCAGCCTCACCGCGAGGTCACCGACGATCTCCCAGTCGGGCGCGGTGTTGCCGTCGCCCTTGCCGTTCTCCGGCTCGTTGCTCGCGACCGAGACCACCCGGCAGAACGGATCGACGTCGCAGATGTCGGAGACGTCCACCGTCACGAGCACGTCCGCAAGCTTGTGGTTCGGCGGCCAGAGCGCATCTGGCGTCGCGGTCACGGCGTTGATGTCCGGCGGCGTGGTGTCGACGACGGTGACCGTGGTGCTGGCCTCGGCGGTGTTGCCCGAGCCGTCGGTCGCCGTGAAGGTGACCGTGGTCTCGCCGAGCGGGAACACCGCCGGCGCGTCGCTGACGACGCTCGCGACGCTGCAGTTGTCGCTCGCGCCAGGCAGCGGAACCGCGACCGGCGTGCCGGCGAGATCGGTCTGCTCGGCCTGGATCGGCCCCGGCACGTTGGCGAGCACCGGCGGCTCGTCGTCCTGCACCGTGACGACGGCGCTGCACGAGTCGGTCAGCCCGTCCAGGTCCGTCGCGGTCAGGGTCACACCGGTGGCGCCGAGGGGATACGGGCCCGCCGGGCTCTGCACGAGGGCGACCGGGCCATCGTCCGAGCCATCCTCCGGCCTCGTGTCTTTCGAGCCCGCGTCCACCGACACGCTGGCGGCCGAGCACAGGCCGGGGTCGGTCGATACGGTGCGGCTCTGGCACAGCGCGTCCGGCGGC
>CBDUCN010000237.1:0-8352 GCA_965365655.1 uncultured Gammaproteobacteria bacterium | reverse complement strand
CCCACCTCGAGGGCACCCTCGCGCCGCTCTACGTGCTGAGCGGCGAGGAGCCGCTGCAGCGCGAGGAGTGCCTGGACGCGCTGCGGGCGGCCGCCCGCTCACGGGGCTTCGACGAGCGGGAATCGCTGACCGTGGACCGGCGCTTCGACTGGGCCGAGCTGGCCCACTTCGGCGATTCCCTGTCGCTGTTCGCGAGCCGGCGCATCCTGGAGCTGCGCGCCGCGGGGCGCTTCGACGACGCGGGGCGCAAGGCCCTCGCCGCGTGGTGCGAGCGCCCGCCGCAGGACGTGCTGCTGGTGCTGGTGCTGGAGTACCGCGTGGACGGCCAGATGGCGCGCGCGAAGTGGTTCTCGGCGCTCGAGAAGTCCGGCGCGCACGTGCAGGTGTGGCCGGTGGATGCCGCGCGGATGCCCGACTGGGTGCAGTCGCGGGCCCGGCGCGAGGGGCTGACCCTCGACGCCGGCGCGGCGTCGCTGCTCGCCGAGCGCCACGAGGGCAACCTGCTCGCGGGGGCCCAGGAGGTCGCGAAGCTCGCGCTGCTGCACCGGGGCGAGGTCGTGACCGCGGACCAGGTGCTGGCCGCGACCGCGGACAGCGCGCGCTACGACGCGTTCGACCTCGTGGACGCGAGCTTCGCGGGCGACGCGGCGCGCACGGTGCGCGTCGTCAACGCGTTGCGCGAGGAAGGCCTGCGCCTGCCGGAGGTGCTGGGGGCGGTGGGATGGGCGGTGCGAAGCGCGGCCGAGATCGCGCCGGCGGTCGCGCGCGGCGTGCCGCTGGATCGCGCGATGGGCCCGAAGCACGGCGCGTGGCGCTCCCCCGCGCGCCGCCGGGCGCTGGAGACCGTGCTGGCCCGGCACTCGCCGCGGCGGTGGGGACTGCTGGTGCGGCGCCTGTCGCGCATCGACCGGCGGGCGAAGGGCGATTCCGGCCGCCTGGTGCGGCGCATCCGCGGCGAGGAGCGCCTCGCCTGGAGCGAGCTGGAGAGCCTCGCGCTGGCGCTGGCGGGGGTCAGCCTGGCCCGGGGCCGACCGTATACTTCCGGCGCGGCCCGGTGACGCCGGCCGGATAGCGGTCATGCGCCCGCCCGGCCGGGCGCCCATAGCGAGGACTCCCCGATGGCAACCCCGGCACCGTCCGTCTCCGGCGACGCGAGGCGCTACATGCAGGCGATGGGCGAGCGCGCCCGTGACGCCGCCGCGGCCGTCGCCCGCGCCGGCACCGCGGCGAAGAACCACGCCCTCGAGGCCATCGCGGACGCGATCGACGCCAGCGCGGCGGATCTGGCCGCCGAGAACGCGCGCGACCTGGAGGCCGGCCGCGGCAACGGCCTGGCCGCACCGCTGCTCGATCGCCTCGAGCTGACGCCGGCGCGCATCGCCGCGATGGCGGCGGGGCTGCGCCAGATCGCCGCGCTGCCGGACCCGGTCGGCGAGGTGAGCGACCTGAACCGCCGCCCCTCCGGGCTGGAGGTGGGCCGCATGCGGGTGCCGCTGGGCGTGATCGGCATCATCTACGAGTCGCGCCCGAACGTGACCGCGGACGCGGCGGGGCTGTGCCTGAAGGCCGGCAACGCGACCATCCTGCGCGGCGGGTCCGAGGCCATCCACTCGAACCGGGCCATCGCGGGGTGCATCCGGCGCGGCCTCACGGCCGCCGGCCTGCCGGAGGACGCGGTGCAGGTCGTCGCGATCACGGATCGCGCCGCGGTGGGCGCCCTGATCACCCTCGACGGCCTCGTCGACATCGTCGTGCCGCGCGGCGGCAAGGGGCTGATCGAGCGCATCGCCCGCGAGGCCACGGTGCCGGTGATCAAGCACCTGGACGGCGTGTGCCACGTGTACGTGGACGCCGCCGCCGACCTGGACAAGGCGCTGGCGGTGGCGGTGAACGCGAAGACGTACCGCTACGGGATCTGCGGCGCGATGGAGACGCTGCTGGTGGACGCCGCGGTCGCGGACGCGTTCCTGCCGCCGGCCGCGGAGCGCTTCGCCGCGGCCGGCGTGGAGCTGCGCGGCTGCGAGGCCACGCGCGCGCGGGTCGCCGGCGCCGTCGCCGCGACCGAGGAGGACTGGGGCACGGAGTACCTCGCACCGGTGCTCAGCGTGCGGGTGGTCGACGGGCTGGACGCCGCGATGGATCACATCCGCCGCTACGGCTCCGGCCACACCGACGCCATCGTCACCGAGGACTGGAGCCGCGCGCGGCGCTTCCTGGCCGAGGTGGACTCCAGCTCCGTGATGGTGAACGCGCCGACCTGCTTCGCGGACGGCTTCGAGTACGGGCTGGGCGCCGAGATCGGCATCAGCACCGACAAGCTGCACGCGCGCGGCCCGGTGGGCCTGGAGGGCCTGACCACGCGCAAGTTCATCGTGCTCGGCGACGGCCAGACGCGCTGACCGCCGCGCCGGCGAGGGCCCGTCGCCGGGCGCCGCGGCATCCGGCGCCGCTCCCGGGCCCCCCGCCCGGCGCGAGCGGGCGGCTCCCGCGACGGCGGTCCCCGCACGATCCGCCGCGCCGGGGCGCGGCGGACAGCCCCCGTCGCGAACCGGCCTGCTACACTGCGCCCAGGTGAACGTCCCACGCGACATGCTCACGCGACGGGGAGCCGCGGCCGCTTGAGGCACACGGCGCCGCTCGCTGCGCGACACCCCCGCCGGCCGGGCGGTCGGCGCGTCGCGGTCCGCGAATCGTCGATGCCGGCGCGCTGCGGGTCAGCCGGCTGCACGGGCAGCTGAATGCTGGGCCTGCTGGGCGGCACCTTCGACCCCGTTCACGTCGGCCACCTGCGCCTCGCGCTGGAAGTGCGCGAGCGCCTGGGCCTCGACGAGGTGCGCCTGCTGCCGGCGCCGCGCCCGCGGCTGCGCGACACGCCGCAGGTCGACGCGCACACGCGCCTTCGCCTGCTGCGCGCGGCGGTCGCGGGGATCGCCGGCCTCGCGGTGGACGCCCGCGAGCTGGACGCGCCGGGCCCGACGCGCACCGTGGAAACGCTGGAGGCGCTGCGCCGCGAGGTGGGCGCGCGGCCGCTGGCCTGGATCCTGGGCGCCGACGCGGCGGCGCGCCTGCACCGCTGGCACGACTGGGAGCGCCTGGTCACCCTCGCGCACCTGGTCATCGCGCGGCGCCCCGGCGCCCGCCTGCCGCGCACCGGCCCGGTCGCCGAGCTGTTCGCGGAGCGCCGCGACGACCGCCCGCACGCGCTGGCGGCGGCGCCGGCGGGGCTGATCTGCGTGTGCGACGTCCCGGTGCTGGACGTCTCCGCCACCGGCCTGCGCGAGCGACTGGCGCGCGGGCGGTCCATCGATTTCCTGGTGCCGTTGGAGGTGCAACGCATGCTGCTGAGTGAGGGTCTGTATGCCAATGGATAGCCTGGCGCTGCGCGAGCTGGTGGTGAACGCGATCGACGAGCTGAAGGGCCAGGACGTGGTGGTGCTCGACGTGCGCAAGCTCACCGACGTGGCCGACTGGTTCGTGATCGCGAGCGGGCGCTCGGGACGACAGGTGAAGGCGCTCGCCGAGAACGTGGTGGAGAAGGCCAAGGCGGCCGGCGTGCGGCCGATGGGGGTCGAGGGTCTGGACAAGGGCGAGTGGGTGCTCGTGGATCTCTGCGACGTGCTGGTGCACGTGATGCAGCCCGAGACGCGCGAGTACTACCAGCTCGAGAAGCTGTGGACAGGGATGCCGGGACAGGGCGAGAACGGCGAGCGCCGCGCCTCGCTCGCCACCTGACGCCCGCGCCGCGCGCGGTCGCGCGCCGTGCGCCGCCCGCGTGCCCTGAGCGCAGCGCCGGCGTGCCCGCATGCGCATCCACCTGATCGCGGTCGGCACGCGGCGCCCGGCCTGGGAGCGGGAGGGCTTCGAGACCTACGCCCGCCGGCTGCCCCGCGAGTGCGCGCTGGAGCTCACCGAGATCGCGGTCGCGAGGCGCAGCGGCGGCGACCCGTCTGCGCAGATCGCGCAGGAGGGCGACGCGATGCTGCGCCGGCTGCCGAAGGGCGCACGGGTGATCGCGCTGGACGAGCGGGGCAAGGCCTTCACGACGCGCGAGCTGGCCGCGCGGCTGAAGGCGTGGCTGCAGGACGGCCGCGACCTCGCGCTGCTGATCGGAGGTCCCGACGGCCTCGCGCCCGGGTGCCGCGCGGCGGCCGAGCTGGACTGGTCCCTGTCCCCCCTCACCCTGCCCCACGGCCTCGCCCGCATCCTGGTCGCGGAGCAGCTCTACCGGGCGTGGACCGTGCTCTGCGGCCACCCGTACCACCGTGACTGAGCCGCCCCGGCTGTACCTCGCGTCGCGCTCGCCGCGCCGCCGCGAGCTGCTCGACCAGGTGGGCGTGCGCTACGTCGCGGTCGACGTCGAGGTGGACGAACGCCACGTGCCCGGCGAATCGCCGCGGACCTACGTCACCCGGGTCGCGGTGGAGAAGGCCCTCGCGGCCGGCGCCGCGCTGGGCGCGCCCGGGGCGCGGGTGCTCGCGGCCGACACCGCGGTGGTCGTCGACCGCGCGCCGCTCGGCAAGCCGCGCGACGCCGCCGACGCGGAGCGCATGCTCGCGGCGCTCTCGGGGCGCGCGCACACGGTGCTCACCGCGGTCGCGCTCGCGGTGGACGGCGCGCACCGCACCGCGCTCAGCGAGAGCCGCGTCGTCATGCGCGCGATCACCGCCCGCGAGCGCACCGCGTACGTCGCGACCGGCGAGCCCCTGGACAAGGCCGGCGCGTACGCGATCCAGGGCCGCGCCGCGGTGTTCGTCGAGCGCCTGGAAGGCAGCTATTCGGGGGTGATGGGGCTGCCGCTGTTCGAGACCGCCGCGCTGCTGGCACAGGCCGGGATCGACGTGCTCGACCGCTGACGCGGCAACGGTCAAGGCCGGTCCGCCGACGGCGCCCGGACGGGGCTCCCGTCAGAGCCGATCCCGCAGCGCGTACCACAGCATCCCGGCGACCAGCAGCGGGCGGCGCAGCCAGCGCCCGCCGGGGAAGCGGCGGTGGGGGATCGCGGCCAGCACGTCGAAGCGCTCGGCGCTGCCGGCGACCGCCTCCGCGAGCAGGCGTCCCGCGAGCTGCGACAGCGCGACGCCGTGGCCGGAGAAGCCCTGGGCGTACCAGCCGTTGACGCCGGTGCGCCCGTACTCGGGCAGCCGGTCCAGCGTGATCGCGACGCGTCCGCTCCACGCGTGCTCGACGGCGACGTCGGCGAGCTGCGGGAACGTCGCGAGCATGTGCCGGCGCACGAAGGCCCCCAGGTCGCGCGGCGGGCGATCGGTCCAGCTCTCGCCGCCGCCGAACACCAGCCGGTGGTCCGGCGTCAGCCGGAAGTAGCGCGGCACGAAGCGGCTGTCGTGCACGCAGCAGCCGTCGAGGATCAGCGCGCGGGCCCGTGCCGGGTCCAGCGGCTCGGTCGCGAGCTGGTGGCTCACGATGGGCAGGATGCGCCCGCCGGTGGCGGGCTCCACCCGGTCGAGGCCATAGGCGTTGCCGCACAGCACGACGTGCTCCGCGGTCACCGCGCCGGCGGCGGTGCGCAGCACGCTGGGCCGTCCCCACGCGATGCCGGTGACGGCGCTCTCCTCGTGCACCGTGACGCCCGCCTCCGCGGCGGCACGGGCCAGCCCGCGCGCGAGCTTCAGCGGATGCAGGTGCCCGCCGCCGCGGTCCAGGCGGCCGGCCACGTAGTCGGCGCTCGCGAGCCGCCGGCGCACCTCGCCGCGATCCAGCACCTCGTAGCGGTCGTAGCCGTAGTGCGCGGCCAGGTGCGCGGTCTCGCGCAGCATCTCGTCGGCGTCGCGCTCACGGGGCACGGCCAGCATGTTGCCGGGTCGCCAGTCGCAGTCGATGCGGTGCCGCGCGATGCGCTCCGCGACCAGCGCCTTGGCCTCCTCGGCCATCCGCCACAGGGTGCGCGCCAGCGCCGGCCCCAGCCGCGCCTCCAGATCCAGCACGCCGACGCGCTGGCCGCTGCCCACCTGGCCGCCGTTGCGTCCCGAGGCGCCGTCCCCGACCCGCCCGGCCTCCAGCAGCGCCACCGCGTAGCCCCGCTCGGCGAGGTGCAGCGCTGCGGACAGCCCCGTGTAGCCGCCGCCCACCACGCACGCGTCGGCACGGATCGCGCCGGCGAGGCGCGGGAACACCGGCCGCGGACCGGCACTGGCCTCGAGGTAGCTGCCCCCGGCGCCCACCCGCGTCAGCCGGACGCGGCGCCGCGCGTGCGCGGCGCGTTCAGAACGCCGGCTTCTCCGGCGCCGACTGGTAGCGCTCGACCGAGTCCATGATCTCGCGCTTCGCGTCCTCCGCCTCCGACCAGCCGTCGATGCGCGACCACTTGCCGGGCTCCAGGTCCTTGTAGTGCTGGAAGAAATGGACGATCTGGTCGAGCGTGGGCGCAGGCAGATCGCGCACCGAGGTCATCTGGCGGTACAGCGGCGACAGCTTGTCGATGGGTACCGCGAGCACCTTGTGGTCCACGCCCCCGTCGTCGGTGAGCTTGAGCATCCCGAGCGGGCGGCACCGGATCACCGCGCCGCTGATCACCGGGTGCGGCGTCACGACCAGCACGTCCAGGGGATCCCCGTCCAGCGCCAGGGTGTGGGGCAGGTAGCCGTAGTTGCAGGGATAGCGCATCGCGGTGCCCTGGAACCGGTCCACGAACATCGCGCCCGAGCGCTTGTCGATCTCGTACTTCACCGGCTCGCTGTGCGCCGGCACCTCGATGATCACGTTGATGTCGTTGGGCAGGTCGTCGCCCGGTGGGATGTCGTCGAGGGCCATCGCCGCGGCTCCGGAGGCTTCGGGGGCCGCGAGCATAGCAAGCCGCCGATCGCCGGGCAGCCCCGGCGCGGTCGATCGGTTTGAGGCCCCGCGCCGCTTCCCTTATATTTCGCGGGTTTCGCCGGGGGGGCGTCGAGCCGGCCCGGGCGGCGGGAGCGGCCGGCAACGGCAGGTGCTCCCGGACCTATTGCTGGAAGGCTCACTCCTGGGGGGAATCGTTCATGAGCGCAAACGCTCTCATTCCGGCGCTGTTCGGCGTCGTGGGGCTCGTCGTCGCCTACTTCATCTTCCAGAAGGTGAAGGAGTACCCGGAGGGCGAGGCGAAGGTGAAGGACATCGGCGACCAGATCCACCTGGGCGCGATGGTGTTCATGCGCACCGAGTACAAGATCCTGTTCTGGTTCGCCCTCGCGCTCGTCATCCTGCTGCTGTTCTCGCTGGGCTTCGCGACCGCGTTCTCGTTCGTGGTGGGCGCGCTGGCGTCCGGCACCGCCGGCTACATCGGCATGAACACCGCGACCCGCGCGAACGTGCGCACCGCGACCGCGGCGCAGACGCACGGCGCGGCGCAGGCGCTCACCATCGCGTTCTTCGGCGGCTCCATCATGGGCCTCGCGGTGGCGTCGCTGGGCCTGCTGGGCCTCGGCATCCTGTACCTGTTCTTCGGCGGCGACCCGGAGTCGGCGCACGCGATCCACGGCTTCGGCATGGGCGCGTCCACCGTCGCGCTGTTCTCGCGCGTCGGCGGCGGCATCTTCACCAAGAGCGCCGACGTCGGCGCGGACCTGGTCGGCAAGGTCGAGGCCGGCATCCCGGAGGACGACCCGCGCAACCCGGGCGTGATCGCGGACAACGTCGGCGACAACGTCGGCGACGTGGCCGGCATGGGCTCGGACATCTTCGAGTCGTACTGCGGCGCGATGATCGCGACCATCGCGATGGCGTCGACCATGACCGCGGTCGCGATGGATCCGCTGGGCACCCAGTCCTCGCTGATGTTCCTGCCGCTCGCGCTCGCGTCCGGCGGCCTGATCTGCTCCATCGCCGGCATCTGGCTGGTGCGCAACTTCTCCGACCGCAAGCCGGAGGTCGCGCTGCGCGCCGGCACCATCGGCGCGACCATCGCGTTCATCGTGCTGTCGTTCTTCATCGTGATGGGCGCGGACATCAGCTCCAACGTGTGGTGGGCGGTGCTCTCCGGCGCGCTGGGCGGCATGGTGATCGGCCTGACCACCGAGTACTTCACCGGCGGCGCGCCGGTCATCACCATCGCGAAGGCCGGGCAGACCGGACCGGCGACGGTGATCATCTCCGGCTTCGCGATCGGCATGCAGTCGGTCGCGATCCCGGTGCTCAGCATCTGCGCGATCATCGCCGTGTCCACCGAGCTGTGCGGCCTGTACGGCGTCGGCATCGCGGCGGTGGGCATGCTCGCGACCGTGGGCATCACGATGGCCATCGACGCCTACGGCCCGGTCGCGGACAACGCGGGCGGCATCGCCGAGATGGGCGGCATGGGCCGCGAGACGCGCGAGATCACCGACTCGCTGGACGAGCTGGGCAACACCACCGCCGCCATCGGCA
>CBDUCN010000236.1:0-8386 GCA_965365655.1 uncultured Gammaproteobacteria bacterium | reverse complement strand
GCAGCGGCGAGGCGCTCTCGCCGCCCGCGTACGAGGCGCTGCCCACCTTCCCGGTTCGCGTGCGCGACGGCAACGTGGAGGTGGAGGTCGAGGATTGAGGGCTCGTGAATCCTCTACCCTGCGCCGCGCGCCGCACGACCCGCTCGCGACGGTGTGCACACGATTCGCAAGCCCTGAGCCCGTGACCCGGCGCGCGGCGCGCCGGCGTGAGGGCCGCGCGCCGGATCACACTCCGGCCGTGCCTGCGCCGCGTTGCGCACCGTCGTCCTCGGGCGCGTTCGGGTTGAGCTCCGCGAGCAGCGGCGCCGCGGGGAGCGCCAGGAAGTCCTCGTGCTGCGCCGGCGCCGCCGGAGGACGCGCCTGGCGGCGCACCAGCGTGAACGCGCCGAGCAGCGCCGCGACCGCCAGGAAGTAGACGAACAGGCCGTCCGGTCCGGCCGCGGCCATGGCCGCGGTGCCCGCCAGCGGCCCGAGGGTCGCCCCCAGCGACCAGGACACCAGCAGCGTGCTGGTGACGGTCACGTAGTCGTCGGGACCGGCATGGTCGTTGGCCTGCGCGGTGGCGATCGCGTACAGGCTCTCCGCCGCGCCGCCGAACAGCGCGAACGCGAGCGCGAGCGGCAGCAGCGCCGTGACCCCGAGACCCAGCACCGCGGCGCTGGCGGCGAGCGCCAGGCCTGCCGCGGCCAGGATCACGAGGCGCCGGTCCACGCGGTCCGACAGCCACCCCAGCGGCCACTGGATGGCCAGGTTGCCGCCCTGCGTGCACGCCATGAGCACGCCCACCGTCGCCGGCTCGATGCCCTGCAGCGTCGCCCACACGGGCCCGGTGCCGGCGAAGGTCATGCCCAGCGCCCCGGACGCGAACACGCCCGTGAGTCCCAGCGGCGACAGCGACCACACCCGGCGCAGGTCCACCCGGCTGAGCGCCGGCGCGGGCGGCGGCTGCATTCGGGTGAGCGAGATCAGCACCACCGACAGCGCGAACACCGCCGCCGGCACGCCGAAGGCCTCCGCGCCGTCGAGGCCGATTCGTCCGCCCGTCCACGCCCCGGCGCCCGTGGAGGCCGTGAAGCTCACGTAGAACAGCGCCATGACCCGCCCGCGGTGCCCGCTCTCGGTGATCGCGTTCAGCCAGCTCTGCGTCGCGATGAACAGCGCCGTCACCGAGAAGCCCGCCACCGCGCGCAGGGCCGTCCACGCCAGCGGCTCGGGGATGGCGCCCATCAGCAGCACGCACACCGCGTGCAGGCTGCCGAAGGCCGCGTAGGCGCGGATGTGACCCACGCGGGCGATCACCCCGCCGGCGTGAACGCAACCGACCAGCATGCCCGCGGCGTAGGCGGTGATCACGAAGCCCACGGTCGCCGCATCCACCGACGCGGCGTGCAGGCGCAGCGGGATCAGGGTGGTGATCACGCCGTTGCCCACCGCGACCAGCGCCATGGACAGGACGACGGTGGAGACCTGGACGTAGGGGCCCACGACGGCGCTCCGCAAGCACGATCCGCCGATTCTGCTGCAAGCGCCCGCGCCGGGCGAGCGCGGGCGCCGCTGCGGTCAGGCGACGGGCATCACACCCGGCGGCAGCGCGTTGCCGATGCACTCGGCGAGAAGGCGCATGTCGTCCCCGCACGGGTAGGTGTCGCGAAACACCAGGCCGATGCGGCGAAACGCCTTGCCCGCGAACGGCCGGCACACGATGCGCGACTGCAGCGCGTCGCCGCTGTCCACCGCCATCGCCGGCAGCAGCGTGAAGCCGAGACCCGCCGCGACCATGCGCCGCAGCGTCTCCAGGCTGGCCCCCTTGAACGCGTCGGTCCGCGACGCCTCGCGCAGCCCGTGCGCGCCGCACACCGCGATGGTCTGCTCGCGAAGGCAGTGCCCCTCCGACACGTACAGGATCGTCTCCCGGCGCAGGTCCTTCAGCGAGATGGCCTCCGCCCGGGCGAGCGCGTGGTCGGCCGGGCAGGCGACCCAGAACGGCTCGTCGAACAGGCCGATCTCGGTGACCCCCGGCTCGTCGGAGGGGATCGCGATCAGCACCGCGTCGAGGCGATGCTCGTGCAGCAGCGCCACCACGTTGTGCGTGAAGTCCTCGGTGACCCGCAGATCCAGGTCCGGAAAGCGCCGCGACAGCTCCGGCAGCAGCCACGGGATCATGTACGGGCACAGGGTCGGGATGATCCCGACCGACAGCCGGCCGGACAGCGCCGCGCCGGCGCCGCGGCTGACCGCGCGCAGCGCCTCCACCTCCTCCAGCGCGCGGCGCGCGTGGGCCACCGCCGCTTCCCCGACGGGGGTGATCTCCACGCTCTTGTTGGTGCGCTCGAAGAACACCGCACCGAGGTAGTCCTCCAGCTTCTTGAGCTGGGTGCTGAGCGTCGGCTGGCTGACGTGGCACCTGCGCGCCGCGCGGCCGAAATGACGCTCGTCGGCAACCGCGACCAGGTATCGAAGCTGGCTGAGATTCACGCGTTGGATGATAGCCCTGTGCTATCACGTGGCGCACGCGCTCCCTGCGCCCGGCGCGGCGGGGTACCATTCGGCGTTTTCGCGCGGGCCGCGCGGGATGCCCCGAGTGCCCGTGACCACGCTGTCGTCTGGAGTTCCGGAATGATTCGACCGTTGCGCGTCCTCGCCGCCTGCCTGCTGCTCTCCGCCAGCGCACACGCCCAGGAGCCGGCCGCGGATCCCCCGCCGCCCGGCGCGGAGCAGGCGAAGGCGCTGGCCGAGATGCTGAAGGACGATGCCGCCCGCGAGGCGCTGATCGCGCGCCTGCTCGAGGTCGCCGAGGGACCCGCGGCGGCGGCGCCCGTGCCGGCGCCGGATCTCGGCGTGGTGCGCGCGCTGGCCGACACCACGCGTGAGGCGGCCGAGCGCTTTGCGACGATGATCAGCGCCACCAGCCGCGCCCTCGTGGACGTGCGCGCGCTGTTCGAAGGCGATACCGGGGAAACGCTGGAACGCACGCTGGCGCTGGCGCGGGACCTCGCGGTCGTAGTGGCCGTCACGCTCGCGCTGTTCTTCGTGCTGCGCTTCGTCGCGACGCGGCTGTACCGCAGCCTCGAGCGTCGCGCCGAGGGCGCCGTGTGGTGGCGCAGGCTGCTGCTGCTGCTGGCCTCCTCGCTTGCGGACGCGCTGTGCGCGGTGGGCGCCTGGGCCGGCGGCTACGGCTTCGCGCTGGGCTTCGGCGAAGCCGGCAGCATGGACGTGCCGCAATCGCTGTTCCTCAACGCGTTCCTGATCATCGAGCTCGTGAAGGTGCTGGTGCGTGCGGTGCTGGCGCCGCGCTTCGGCGCGCTGCGGCTGCTGCCGATGGGCGACGAGACGGCCGCGTACTGGGGCTTCTGGAGCAGCCGCCTGGTGAGCCTGGTGGGCTACGGCATGATGCTGGTCGTACCCATCGTGGGCGCGCGCGTGTCGTTCGGGGCGGGCCGCGCGATCGCCGTGCTGGTGGCGCTCACCGCGCTGGCCATCACGCTGGTCGTCGTGATGCAGAACCGCACGGCCGTGCGCGACGCGCTGCAGGCGCGCGCCGCCCGCGCGCCCGGGCGCCTCGAGAGCTGGGTGCTGTCGCTGCTGGCGAGAACCTGGCACGTGGTGGCCATCGTCTACCTGCTGTCGCTGTTCGGCGTGTGGTCCGCGGGCGGTGACTACGGCGTGCGCGAGATGGGCTGGTCCACCCTGCAGTCGGTGGTGGCCGTGATGCTGGGCACGCTGGTGGTGGGCTTCATCTCGCGCTGGATCTCCAGCGGCATGCACCTGTCTGACGAGGTGCGCGCGCGCCTGCCGCTGCTGGAGGCGCGGCTGAACGCCTACGTGCCGGCGATCCTCAAGGTCGTGCGCCTGGCGGTGATGGTCGCGGTGCTGGTCGCGCTGGCGCACATCTGGGGGATCACCGACTTCCTGGCCTGGTTCGAGGGCGAGGGCGGGCGCGAGGTGCTGCTGCGATTCTTCTCGGCATTCCTCATCGCGCTCTTCGGCCTCGCGCTGTACCTCGCGATGAGCTCGTGGGTGGAGTACCGGCTGAACCCGGACTTCGGCACCGCGCCGACGCCGCGCGAGCGCACGCTGCTGGCGCTGTTCCGCAACGCCTTCGTGATCGCGCTGGTCGTGATCACCCTGATGCTCGTGCTCGCGCAGCTCGGCGTGAACATCGCGCCGCTGCTGGCCGGTGCCGGCGTGCTGGGTCTGGCCATCGGCTTCGGCGCCCAGAAGCTGGTGCAGGACGTGATCACCGGCGCCTTCATACAGCTCGAGAACGCGATGAACGAGGGCGACGTCGTGACCGTGGGCGGCATCACCGGCGCCGTGGAGCGCCTGACGATCCGCTCCGTGGGCCTGCGCGACGTCAACGGCGTGTACCACGTGATCCCGTTCAGCTCCGCCGACAGCGTGTCGAACTTCATGAAGGGCTTCTCCTACTGCGTGACCGAGATCGGCGTCGCGTACCGCGAGAACGTGGCCGAGGTGAAGTCGCTGCTGCAGGAGGCCTTCGACCGCCTCAAGGAGACCGAGCACGGCGAGAAGATCATCGCGCCGCTGGAGGTGCACGGTCTGACCACGTTCGGCGACTCGGCGGTGAACGTGCGCGTGCGCATCAAGTGCATGCCGGGCACCCAGTGGGCGATGGGCCGCGCGTACAACGAGATCATCAAGGAGATCTTCGACGAGCGCGGCGTCGAGATCCCGTTCCCGCACGTCACGCTGTACATGGGCGCGGACAAGGACGGCAGCGCGCCGCCGCTGCGCATCGCGGGCGGGCAGCTCCCGGCACCGGGCAGCGAGGCGGGGGGCGATGCCCCGCCCGGCGCGGAGCCGGGCGCCGGCACGGACGATCCTGATCCGGGCCCGGCGCCGCAGCCGCAGCGCGCCTGACGCGCGGCCCGGGCGCCGCAGGTGACCGCCCTCGCCCCCGTCGCCGCGCTGCTCGTCAGCACGGCGCTGCTGCTCACCGGCAACGGCGTCCAGATCACGCTGCTGCCGGTGCGCGGGGAGCTCGAGGCGTTCAGCAACGTCGATCTTGGCGCGCTGGGCTCCGCGTACTTCGTCGGCTTCGCGCTCGGCTGCCTGTGGGGGCCGCACGGCCTGCGACGGGTCGGCCACGTGCGCGTGTTCCTGTCCATGGCGGCCGTGGCCTCCGCGACGCCGCTGCTGCACGCGCTGTTCGTCGAGCCGGCCCCGTGGTGGCTGCTGCGCGGGCTGTCCGGGTTCTGCTTCGCGGTGCTCTACGTGGTCATCGAGAGCTGGCTCAACGACCAGTCGAGCAGCGAGTCGCGCGGCATGGTGCTGTCCGCGTACATGTTCATCCAGCTCACCGTGATCACGGCCGGGCAGATGACGCTGGTGCTCTACGACCCGCAGAGCTTCGAGCTGTTCCTGGTCGCCGCGGTGCTGGTGTCCTTCGCGGCCGTTCCCGTCGGCTTCACGCGCGCGACCACGCCGGCGCCGGTGCAGGCGACCCGCGTGCGGCTGCTGCGCCTGTACCGCGTGTCGCCGGTGGGCTTCATGGGCTGCCTCGCCGTGGGCCTCGCCAACGGCTCGTTCTGGGCGCTGGGCCCGGTGTACGCCGAGCGCATCGGGCTGGACGTGGAGGGGATCGCGCTGTTCATGAGCGCGGTGGTGATCGGCGGCGCGCTGGGGCAGTGGCCGCTCGGCCTGCTGTCGGACCGCACCGACCGTCGCTTCGTCGTGCTCGGGATCTGCGCCGGCGCCGTCGCGACGGCCGGGATGCTGGCCCACGGCGCGCAGGACCAGCGCCTGCTGCTGGGGATGGGTGCGCTGTTCGGGTTCTTCGCGTTCCCCCTGTACGGCGTCGCCATCGCGCATACCAACGACCACGTCGCACGCGAGGACTTCGTCGAGGCCTCCAGCGGCCTGCTGCTGGTGTTCGCCGGCGGCGCCGTGCTCGGGCCGCTGGCGGCGTCGGCCCTGATGGGCAGCGGCGTGCTCGGCGCCGGCGCGCTGTTCCTGTTCACCGCCGCGGTGCACGGCGTGCTGGCCGCGTTCACCTGCTGGCGGCTCACCCGCCGCGCCGCGGCGCCGATGGAGGATCGCGGCCACTTCGCCGAGGCCCTGCAGGCGGCGCAGACGGTGTCGACGGTGTTCGAGGTGCCGGAGGGCGACGGCCCCGCGGAGGAGCCCACGGTCCGCCGCGACGCGACCTGACAGGACGCCGCGCAGGCACGGCCGGTGCCTCATCGCCGGCAACGCGGCCTCGCGCCGGCGCCACCGAACGCCCGTGCCGCGCGAGGCCCGCCTGTCTGCGGGCCCGGCGCGGGCGCTACTCCTTCGGCTCCAGCCGCAGCGCCGCCGAGTTCATGCAGTAGCGAAGCCCGGTGGGCGCCGGTCCGTCCGGGAACACGTGCCCGAGGTGCGCATCGCAGCGCGCGCACAGCACCTCGGTGCGCCGCATCCAAAGACTGCGATCCTCCTCCTCGGCCACCGCGTCGCCGTCGATGGGCGCCCAGAAGCTGGGCCACCCCGTCCCGGAATCGAACTTGGTGTCGGAATCGAACAGCGGCGTCCCGCAGCACACGCAGCGGTACACGCCGGGCGTCTTCGCGTCGTGGTACTCGCCCGTGAACGCACGCTCGGTGCCCTTGCGCCGCGTGACCTGGTACTGCTCCTTCGTGAGCTGCTCGCGCCACTCGGCGTCGCTCTTCACGATCTTGTCGGCCATGGAACCTGACTCCCTCTTCTCAACCACCCGGGTGCCGGTGGACCCGGCACAGGACCCGACGACGGCCATCGAAACCGCAGCAGCGCAGGCGCCGCGCCGGGAGATCGGTCCCGCCCGTCGCGACCGTGGGCGCCATGGACGGCGCCCGCGAGGCTACAGGGACGTATTCACGGCGAGTCGCGACGGGCGGGACCGATCTCCCGGCTCCGGCCGGAGCCGGCGCCCCGGCCCGGCCACGCCTCAGGCCACCTCCACCGGCACCCCGCCAATCTCCGCGCGCCACTTCTTCGGCCCGCTCTCGTGCACCGAGTCCCCGCTGCTGTCCACTGCGACGGTGACCGGCATGTCCTCGACCTCGAACTCGCGGATCGCCTCCATGCCCAGGTCCTCGAACGCGATCAGCCGCGTCTTCTTGATCGCCTTCGACACCAGGTACGCGGCGCCGCCCACCGCCATCAGGTAAGCGGCCTTGTGCTTCGCGATGGACTGCACCGCCGCCGGGCCGCGCTCCGCCTTGCCGACCATGCCGATGAGCCCGGTCTGCCCGAGCATCATGTCGGTGAACTTGTCCATGCGCGTCGACGTCGTCGGGCCGGCCGGGCCCACGACCTCGTCACCCACCGGGTCCACCGGGCCGACGTAGTAGATGACCCGGTTCGTGAAGTCCACGCCGTCGGGCAGCGGCTCGCCGGCCTCCAGCATCGTCTGGATCCGCTTGTGGGCCGCGTCGCGCCCGGTGAGCAGCTTGCCGCTGAGCAGCAGCCGGTCGCCGGCCTTCCACGACGCCACCTCGTCGCGCGTGAGCGTGTCCAGGTTCACCCGCTTCGCGTCGGCGGACGGGGCCCAGGTGACCTGCGGCCAATCCTCCAGGCGCGGCGGCGTGAGCTCTGCCGGGCCGCTGCCGTCGAGGGTGAAGTGCACGTGCCGGGTGGCCGCGCAGTTCGGGATCATCGCGACCGGCAGCGACGCCGCGTGGGTGGGGTACTCCTTGATCTTGACGTCCAGCACCGTCGTCAGGCCGCCGAGGCCCTGCGCGCCGATGCCCAGCGCGTTGACGCGGTCGAAGATCTCGAGGCGCAGCTCCTCCAGGTAAGTCTGCGGACCGCGCTCGCGCAGCTCGTGGATGTCGATGTGGTCCATGAGCGCCTCCTTCGCGAGCACCATGGCCTTCTCCGAGCTGCCGCCGATGCCGATACCGAGGATCCCCGGCGGGCACCATCCGGCGCCCATGCTGGGCACCGTCTTCACGACCCAGTCGGCGATGCTGTCGCTGGGGTTCACGACCGCGAACTTGCTCTTGTTCTCGGATCCGCCACCCTTCGCGGCGAGGCGGAGATCGAGCTTGTCGCCCTTCACCAGCCGCGTGTGGATGATGGCCGGCGTGTTGTCGCGGGTGTTCACCCGCCCGCCCACCGGCGGGCTCACCACCGACGCGCGCAGCACGTTGTCCGGGTGCGTGTACGCGCGGCGCACGCCTTCGTTGATCATGGATTCGAAATCCATGTCGCCGTCGAAGCGCACGTCCATGCCCACGTCCGCGTAGACGACCACGATGCCGGTGTCCTGGCAGATCGGGCGGTGGCCTTCCGCGCTCATACGGGAGTTCATCAGGATCTGCGCCATCGCGTCCTTTGCCGCCGGCGAGCGCTCGCGCTCCCACGCCTCGCCCACCGCGCGGATGTAGTCCAGCGGGTGGTAGTA
>CBDUCN010000235.1:0-8398 GCA_965365655.1 uncultured Gammaproteobacteria bacterium | reverse complement strand
CTCACTGCGTGTCGTCCGCGCGGTAGCCGGGAATGCGCACACCGGGCCCGGAGGGTCGCGGGCGGCCGCCGCCCAGGCGCCGCTCGCGGTGCAGGATGAACAGGCCGCTGGCGATCACCAGCGCGGCGCCGGAGAGCATGCCCGGCGCCGGCACGTCGCCGAACACCAGCCAGCCGAGCAGCGTCGCCCACAGCAGCGAGGTGTAGCGGAACGGCACCACGGCGCCCGCCTCGGCGTTGCGGAAGGCCTCGATCTGCAGGTAGTGGCCGCTGCCGATGAGCACGCCCGAGAGCACCAGCAGCGCGGCGTCGCCGGGCCCCGGCAGGTTCCAGCCCTGGACCACGCTGAGCAGGCCGAAGGCCACCATGCACAGGTTGGTGCTCAGCAGGATCGACGTCGAGCTCTCGGTGGCGCTGATGCGCCGGGTGACGATGTCGCGCAGGCTGCCCGCGAGCGTCCCGGCCAGCAGCACCAGCGCCGCCCAGTGGAAGCCCTCGGCACCGGGGCGCAGGATCACCAGCACGCCCACGAAGCCGACCAGCACCGCGCTCCAGCGCCGCCAGCCCACCCGCTCGCCCAGCATCGGGCCCGCAAGCGCGGTGATCACCAGCGGGCCCGCGAAGCCGATGGACATCGCGGTCGCCAGCGGCACGTGCTTGATGCCCAGCACGAACAGGAAGCTGCCGGCGCACGCGAAGACCCCGCGCGTGAAGTGCGCGCCCGGGCTGCGCATGCGCAGCCCGGTCCAGCGCCGCCGCGGTGCCGAGACCACCAGCACCAGCACCAGGATCACGACGCTGCGCAGGCAGATGAGCTGACCCGGCGGATAGCCGGCCGTGAGCCACTTCGTGAGCACGTCGCTCAGCGTCAGGATGAACACGCTCGCGAGCATGCACACGATGCCGCGCAGCGGCGCGCCAGCCCGCGGCGCCCCGGCCGTCACCGTCCCCGCGTCGCGCGCCGGCTGCGGGCCGCTCACCGCCGGCCGCGACATCCGGCATTCGCCGGCCAGCGGATCGCGGCGCGAGACGGCACGCCGGGCTCGCTTTCACCGACGCCGGGCACGCGTCGACGACCGGCCGCCCCGCGCGCGCTCACGGCGCCACGTCCTCCGCCTTCGAGTACCCCCACAGCCCCAGCGCCAGCACCGCCGCCACCGTCACGAACACGATGCGGTAGCCGAGCAGCGTGGTGGTGCCGTCGGCGGTGGCCGTCGCCTCCACCAGCCAGCCGGTGAGCTTCTGCACCGCGAACACGGTGGTGAGCCCCATCAGGTTCACGCACGCGATGGCGCGCCCCGCGCGGCCGAGCGGCACGAAGCCCCGGCAGTGCGCGGCCAGCACCGGGTAGAACGGCGTGCACAGGCAGAACACCACCAGCAGCACGATGGCCGGCGCCACCGGCGGGCGCGGCCACGCCGCCAACAGCACCAGCAGCGCGATCATCAGCACCGCGCCGCCGGCGACGGCGCGCTTGCGGCTCGCGAGCCGGCGCTCCACCGGCCCGTAGAGCAGGTTGCCCAGATGGAAGGCGGCGACCATCGCGAGCAGCGCGTAGCTGACCGTCGCCTTGCCCAGCGCGTGCACGTCGAGCAGGTAGGGCCCGGCCCACAGCCCGCCGATGGTGTTGAACGGCAGGCTGAAGCAGGTGCCCATCGCGAACAGCGGCCACATCCGGCGCTCGGACGCGACCGCCCACAGCCCGCGCAGGCTCTCGCGAAAGGTCTCGCCGCGGCCGGTGGCCGCGGGCTCGCGCCCGGCCGGCGCGTCGGTGACGAACAGGCCGATGGCCAGCGTCACCACCAGCGTCGCGGCGGCCACCGCGAGGTAGGTGCGCTCGTGGCCGAAGGCGGCCAGCGCGAGCACCAGCGGCGCGGTCGCCAGCACGCCGCCGGCGCCGCCGGCGATGGCCACCACGCCGCCGGTCATCGTGGAGACCCGGTCCGGCGGCACCCAGGTCAGCGCCAGCAGGTAGATGCCGGCGATGGTGCCGCCGTGGCCGAGGCCGATCAGAAAGCGCCCCAGGGCCAGCCCCAGCACGTCGTCAGACAGCGCGAACAGCACGATGCCGGCCACGCCCACCAGGCCCATGCCGCACAGCGTCGCGCGCGCGCCGTAGCGGTCGAAGGCGATGCCGGTGGGAAGCTGGAACAGCGCCGCGGCGAGAAACAGCGCGCTGACCACGGTCGCGATGTCCGACGGCGGCAGCCCGCGCGCGGCAAGCTCCGCGGCGATCACCGCGCCCGAGGCGCGGTGGATCTGCACCAGCATCATGAACAGGCCGGCGAGCAGCAGCACCCGCCGGAACCCGGCCAGCGGCGCAGGGCGCGCGCTCATGCGGGGCGCCGGACGTTCAGATCCGGTACACCTCGCACGCGGTGTCGTGGAACATGCGCCGCTGCTCGGCCTCCCCGTAGCGCGCGGCCCAGCGGTAGAAGCCCGCGTAGATCTCGGCGTGGCTGCGCGCGATGGCGTCCGGCGGCACGTTGCTCGCGAACATGCAGCGCTCGGGGCCGAAGCGATCGATCGCGCCGTGGATGAAGCGCCCGAAGCGCTCCACCGTCCAGTCCGGCATCACCATGCCGGGCCCGGAGAGCTTGACGAATGCGTGCGGCAGCGCGGCCAGCGCGTCCATCCCCGCCTCCCAGCACGCGATGCCCTGCGGCGATCGGTCGAAGGGAAAGCCGGTGTGCACCAGCACCAGCGGCACGTCGGGATGGCGCGCGGCCAGCGCCGCCGCGGCCGGCATCTGCGCCGGGAACACCTGCAGGTCGAAAGACAGGCCGAAGTGCGCGAGGCGGGCGTAGCCGCGGGCCCACGCGGGATCGGCCAGGTGGTCGGGGCGGTCGCGGCGGGCGAGCCCGGGATCGTCGGTGTGGCCGAGGATCTGGCGGATGCCGCGCACGTTCGCGCTCTCCAGGTGGGCTTCCAGCATGTCGTCCAGGTTCGGCGCCGCGAGGTCGGCGTAGGCGACGATGCCGTGCGGGAAGCCGTGCGCGTCGGCGACGGACTGCACCCAGCGGGTCTCCCCCACCGCGTCGTCCGGGTTCCAGTTCGCCTGCACGTGCACGGACCTGACCACGTTCTGGGCCCGGCAGTCCGCGAGGAAGTCCTGCACCAGGTAGTCGCGGCAGATCGGCGTGTGGTCGCCGTACATGCGCGGGCTCACCGGCGGCACCAGCCACGCGTGCTTGCCCATGGACAGATCCCACAGGTGGTGGTGCGGATCCACCTTCGGCATCGCGCGAAGCGCTTCGATGACCTCGTCCAAGACGCGGACCTCCGGCGACAGGGGACGCGCATCATGGTCCAGCGCGCCCGCGCGCCACAACCGCGCGGGAGGCCGCGGCGCCGGGCCCGCGGTCACCGGACGGGCCGGCCGGGACCCGCGCTTCGTCGCGCGTGCCCACCCTGGCCGGGCCACGGCCGGAACCGTGTGAGAAGAGACACCATCGCGGTGCGACCACGCGCGCCGGCACGTGACGCTTCGTTCCCGGGGCCGGGGCCGGACCCGGCGAGGACGCCGGCGAATCCCCGTCCCGCCCCGGCCGCCGCGGGCGCATTGCCGCCAGCCTCCCGCCTCCCTACCATGGCGAACGAAAGTACTGGCCGTGTCGGAGGCATCGCGCACGACGTGCGCGCCGCCGCACGGCGTCGCACCTGAAGAATCGCGCGCGGCACCGCCGCGCCGGCGCAGGACCACCCGGGGAACGCAGGAGAACCACCCATGCACGAAGACAACCAGGACAACGACCGCCGCCCGACGGCGTCGCCACGCCGTGGCGGCGTCAGCCGCCGCTCGTTCCTCGCCGCCGGCACCGCGGCCGCCGCGACGGCCGCGCTCGCCCGCCCCGCGCACGCCCTCAGCCAGGGCTTCCCACTCGGACCGGAGCCGATCCGCTACCCGTCGGCGGTGTGGAAGGTGCACGACGATCGCTTCAAGAAGTACATCATCGGCAACACGCCGCTGGTGCGCGAGTGGACCGGGTCGATGTGGGCCGAGGGGCCGGCGTGGGACGGCGTGGGCCGCTACGTCGTGTTCAGCGACATCCCGAACAACCGCCAGATGCGCTGGGACGAGGTCACCGGCAACGTGACCCTGCTGCGCACGCCGTCGAATTTCTCCAACGGCAACACCTTCGACTGGCAGGGCCGCCAGCTCTCGTGCGAGCACAGCACCGCGCGCGTGGTGCGCTACGGCTACCAGGGCGAGCCCACGGTGCTCGCCGAGCGCTTCGACGGCAAGCCGCTCAACGCGCCCAACGACATCGTGGTCCATCCCGAGGACGACGGCATCGTGTTCACCGACCCCGGCTACGGCAGCCACTGGTTCTACGAGGGCAACGTGCGCGACCTCGAGCTGCCGACCAGCGTCTATCACATCGACGCGAAGAGCGGGAAGCTCACGCGCATCACCGACGAGATCCTGAAGCCGAACGGGCTGTGCTTCTCGCCCGACTACAAGACGCTGTACGTTGCTGACACCGCGCCCACCCATCACCCGGGCGAGAAGGCGAAGATCATCGCCTGGGACGTCAAGGACAACGGGCGCAAGCTGATGAACCGGCGCGTGCTCGCGACCCTGGACGCGGGCTTCCACGACGGCATCCGCGCCGACGTGGACGGCAACATCTGGTGCGGCACCGGCTTCGGCGGCGAGGGCATCGACGGCGTGCACTGCTACGCGCCCGACGGCACCCGCCTCGGGCAGGTCCTGATGCCCGAGGGCACCGCGAACCTGTGCTTCGTCGGCAAGCATCGCAACCGGCTGTTCATGACCGCCAGCCAGTCCGTGTACACGCTGTACACGGCGGCACAGGGCGCGCACATCACCTGAGCGCCTGCCCCGACGAGGAGCGCCCCGCGTGGCACGCGGGGCGCTCTTCCAGCCCGGTGAGCGCACGCGTGCTTCACCCTTCGTACGTTCGGGAGGAGTCCCCTCGTCTCTCCCACCCTCCCCGGCCCCGACATCGGGGTCAGGAACGGCCCCGGACGCGCGCAGCGATCGACTTCTGCGAGCGGGCAGCCACCCGCGCAGGCGCAGAGAACGCGGATGCCGTCCGGTCGGGCGAGCCCGCGGCAGGCTGCTGCGCCCGGCCCGCCCGCGCCTGCGCGCTCATCGAGCCCCCTTTGTAGTCACCCCGGCTTTGTGATTCATTCGACGCCCGGCAACCACCCCCGCGAGCCCTGACGTGAAGATCGAGAACGTGCGCACCACTCTGCTGTCCATGCCGTACGTCGAGCAGCCGGCGTGGATGGCGAACTACACCCGCGACCGCAACGTGCTGGTGCTGGAGATCGAGACCGCGTCGGGGCACGTGGGCCTCGGCTACCAGCTCTTCCTGCGCGAGGGCTTCCGCACCGTGAAGGCGTGCCTGGAGGAGGTCATGGCGCCGCGCCTCGTCGGCCGCGACGCGAGCGAGGTGGAGGCCATCTGGCGCGAGAACTACGCCGGCAACGTCGCCGACGGGCGCGGCGGTGCGCAGATCTTCGCGCTGTCCGCGATCGACGTCGCGCTGTGGGACATCGTGGGCCAGGCCGCCGGCATGCCGCTGCACCGGCTCTGGGGGCACTACCGCAAGGAGGTGCCGGTGTACGGCTCCGGCGTGTGGCGCGGACTCGGCGGCGACGGCATGGCGGCCAAGGCCGCGCGCTTCGTGGAGCAGGGCTACCGCGCGGTGAAGATGCAGGTGGGCCACATCTGGTCCGACGCCGAGGACGTGAACAACACGATGATGGTGCGCGAGGCCGTCGGGCCGGACGTGGACGTCATGGTGGACGTGAACATGGCGTGGAGCGCCGACAAGGCGATCCTGATGGGCCGGCGCCTCGAGGAGCACGGCATCTACTGGCTCGAGGAGCCCGTGCCGCCGGACGACTTCGCGGGCTACCGGCGCATCGCCGGCGCGTTGACGACCCGCGTCGTCGGCGGCGAGAGCCACTTCACGCGCTACGATCTCCGCCCGTTCTTCGAGTACCCGGTGTGCCCGATCCTGCAGCCGGACGTGATCCGCGGCGGCCTCACGGAGCTGCGCAAGATCGCCGCGATCGCCGACACCTGGGGCCTGCAGATCGCGCCGCACCTGTACCCGGAGCTGATGATCCACCTGATGGCGTCGATCCCGAACGGCCTCGTCATCGAGGACATGGGACTGCTCGACGACATCTGGGTCGAGTGGCCGAAGCCCGAGCGCGGGATGATGACGGCGCCGGAGACGCCGGGGCACGGGCTGAAGATCAAGCCCGAGGTGATGCGGGACTGCGCCGTCGGCTGAACGCGGCCGCGCTCGGCGTCAGTCCCGAACGGGCGCCGGACGGGCGATCCGGTAACGCTCCCCGAGGCGTTCCAGCAGCGCCGCCACGTCGGGGTGCAGCGCGATGCCCTTCGCCGTCTGCTCCCGGCGCAACGCGAACGCACGCCGCCCCGGGATGCGCGCGCCGTCACTGCCCTGTGCCGGCGCCGCGCGCTCCACCGCGTCCACCAGCGCGTCCATCTCGCGCAGGAAGCTCTCGCGGCCGGCGAACGCCGCGGGGTCGATCACCTGCAGGAAGCACGCGCTGCCGGGGCGCTCGCCGTGCGCCGCCGCGCGGGCGCGCCCGAAGCCCGACAGCGCGCCGGTCAGCGCCTCGCCCAACAGTGCCAGCGCGAAGCCCTTGTGGCCGCCGTGCGCACCGCCCAGCGGCGCGATGGCACCGGGCGGATCGGCGTCCAGGCACGCCGGGTCGTCGCTGGGCCGCCCCGCCGCATCCACCAGCGCGTCGAACGGCAGCCGCTCACCGGCGCGGCGCGCGCGCTCGGTCATTCGATTGGTGGTGGCCGACGTCGCGAAGTCGAACAGCACCGGGTCCCCCGAGGTCGGGATGCACGCCGCGATCGGATCGGTCCCGTAGACGCCGCGCGCCGCGCCGGGCGGCGCCACCGCCGCGTTGCCCGGGCTCGCGACGAACAGCACGCCGATGCGCCCGGCCGCCGCGACCGGCGGCAGGTAGGTCGCGAGACACGCGGTGTTCGCGCTGCGGCGCACCGCGACGCCGGCCACCGCCTGCGACGTCGACAGGTCCAGCGCGAGGTCCACGACGCGGCGCATCACCACCGGCCCCGGCAGCAGCGCGCCGTCGACGAGCGCGTGCGCCGCGTGACGCACGACCACGTCGGGCTCGCCATCGCGCGCGATGCCGCCGGCTTCCAGGCCGTCGGCGAACATCGGCAGCATCGCGAGCCCGTGGGTGGTGTAGCCCAGCAGGTCCGCCTCGACGAAGGTGGACGCGACGATGCCCGCGTGCCGGCGCGCGAGGCCGGCGGCCGCGAGCACGTCGCCGGCAAAGCGGATCAGGTCACGAGGCGCGTGGCGCACAGGCTCATCGACGGCTCGCGGCGGCATCGGCGCGCGCCCCGCTCAGAACCAGCGCGCGCGTTTCGCGATTGCGAGCAGCGTCACCGTGATGCCCACCGTGACCGCGCAGAACGCGGCGAAGCCCCACTCCGCATCGAGACCCGGGAAGTGCGTGAAGTTCATGCCGAACACGCCGGCGAGGAACGACAGCGGAAGGAAGATGATGCTGAACGCCGTGAGGCGCTTCAGCAGCTGGCCGGTACGGTGACCGTTCATGCCGATGCACAGGTCGAGCGCCGAGTGCAGCGCGTCGCGCTGCAGCAGCAGCTCGTTCGCGGTGCGCTCCACGCGGTCGGCGTTGCGGGCGAGGAAGGGGCGCGTGGTCTCGGGCACGAAGGCCGACGCGCGCGTGGCCATCTCGTCGAAGATCTCGTGGCCGATGATGAGCCGGTGACGGAACTCGCCCAGATGCTGCACCAGCGACGCGGTCTCCGCGAACACGCCCTCGTCCGCGTCGCCGAACAGGCGCGACTGCAGATCGGTGACCTGCTCCTCGAGGTCGTGGACCTGGCGCTGCGCCGCCGACGTGAAATGATCGGCGATCTCGAACAGGAAGAAGCCGGGCGACTGGGCATGCTGCGCGAAGTCGTCGCGCCAGGTGCGGCGAAGGCGCGCCAGCGTCTCCGAGCCGCCGAAGTCCACCGTCACCAGGCGCTCGGCGGAGAACAGCACGTTCAGCCCCACGGGCCCGCCGCGATCGCCCACGACCCGCGGCTCGACCAGGCCGAAGGCCAGCCAGCCGTCCGCGAACTCCAGATCGCGCACGACGCCGGTCGTGAAGTCCTCCGGCAGGTCCGCTTCCTGCTCCGGGAGCGCGGCCAGGAACTGGTCGCTCTCCGCGACGTCCAGCCAGCAGAAGTGCTCGCTCGCGTGCGCGCCCGCGAGCTCGCCGGCCGCGACCTCGGCCAGCTCCCGGCTCCTGAAATCCAGCGCCCATGCCTTCACGCGCCGCTCCCCGGCCCTGCCGCGATCCCGGACCGCGCACGCGCCGCCACGCCGTATTGC
>CBDUCN010000234.1:0-8421 GCA_965365655.1 uncultured Gammaproteobacteria bacterium | reverse complement strand
GCGGGCGCGACCTCGGTGATCAGGCGCGGGTCGAAGGGCTTGGGCAGCAGGTAGTCCGGCCCGAAGGTCAGCGGCTGTCCCGCGTAGGCCTCCTGCACGACGTCCGTCGGCTCGGACTCGGCGAGCGCGGAAAGCGCGTTCACGCACGCGATCTTCATCTCCTCGTTGATCGTGGTCGCGCCCACGTCCAGCGCGCCGCGGAAGATGAACGGGAAGCACAGCACGTTGTTGACCTGGTTCGGGTAGTCGGAGCGCCCGGTGCAGATGATCGCGTCGGGACGCGCGGCCTTGGCCTCCTCGGGGATGATCTCGGGCGTCGGGTTCGCGAGCGCGAGGATCAGCGGCTTCGCCGCCATGCGCTTGCACTGCTCGCCGTTCAGCGCGCCGGGGCCGGACAGCCCCAGGAAGATGTCGGCACCGTCCAGCGCGTCGTCCAGGGTGCGCGCGGGCCCCTTCGTCGCGTAGACCGCCTTGTAGGGGTCCATCGGCGTGTTCCGGCCCTCGAAGATCACGCCCTGACGGTCGAGCATGACCGCGTTCTCCTTCGCCAGCCCCATGCTCGTGAGCAGGTTCAGGCACGCCATCGCCGCGGCGCCGGCGCCGGAGACCACGATGCGCACGTCCTCGATGCGCTTTCCGGAGACCTTCAGGCCGCTCACGATGGCCGCCGCGGTGACGATCGCGGTGCCGTGCTGGTCGTCGTGAAACACCGGGATCTTCATCTTCTCGCGCAGGCGGCGCTCGATCTCGAAGCACTCCGGGGCCTTGATGTCCTCGAGGTTGATGCCGCCGAAGGTGGCCTCCAGGCCGCCGACGATCGTGCAGAAGGTATCGATGTCGCGCTCCTCGATCTCGATGTCGAACACGTTGATCCCGGAGAAACGCTTGAACAGCGCCGCCTTGCCCTCCATCACCGGCTTCGCGGCCAGCGCGCCGATCGCGCCGAGCCCCAGCACCGCGGTGCCGTTGGTCACCACCGCGACCAGGTTGCCGCGACCGGTGTAGCGCGAGGCCAGCGCCGCGTCGTCGGCGATGGCGAGGCACGGCGCGGCGACGCCCGGCGAGTACGCCAGCGACAGGTCCTCCTGCGTCGCCATCGGCTTGGTCGCGGCGACCTCCAGCTTTCCGGGCGGATTCGCCTCGTGGTAGGCAAGCGCGCGCTGGTCGAGATCGTCATTCATCGGCGGATTCCTGGGGGAACATGATGTTGCGAAGCGGATGGGCGAAACGATGCGGGGAACGGGTTCGCCATGCAAGCGGCGCAGCGCAGTGTTGCACCGCCGCACGACGTGATGGCGACGCGCGTGCGCCCGGATCGCCCGCGTCGACGCGGGCGCCCGCTCACACGTCTCGCGGATGGTCGGGATACGTGATCTGCTCCGGCTCCAGATGCGCGCAGCACGCGAGCAGCGACACCGCGAACGGCGGCCCCTCGATCACCGTCACCGAGGTGTTGCCGAAGCGAAGCGCGTCCGGGCGCAACGCGTGCGGCACCGGCACGCAGCGATCGACCAGCGCGCGGCACACCAGCGCGTGGCTCACGACGGCGAAGTCGCCGGCGGCTCGCGCCGCAAAGTCGCACACGTCGCGCCACGCACTCTCGACGCGCGCGTGGAACACGGGCCAGCTCTCGCCGCCAGGCGGCTGAGCGTCGGGAGCGAAGGGGTCGCTGGTCAGCTCGTCGAAGGACAGCCCGCGGAGATCGCCGAGGTTGCGTTCGCGAAGGCCCGGCAGCACCGTGATGGGTGCGCCGGTGGCCGCGCTCACCGCCTCGGCGGTACCGTGCGCACGGGCGTAGTCGCTGCTCAGGATCGCGGCCAGCGGCACGTCGCGCAGGCGCTCGCCGAGGCGCCGCGCCTGCTCGCGGCCGCGCGCACCGAGCGGCGTGTCGGGGTGCTGCAGCACGCGGGTCGCGTTGAGCTCGGTCTCGCCGTGGCGGATGAGGTAGATGCGCATCGTGGAATCCAGTTCTCCGTGCCGGGCCGGGATCATGCCCGATGCGGCACGCGGCCCGGGGGCCGCGCGTTGAGCGCCGCGGACACGGGGGCGGATCCGGCGCTGCTGGCCGCCGCGATCGGCGCCGGGCCGCATCGCATGACGGTGGGCCTGCGGGCGCTGGACCCGGCGCGCTGGATCGACGGCGGGCCGCACGCCGACGCCCAGCTCCGCGAGAAGGTGCGGCTGCTGGACACGCGCGACGACGTGTTCGCGGCGCTGCCCGGCAGCGAGGTCGGGCAGCGCGAGGTGCTGGCGCGCCTCGCGGAGCACCTGCCGCGGCACTTCCCCGGACGCTACCGCACGGTCGCGGCGGGCCTGGAGGTGGCCGCGACCGGCGAGACGGTGTGCACGGCGCAGGCCCCGGACGCGGCCGGCGCACCGGCCGCGCGCCGCTCTCGCGACACGCGTTCCGACGGCGCGGCCCCCGCGCTCGCGCGCGCCGGGAGGCTGGTGGCCGAGGACCTGTGCCTGATGCGCGAGGACGCCGACGGCCGCTACCGGCTGGCCGCCGCGGTGCTGTGCTTCCCGACCCGCTGGCGGCTCGCGGACAAGCTGGGCCGGCCGATGGGCCCGATCCACGCGCCGGTGCCGGGCTATGCCGCGCGCATCGGGGCGGCGGTGGACCGCGTGATGCAGGGGCTTGCGCCGGGGCGGCCGGTGTGGCGGCAGAACTGGTCGCTGCTGGACTCGCCGGTGCTGTACCAGCCCGAGCGGCTCGCGCTCACGGAGCCGCTGACGGAGGACGATGTCGGGACGCGGATGTGGCTGCGCTCCGAGCGCCAGACGCTGACCCGGCTGCCGCTGAGCGGCGACGTGCTGTTCACCATCGGCATCCGCCAGTGCACGCTGGAGACGCTGTCGCGCGAGCCCGGCAGCGCGCAGCGCCTGCTGGAGCAGCTGCGCTCGCTGCCGCAGGCGCTGCGCGAGTACAAGGGGCTCGCCGCGAGCGGGGCGCTGATCGAGCGCTGGCTCGAGCGCCGGGCCGGCGCCGCACGTCCGCCCGGGTAGCGCGTCGCGCGCGCTTGCGAGACACTTCCGCGCTTGCGGTGCCGGCCGGCGCCGCAAGCGCGCCGCCGCGAGACCGGGTGGCGCCCTTCCCCGACCGCGCACCCGGAGGGTCCCGCACATGGCCGGCTCCCGCCACATCGTTCTCACCTCGCACCGGCCGCACGGCCAGGGCTGGCTGCACCCGATCACCTGGGGCGCGGCCACGGGCGCCGAGCGCGGTCCGGTGATCGGCACCGTGTCCAACCCGATGGCCAAGAACACCATCGGCACCCACTCCGGCAGCTACTCCGTGTACCTCGCGGTCTCGGTGGCCGCCGGGCGCCTGGACCCGACCCATCGCCCGGACTTCACGAACACCGCGCCGGTGTCCGCGATCGGCCCGCACCCCCAGTGGTCGGATCCTTCGCGCATCGTGTCGCTGGACCCGTGGGGCCATCTGGTGACGGACGCGTTCAAGGAGCAGATCGAGGCCGGCATCGACATCCGGCCGACGATCGCCGTCACCCAGGCCCGCCTGACGCTGCCGGAGATGCGCGAGGCGATGGCGGACGGGCGGCTGAAGCCCGACAACCGCGTCCTCGGCAGCGGGGGCGACGTGCACGTGACCAAGGTCGCCATCGACCCGGTGTGGTACCTGCCGGGGATCGCCGAGCGCTTCGGCATCGAGGAGTCGGCGTTTCGCCGCGCGCTGTTCGAGTACACCGGCGGCATGTACCCGGAGCTGGTCACGCGCTCCGATCTCGAGGTGTTCCTTCCTCCCATCGGCGGCATCACCGCGTACGTGTTCGGCGACATCGAGAGCATCGGCGATCCGTCGGTGCCGCTCGCGTGCCGCGTGCACGACGAGTGCAACGGCTCCGACGTGTTCGGCTCCGACATCTGCACCTGCCGCCCGTACCTCACCCACGGCATAGAGATCTGCGTGCAGATGGCGCAGGACGGCGGCAACGGGCTGGTCGTGTACAACCGCAAGGAAGGCCGCGCGCTGGGCGAGGTCACGAAGTTCCTCGTCTACAACGCGCGCAAGCGCCAGGAGGGCGGCGACACCGCGGCGCGCTACTTCGAGCGCACCGAGTGCGTGGCCGGCGTGCAGGACGCGCGCTTCCAGGAGCTGATGCCCGACGTGTTCCACTGGCTCGGGATCACCCGCATCGACCGCTTCGCGTCGATGAGCGACATGAAGCACTCCGCGCTGACCGCGCAGGGCATCGAGGTGGTGGAGCGCCTGGACATCCCGCCGGGGCTGATCCCGGCCGACGCCCACGTCGAGATCGAGGCCAAGAAGGCGGCCGGGTACTACAGCTCCGGCGAGCCGGCCGCGGCGGATAGCCTGGACAAGGTGCGCGGGCGGGACCTGCTGCCGTGACGTCGGCCGCGGCCGCGCAGGCCGTGCTGCGCGCGCTGCTGACGCCGGAGGCCGTGCGCGAGCGGGCCGAGGAGCTGTGGCGGCTCGCCGAGGCCGATGCGTTGCCGCACTTCCGCGTGCACGCCGGCGCGCTCGACGCCGCCGCCCGCATCGTGGCCGACGAGACGCGGCGCAACTACCCGCACCTCGACGTGCCGTTGCACAGCCGCTGGAGGCATTTCGAGGTCGCGGGCCGCGCGCTGTGGCGCGACGGGCTCGCCGCGGACGCGGCGCGACCGGGCGGCGCCTGCGCGGCAGCCGCCGCGGAGCGCGCCGGCCCGGACGGCGCACGGCCCACGGCGCCCGGCGTGCATCGGACAGCCCGGGCGCGCTTCGACCTCGCGATCGTGTCGGTGCTGCTGGACGCGGGCGCCGGAGCGCGCTGGCGCTACCGGGACGCCGCGACCGGACTCGAGCGCGGGCGATCGGAGGGCCTGGCGCTGGCCAGCCTGCGGCTGTTCCAGGCCGGGCTGCTGAGCGCCGACCCGGCCCGGGATCCGATGCGCGCGGACGCCGCGGCGCTCGCCGCGCTGACGCCCGAACGCCTGGCCGCGGCGATGCAGGCCGGTGACGCGAACCCGCTCGCCGGGCTGGCGGGGCGCTGCGCGCTGCTGAACCGGCTCGGCGCCGCGCTCGCGGCGCAGCCGGACGTGTTCGAGCGCGACGGCGCGCGGCGCCCGGGACACCTGTACGACGCGCTGCGCGAGCGCGCGGCCGGAGGGGCACTGCCGGCGCGCGAGATCCTGATCGCGCTGCTGCACGCGCTGGGCGACGTGTGGCCCGGGGGGCGCGACCTCGGCGGCGTGCGCGCCGGCGACGTGGGCGAGCACCCTGCGCTGCGCCGCGACGACGCGAGCGACCGGCTGGTGCCGTTCCACAAGCTGTCGCAGTGGCTGGCGTACTCGCTGATCGAGCCGCTGCAGGACGCGGGCGTGCGGGTGGTGGATCCGGACGCCCTGACCGGCCTGCCGGAATACCGCAACGGAGGCCTGCTGCTGGACACCGAGGTGCTCGCGCTGCGCGACGCGTCGCAATACGGGCGCGAGCACGACCCGGCCGGACCGCTGGTCACCGAGTGGCGCGCGCTCACCGTCGCCGGCCTCGACCGCATCGCGCAGCGCGTGCGCGGCGAGCTCGGCCTGGACGCCGCCGCGCTGCCGCTGGCATCGGTGTTGCAGGGCGGTACCTGGTCCGCCGGACGGCGCCTCGCGGCCGCGCGCCGCGCCGGCGGCGAGCCGCCCCTGAAACTGGCCCTGAACGGCACGATCTTCTGATGGCGCACCCGATCACGCGTCCGGCCACGGCCCCGCGGGGCCCCGCCCCGGTGCACAATCCCGGGGCAGCCTGCACCGTTTCCCACCTGCCGCCGCCCGGAGCCCGCCGATGACCGAGTCCGCGATCACCGTCCTCGACCACCCCCTCGTGCAGCACAAGCTGACGCTGATGCGCGACCGCGACACGGCGACGTCGAAGTTCCGCCAGCTGCTGCGCGAGATCAGCCTCCTGATGGCCTACGAGGTGTGCCGCGACCTCGACACGGAGATGGTCACCGTGCGCACGCCTCTGGAATCCATGCAGGCGCCGAAGCTGGAGGGCAAGAAGCTGTGCTTCGTGTCCATCCTGCGCGCCGGCAACGGGCTGCTGGACGGCATGCTGGACCTCATCCCGTCGGCGCGGGTCGGGCACGTCGGGCTGTACCGCGACCCGAAGACCCTCGTGCCGGTGGAGTACTACCTCAAGCTGCCCGACGCGATCGGCGACCGCCTGTGCATCGCGGTGGACCCGATGCTCGCGACCGGCAACTCCGCGATCGCGGCGGTGCAGCGCCTGAAGGAGGCGGGCGCGACCCGGCTGAAGTTCGTGTGCCTGCTCGCGGCGCCGGAGGGCGTGCGGAACTTCGCGGAGGCGCACCCCGACGTCCCGGTATACGCCGCGGCACTGGACCGCGAGCTCGACGACCACGGCTACATCTGCCCCGGCCTCGGCGACGCGGGGGATCGCATGTACGGGACCAAGTGATCCGCCCCCCGCGGCGCGACACCGTGCCGATCGCCCGCACGCGCTGACCCCGCACCCGCGCACGAAGACCCTCACGAACCACACGGAGACCGATCGATGACCCGCACCCCGCTCAGCAGACGCACCCTCCTCGGCGCCGCGGCCGCGGCCGCGCTGGCCGCCGGCCTCGGCGCGACGCCCGCCGCCGCGCAGACCATCAAGGTGGCCGGGATCTACACGCAGCCGATCCAGCAGAAGTGGGACGCGCGCCTGCACCAGGCGCTGGACAAGGCCGCGAAGGCCGGCGACATCGAGTACGTGTACTCGGAGAAGGTCGCGAACACCGACTACGTGCGCGTCCTGCGCGAGTATGCGGAGAGCGGCGTGGACCTGATCGTCGGCGAGGCGTTCGGCATCTCGCGCGAGGCACGCAAGGTCGCCGACGACTACCCGAAGGTCGCGTTCCTGATGGGCGACTCCTTCGGCCCGCACGGCAGCAACTTCGCGGTGTTCGACAACTACATCCACGAGCCGTGCTACCTGATGGGCATCCTCGCCGGCAGCATGACGAAGTCGAACCGCATCGGCATGGTCGGCGGCTATCCGATCGGCGAGGTGAACCGGCTGTTCCACGCGTTCATGAACGGCGCACGCTCGGTGAACCCGGACGTGCAGTTCAAGGTCACGTTCATCGGCTCCTGGTACGACCCGCCGAAGGCCAAGGAGGCGGCCTTCGCGCAGATCGAGGCCGGCGTGGACGTGCTCTACGCCGAGCGCGCGGGCGTCGTCGACGCGGCGCGCGACAAGGGCATCATCGCGTTCGGCAACGTGAACGACATGAACAAGGAGGAGAACGGCACCGGCGTGGTCGTGACGTCGGCGCTGTGGCACATGGAGAACGCCATCGGCCACGCGATCTCGCTGGTGAAGAAGGGCGAGTTCAAGGCCGAGGACTACAAGGAGTGGACGATGATGGCGAAGGGCGGCGCGTCGCTGGCCCCGTACTACGAGTTCGAGGACGCGATTCCGGCCGACGCGAAGGCGAAGGTGGCCGAGCTGAAACGCGCGATCCTGGCCGGCGAGCACGTCGTCGAGATCATCGACGACGAGCCCAAATCCACCTACTGAGGCGGGGGGGCAGGATGGCGCGGTGCGCGGGCGTGCACGCGACGCGCGGGTCCCGGCGGACCCGTGGGCGCGTGACGCCGTGTCCGGCGGGCGGGCGGCGGGCATGTGCGCGCCCGGTCGGGGCAGCGGGATGCGCGCGCGACACGTGCGCCGATCCGTCGCCCGCGCACGGCGGCCGGTGCGCGCTGTGAACGCACCGGGGCAGCCGGCCCGCGCGCTCTGCGCGGGGGAGCGATGAGCACGGCCGCGATCCTCGAGATCGACGGCGTCAGCAAGCGCTTCGGCGCGCTGCAGGCCAACGACGCGATCTCGCTGACGCTGGCGCGCGGCGAGGTGCTGGCGCTGCTCGGCGAGAACGGCGCCGGCAAGACCACGCTGATGAACATCCTGTTCGGCCACTACACGGCCGACAGCGGCACGGTGCGCGTGGACGGGCGCGTGCTGGCACCCGGCAATACCCACGCCGCGCTCGCCGCCGGCCTCGGCATGGTGCACCAGCACTTCACGCTCGCCGACAACCTGAGCGTGCTCGACAACGTGACGCTGGGCAGCGAGCCGCTGCTGTCGTGGCGCTCGCGGCGCGCCCGGGCGCGGCGGCGGCTGGACGCGCTGGCGCGCGCGTTCGGCCTCGCGGTGAACCCGGAGCGGCTGGTGGGCGAGCTGTCGGTGGGCGAGCGCCAGCGCGTCGAGATCCTGAAGGCGCTGTACCGCGGCGCGCGCATCCTGATCCTGGACGAGCCGACCGCGGTGCTCACGCCGCAGGAATCCGAGCACCTGTTCCAGACGCTGCGCCAGATGGTGGGCGAAGGGCTGAGCGTGGTGTTCATCTCCCACAAGATGCACGAGATCCTCGCGGTCAGCGATCGCGTCGCGGTGCTGCGCCG
>CBDUCN010000233.1:0-8452 GCA_965365655.1 uncultured Gammaproteobacteria bacterium | reverse complement strand
ACTGCCGATATCCCGGTACAGCAGGAATGACGCGGCGATAACAACAATGCCGGTAGCGAGTCCGACCGGCAGCAACCCCGGCTTCCACATCGGACGCACGACAAACGCCGCCGCCGCTAACGCCATGACGGCACAGACAATCCAGAAAGTCACGGGTTATTCGATTCCTGCAGGTCTTCTTCGAGCGGCATGTTCATGCGACGCCGGATGATATTCACGAGTACGCCGCCGCCGAGGAGTAACAACAGGATCGGGGCGATCCACAGCACCAGTGTCTTGCCGGACATACGCGGGCGATACAGCGCGAACTCACCGTAGCGGGCGACGAGAAAGTCGTAGATCTCGTCGTTGCTCTTGCCTTCCTCCAGCATGCGGCGTATCTCGCGACGGAGGTCGGATGCGAGAAACGCATTCGAGTCCTTGATCGACTGGTTCTGGCATTTGAGACAACGCACTTCTTCGGTGATCTCTTCGTAACGCGCCTGCAGCTCAGGATCGTCGAACGCTTTGTCAGTATCGATCGCAAACGCCGACCACGACAAAAACAGCAGCAGACTCAAAAGGACTGCTCTCATGAACCACCCCCGATCTTCGGTACGAAGTCACGCTCCCACGCGGTCGCGTCCAGCGGCCCGAGGTGTTTGTGCAGCACGACCCCATCGGCGCTGACGAGAAACGTCTCCGGCGCCCCGTACACGCCCCAGTCGATGCCAACGCGACCGTCTGCGTCGAAGCCGGACGCGACATAAGGATCGCCGAGCGCCTGCAGCCAGCGCAGCGCCTCGTCGCGGTTGTCGCGCCAGTTGATGCCGTAAATCGGCACGTCCTGACTGCGCGACAGCTGCATCAGGAAGTTGTGTTCCTGGCGACAACCGACACACCAGGTCGCCCAGACGTTGATGAGCGCGTACTGCCCTGCATAGTCGCTGCTGCTCACCGTCTTCTCCGGCTCCGTCAGCGACGGCAGGGAGAACTCGGGTGCCGGTTCGTCGATGAACGGCGACGGCAGCTGCCGCGGATCCTTGGTCAGGCCGATGATAAACACCGGAATCAGGATCACGAAGATGGCAAATGGCAACAGGGACTTCTTCACGCCGATACCTTGGCACCGATAGCCGGCTCCGTCGCCCTGGACTTGACGCGATAGCGACGGTCCGTCGCCGCGATCAGCCCGCCAAGCGCCATGATCAGGCAGCCGAGCCAGATGAATCGAATCAGCGGCTTGTACTGCACGCGCACGCTCCACGAATCGTTGCCGAGCGGGTCACCGAGCGCGACGAACAGGTCCCGGTTCCACAGCGCGAGAATTCCCGCCTCCGTCATCGGGCTTTTCTGCACGAGGTACTGACGCTTTTGCGGACGAACTTCGCCCACGTACTCGCCATCGCGGCGGATCTCGACGACGCCCTCGATAGCCGAGTAGTTCGGTCCTTCGACGTCACGTAATTCGCGCAACTCGTAGTGATAGTGCCCGACGTCAATCGCCTGCCCCGGACGCAGTGCGCGGTCCGTTTCGATCGAGTACGCGAGTACGACAGTGACGCCGAGCGTGAACAGGCCAACGCCGAAGTGCGCGACATTCATGCCGAGCGATGCGCGCGTCAGTCGTGATGTGCCTTCCGAACGACGCCAGGCGCGGTAGGGGTCGATCACGGAGGCCGCCATGACCCAGACGGCCGCGGCGACGCCAACGCCGACCAACAGACCGAAGCGCTCGTACAGGATACCCGGCACGAAGATACCGGCGACGACGGCAATCAGCGCCACCCATTTCAGCTTGCGGCTGAGCACACCGTCGGGCGTCTGTCGCCAGGCCGTATGCATGCCGAGGCCGATCAGGAACAGCAGCGGGATCATCGGGATCGCGAAGGCGACCTCAAACCACGGTGCACCGACCGAGATCTTGCCGGCTTCGAACACTTCCACCACGAGTGGCGCCAGCGTGCCGATAAACACGAGCGCCGCGGCAATCACGAGCAGCACGTTGTTCAAGAGCAGGAACGTCTCACGCGAATTGGCCTTGAACCCGGCCTGTGAATCCAGCGACGGCGCGCGCCACGCGTACAGCCCGAGTGCGCTCAGTATGACAACGCCGAGGAACGCCAGGATGAAGAAACCGCGCGCCGGGTCGGTCGCAAAGGCGTGCACGGACACGAGAATTCCGGATCGTACGAGGAACGTCCCGAGCAGGCTCAGCGAGAACGCGGCGATTGCGAGCAGCAGCGTCCAGCTCTTGAACAGGCCCCGCTTCTCTGTGACCGCCAGCGAATGAATCAGCGCCGTACCGACGAGCCAGGGCATGAACGACGCGTTCTCGACCGGGTCCCAGAACCACCAGCCGCCCCAGCCCAGCTCGTAGTACGCCCACCAGCTTCCGAGCGCGATGCCCAGCGTCAGGAACAGCCACGCGACGGTGGTCCACGGCCGGGTCCAGCGCGTCCACGCGGCGTCGACGCGGCCGTCGAGCAGCGCCGCGATGGCGAACGCGAACGGCACCGACAGGCCCACGTACCCCATGTAGAGCAGCGGGGGGTGGACGATCATGCCCGGGTCCTGCAGCAGCGGGTTCAGGTCGCGGCCCTCGAACGCGGCCGGGATCAGGCGGTCGAACGGGTTCGACGTCCCCAGGATGAAGAGCAGGAAGCCGACGCTGACGAGCCCCATCACCGCGATCACCCGCGCGCGGAACACCTCCGGCAGGCTCTTCGAGAAGAAGGTCACGGCCAGCGTCCACGCCGACAGCACGACCGCCCACAGCAGGATCGAGCCCTCGTGCCCGCCCCATACCGCGGAGATGCGGTAGAACAGCGGCAGCTTGGTGTTCGAGTTGGTGGCGACGTAGGTCACCGAGAAGTCGCTCTGGACGAACGACCAGGTGAGGCAGACGTAGGAGACGAGCAGGAACAGCGACTGCGCGCGCGCCGCCGGCACCGCCACCGCCCGCCAGGAAGCGCCCGCGGGTCGGGCGCCGCCCGCGATCGGCATCACGCCCTGCGCGATCGCCATGCAGAGCGCCATCACCAGCGCGAACTGTCCGATTTCCGGGATCATGCGACGACCGACCTCCTGATCAGCGGACCGCGAAGGCCCCTCAGCGGCGTGCCGGGGACGACCCGGCGCCGAACATCTCGCGCACCCAGGCGCTGCCGCGCTCGCGCTCCAGAACCTGGGTGCGGGCGCGCATCAGCAGCACCATCACGTAGAACACCTTGAAGGCTACAGCCATCAGCAGCAGAGGCACCAGCATCGTCCAGTGGATGGACGGCCCGCTCATCTTCACGACCGTGGTGCCCTGGTGCAGCGTGTTCCACCACACCACCGAGTAATGGATGATCGGGATGTTCACGACGCCGACCAGCGCGAGGATCGCGGACGCGCGCGACGCGGTGCGCGGGTCCTCGAACGCCGCCCTGAGCGCCATGTAGCCCAGGTACAGGAACAGCAGGATCAGCTCCGAGGTCAGCCGCGCGTCCCACACCCAGTACGCGCCCCACATCGGCTTGCCCCACAGCGAGCCCGTGACCAGCGCGAGGAACGTGAAGGTGGCGCCGATCGGGGCGCTGGCCGCCGCGACCACGTCGGCAAGCTTCATTCGCCAGATCAGCACGATCGCGCCAGATGCTGCCATCACCACGTACACGAACAGGCTCATCCACGCGCTGGGCACGTGCACGAAGATGATCCGGTAGCTGTCGCCCTGCTGGTAATCCGGCGGCGCGACCACCAGACCCAGGTACAGCCCCGCGGCGACCAGCAGCGCGAAGGCCCAGGCCAGCCACGGCAGCAGCAGGCCCGCGATGCGGTAGAAGTGCGGCGGCGACGCGAAGCGATGGGCGAAGGCCCAGCTCCGCGACGCCAGGGACTGCGACGACGCGCTCATGGTCGGGAACCTCGCCCCGGGTCGGCCGCGCGGGGCGCCGCGTCGAGTCGCCGCGTCGTGCCGTGTGCTGGGTCGTGGATGGCTGTCATCGGTGGATCGCCTGCCTGGCTGCGGGGTCGAGTGCGCCGCGGGCGCACGCCCGCGCCGGGGCGCAGGTTCGCCCGGGCGGCGCGGGTGCGCAAGGGCGCGGGCTCAGGCGGCCGCGCGCTCCAGCCCGAATTCGCCCCAGATCCGGGTCAGTGCGCTCACCAGCCGATCCATGTCGTCGTCCCCGTGCAGCGGCGTGGGCGTGATGCGCAGGCGCTCCGTGCCCCGCGGCACCGTCGGGTAGTTGATCGGCTGCACGTAGATGCCGAAGCGATCCAGCAGCTCGTCGCTGACCCGCTTGCAGGTGGCCGCCTCGCCCACCATCACGGGCACGATGTGGCTCGGATTCTCCATGTAGGGAATGCCGGCGGCGCGCAGGCGGCCCTTCAGGGCCTTCACCCGCTCCTGGTGGCGGGCGCGCTCGGCCCCGCTGCCCTTGAGGTGGGCGACGCTGGCGCGCGCACCGGCGGCCACCGCCGGCGGCAGCGCGGTGGTGAAGATGAAGCCCGACGAGTAGCTGCGCACGAAGTCGCACAGCGCCTCGCTGGCCGCGATGTAGCCGCCGAGCACGCCGAAGGCCTTGCCCAGCGTGCCCTCGATCACCGTCACGCGGTCCGCCACCCCGTCGCGCTCGGAGATGCCGCCGCCGCGCGGGCCGTACAGCCCCACCGCGTGCACCTCGTCGAGGTACGTCATCGCGCCGTGCGCGTCGGCGACGTCGCACAGCTCCGCGATCGGCGCGATGTCGCCGTCCATCGAGTACACGGACTCGAACGCGACCAGCTTCGGAACCGACGGATCCGCCTCGGACAGCCGGCGGTCCAGGTCCTCCGGATCGTTGTGGCCGAAGATCACCTTCTGCGCCCGGCTGTGGCGGATACCCTCGATCATGGACGCGTGATTTCCCGCATCCGAGAAAACCACGCAGCCCGGCATCTGCGATGCGAGGGTGCCCAGCGCCGCCCAGTTGGACACGTAGCCGGAGGTGAACAGCAGCGCCGCGGGCTTGCGGTGGAGGTCCGCGAGCTCATGCTCGAGCAGCACGTGGTAGTGGTTGGTGCCGGAGATGTTGCGCGTGCCCCCGGCGCCGGCGCCGCACGCGTCCAGCGCCTCGTGCATCGCCGCGATCACCGACGGATGCTGCCCCATCCCGAGGTAGTCGTTCGAGCACCACACCGTCACCGGGCCGCCGGCGCCGTGGTGCGTCGCGCGGGGGAAGTCGCCACGATGACGCTCCAGGTCCGCGAACACCCGGTAGCGGCCCTCACGGCGCAGCGCGTCGAGCCGGCCGTGGAAGAATTCCTCGTAATTCATGCCTGACCTCCAGATCCCCGTCGTGGGCCGCGGCGCCCGGTCGTTCCATGCAGGAATCGGGCCGGACCCGCGCACCGTGCCCCCGACGCGCGCCGCACCGGGGGCACGGCCAAGAGATTACCCCCCTTCCGCCACCTGCGGCCGCCCCCGGCGGTGCGGGCCGGCCGATCGACGACGACGCGGATCACAGAGCACCCGCAGGCGCCTGTAGTATTTTGCGCCGCGTCCCAGGCAGGACGGAGACTCCGTGGTTCCCCACGACCATCCCCTCGCTGCGCGCATCGCCGACCTGGTGCCGATCAACGGCCTCGAGCCCCGGCTGCAGGAGCAGGCCCTGGCGCAGGGGGACGTGCTCGAGTTCAAGCGCAAGCGCACGGTCTTCGAGGCCGGAACCCGCGATCCGTACACCTTCTACCTGCTCGACGGCGAGCTGGAGCTGCAGGCCGAGGGCGCGTCGCCGCAGCGCATGCGCGCCGGCGACGAGAACGCCCGCCGCGCCCTGGCGCAGCTTCAGCCGCGGCGGTACACCGCCATCGCCCTGTCGACGGTGCACATGTTCCGCATCGAGCGCGCGGTGCTGGAGCACATCCTGTCCGACGAGCAGGTGCTCGAGGACGGCGGCACGGTCGAGGTCGAGGAGCTCGACGAGAGCGAGGAGGAAGGCGACTGGATGTCGCGGCTGCTCGCGTCCGAGCTGTTCACTCGCCTGCCCCACGAGAACATCCAGCGCTTCTTCACCGAGCTCGAGCCGATGGAGGTCGAGCCGGGTCAGGCCGTGGTCACCCAGGGAACCCCGGGTGACTATCTGTACATCATCGCGGAAGGCCGCTGCGCGGTGAGCCGGCGCGCGCCCGGCTCCGGGCAGGAGGTGCAGCTCGCGGTGCTGAAGGAGGGCGACGTCTTCGGCGAGGAGTCGCTGGTGTCGAACTCGCCGCGCAACGCGACGGTGACGGCGACGACGCCGGGCATGCTGATGCGCCTCGCCAAGCGCCCGTTCGAGGAGCTGGTCAGCAAGCCGACGTTGAAGGCGGTGACCTGGTCCGAGGCCAGCCAGCTCGTGGCCGACGGAGCCCTCTGGCTGGACGTGCGCTTCCCCGACGAGCATGAGGCCCCGTCCATCGAGGGCAGCATCAACGTGCCGCTGAACGTGCTGCGCCTGGAAGCCCCGAAGCTCGCGACCGACAAGACCTACGTGGTGGTCTGCGACTCCGGCGCTCGCAGCTCCGCGGCGGCCTTCCTTCTGATGCGCATGGGCTTCGATGCCTGCTACCTCGCGGGCGGCCTGCTGCGCAGCCCCCTCGCCAAGGGCGCGGCGCCGGCGGAGGCGGAGGCGGAGGCGGACGACGTGGCCGCCGCCGCGGCCTTCGAGTTCGAGTTCGTCAGCGGCGAGCCGGAGGAAGCGCAGGCCGACGAGCAGACCGAGGCCGCGGACGCGCACGCGGAGCCGCCGGGCGACGCGGCCGCACAGGCCGCCGAGGTGCCGCCCGCGGACGCCGCGGCGGACGCGCAGGCGGCAGGGGTGCCCTCCGGGGAGGCGCCGGCAACCGCGCCTGCGGCGACGGCGGCAACACCGGCGGCGCCGGCCGCCGGGCCGCCAGTGGACCTGTCGCGGGTGCGGGCCCAGGTGGCGCAGATCAAGGCGGAGCGCGACAAGGCCGCCGCATACGCGCAAAAGGCCACACGCGCCGCGAAGGAGCTGAAGCGCCGCAACGAGGAACTCGACGCCGCGCTGAAGGCGGAGCGTAACCGGCGCGAGGATCTGGACAAGGCGCTGGATGAGGCGCGGGCCGACGCGGAGCGCCAGGTGACCCTGGAGCGCACGCGCCTGGAAGGCGAGCTGGAGAAGCTCGCACGGCGCATCGAGAGCGCGCAGAAGGAGCGCGAGCAGGACGCGCAGAAGGCCGCGGCCGACCACGAGAAGCTGCAGGCGCGCCTCGGCGAGACGGATGCGAGGGTGCAGGCGCTGCTCGCCGAGAAGGAGCAGGCCGAGTCGTCGCGGGCGAGCGCCGAGGCGGCGTTCCAGGAGTCGCTGCAGCAGGCGCAGGCCGAAGCCGAGGAGCTGCGCCGCAAGCTGCACGCCGCCGAGCAGGCCGCCGCCGACGCGCGCCAGCGGGGGGAGGACGCCGAGGCACGGCTGCACGAGACCGAGGTCCGGCTCCGGGAGGCGCAGGAGAACCGCGAGACCCAAGCCGGCGAGGAGGAGCAGGCGCTGCGCGAAGCCGCGGAGCGGGCGCGCGCCGAGAGCGATCGGCTGGAGGCCGAGCGCGCGAACCTCGCCGCGGAGCGCGCCGCGCTCGAGCAGGCACAGGCCGAAGCGGAGCGTTCGCGGCGCGACGAGCAGGCGGCCCTCGAGAAGCAGGCCGCCGCGCTGCGCGCGCGCGACGAAGAGCTGAACGCCCGTGAGACGGCCGCGAACGAGGAGCGCACGGCGCTCGAGGCGCGGCGCGCGGAGCAGGAGGCCGAGCTGCAGGAGCAGCGGGCCGCGCTGGCCGCCCGCGAGCAGGCGCTGGCCGAGCGCGAAGGCGACCTCAGCCGCGAGAAGTCGGACTGGACGGAAACCGTGGAGAAGGCGATCGCCGAGGAGCGCCAGCGCCTCGACACCGCCTACGCCCGCTACCGCGAGGAAGCGGACGCGGACGCACGCGAGGCCGCGGAGGCGGCGTCCGCCGCGCGCATCGCCGAGCTCGAAGCAGAGCAGGAGTCCCGCGAGGGACAGATGCGGGGCCAGGTGGAGGCGCACGTGGCCAGGTTGCTGGCCGAATTCGACACCCGCCTCGCAAACGTGCGCAGCGGCTACGAGACCCGCCTCGCCGAGCAGGAGGCGCTTCTGGAGGACGAGCGCCGGCGCCTGGAATCGGAGGTGGTGCGCCTGCGCGAGGCGCTCACGGACGCACGGCGGGCCGCCGGTCACGCACCCGCAGAGGCCGCCGCGGCGGCGCCGGCCCTGGACTTCCAGCTCGATGCGCGCACGGCCGCGGCGGCGGACCTCGACGCGCAGGAAGAGGCGCCGGTCCACCGCGAGGAGACGCCGCCGGTAGACGCCGGCGCCGACACCGAGGTCGAGGAGCCGGCCGAGGCCGCCGAGGAGCTCACGCTGGACGATGCCGGGGCCGACACCGACGTCGACGAGCCGGCGGAAACGCTGCACGCGGCCCCGGACCTCACGCTGGA
>CBDUCN010000232.1:0-8500 GCA_965365655.1 uncultured Gammaproteobacteria bacterium | reverse complement strand
ACGACTACCCGGAGCAGCCCCGGGGCGAGGACACCGCGCTGGTCACCCGCATCCTGCGCGACGGGCGCGCGGTGATCCTGGATGCTCCATGGCTCTACGTCTACGTGTTCCACGGCGCGAACACCTTCGACACGGAGCACTTCGAAGCGCTGTTCCGCGCGGCCGAGGCGGTGGACGAGGGCTGCGACTACGTGCAGGCGATGATCGCGCTGTCGAAGCGGATGCCGATCGATCTGACGGCGGCGCTCGACGGGGTGACGGCGCCGGCGGACGCACCCGCAGCTTCCACGCGCCCCGCGCCCGGCACGTCGCCCGCTTCCGCACCCGGCATGCCGCCCGCGCCGGCGCTCGTGGCCGCGCCCGGCGACGCACCGACGGTGCTGGTGCTGACGCCGGTCAAGGACGCCGCCCGCTTCCTCGACCGCCATCTTCAGAACCTCGCCGGCCTCGACTACGACCGGCGGCGGCTGTCCGTCGGCGTGCTGGAGAGCGACAGCCGCGACGCGACCTGGGCGCAGATCGAGCGCTCGCGCGACGCGCTGTCGGGTCGATTTGCCCGCTTCACCGCGCGCAAGCGTGACTTCGGCTATCGACTGCACGGGCCGCGCCACGCGCGCGAGCATCAGCGCGAGCGCCGCGCGGTCCTCGCGCGCAGCCGCAACGCGCTGCTCTCGGCCGCGCTGCGGGACGAGGATTGGGTGCTGTGGCTGGACGTCGACCTCAGCGAGGTTCCGCGCGACCTCGTGCAACGGCTGCTCGGCGCCGGCAAGGACATCGTGACCGCACACTGCGTGACCCGCCCGGGCGGGCCCAGCTTCGACCTGAACACCTTCGTGCTGACCGACGCGGCGCGCGGCATCGACTGGTCGCCGCACGTGGTGGACGGCATCCTGCAGCCGCCGCGCGGGCTCGGCCGGCGATACCTGGACGAGCTTCGCGATCACGCGCTGATCCCGGTGGACGGCGTCGGCGGCGCCGCGCTGCTGGTGCGCGCCGACCTGCACCGCGAGGGGCTGTGCTTTCCCGCGTACCCGCACGCGCGGCACATCGAGACGGAAGGCCTCGCGATGATGGCGCGCGACCTGGGGCTGACGTGCTGGGCGATGCCGCAGCTCGAGGTCGTGCACCCGCTGCACGACTGACCGGCCGTGCATCGATCGCCGCGCGTGCCGCAACGCGTCCGCGAGTGCGCGCCGCGGCGCCCGCGGCACTGCCGGCCCGGCCGCGCCGCGCGCGAGTCCGTGCACCCGCGTGCGCCGCCGGGCACACTCGGGGAACGTCTCGCGACGGCGGGCGATTGACCCGCAGCTGAGCATGCACGACGCGCCCTGGGTCATGACCTGCGCGGGAACCCTCGGTGACCACGCGCCCTTCTTCGCGCTCGCGCGAGCGCTGCAGGATCGCGGCGTACCGAGCGTGCTCGCGATCAACGACGCGATGCTCCCGCGGGCCCGGGCCCTGGGGCTGCGCGCGGTGCCGTTCGGCGAGACCTTCGGGCCGCGCGAGGCCCGGCGGCACGCGTGGACCTACGACCACTGGCGACACCCGCACGCGCAGGCGGCGCTGTCGCCCGCGCTCGCGCCGGTCATCGCGTCGGAGTGCCGGCAGCTCGCACGGCTGTGCCGGGAACGCGGCGCGCGCGGCCTGCTCGCGCCGGTGCAGGTGCCGCACGGGCGCATCGCCGCGGAGCTCGCACGCGTGCCGTGGGTGAGCGTCGCGCTGATGCCGGCCGCGCTCGCGACCGACGACGTCGCGCCGCGCGACGACGCCACGCGCGCCCTGGACCGGCGATTCTCGGAGTTCTTCGACGCGCTGCGCCGCTCGCTGGGCCTCGCGCCGCTGCACGACGACGCGCGCCGGCACCTCGTGTCCGCGCGCGGCCTGCTCGCGTGCAGCCGCGAGTTCTTCGCGCCCGACCCCGAGGTCCACCCGGGCATCGACGCGACCGGCTTCTGGTGGCCCGACGTCACGACGCCCGCCGACTGGAGCCCCGACCGCGCGCTGCGCGAGTTCATGCGCCGCTCGCCGGCGCCGCTGGTGCTGAGCTTCAGCAGCCTGCCGCTCGAGGCGCCGCACGCGGTGCTGTCGCGCTACCGCGACGCGGCGGCGTCGCTGGGCCTGCCGCTGCTGGTGATCGCGGGATGGGCGGGATTCGATCGCGCGCAGGTCGCCGACGCGCGCGACGCGGCGCCGGTGCACGTCGTCGACTCCGCCCCCCACGACTGGGTGTTCCCGCGCGCGTCGGCGGTGATCTGCCACGGCGGCATCGGCAGCGTCGGCCGCGCCCTCCAGGCCGGCACGCCGCTGCTGATCGAGCCGTACGGCAACGATCAGATGTTCAATGCGCTGCGCGTGGTGCAGCTCGGCGCGGGCGCCGCCGTGCACCCGCACCGGGCGACGGCCGACGGCATCGCGCGCGTGCTCAGCGACAAGGTGCTGTCGCGCGCGGCACGCGAGCGCGCCGCGGAGCTCGCGCGGCGACTCGCGCACGAGCAGGGCCTCGCGCGCGCCTGCGAGCGGCTGCGCGAGTGGCACCCGGCGCGCGGCGCCACGGCCGGCCGGCCGCAGGCGTGACGCTCGCCGGCGGCCGGGCCGCAGACGCCGCGACGCTCGCCCGCCGCCGCCGCGGCGGGCGAGCTGTTGCGTCTCAGTCGCCCTTGCGCAGCACCGTGCTGGTCGCCGCCGTCAGGATCTCCGACCCGGACGTGGAACGCGCGAAGTTGTAGCGGATCCCGGCGCCGGCCACGGCCTTCAGCTCCTCTTCGGTGAGCTCGCTCGGATCGGGCTCCCCGGCCGCGGAGCCGGGGGTCGCGCCAGCCGGGGATTTCGGTTCATTCGACATGTCGTTGCTCCTCCAGTGTGTCGTCCCGGATCGACCGCGGGCCGACCGGTGACGGGTGCTCGCGGGCGCTGCGCGCCCGGGCCTCGGCGAGCGCGCGCGGCGTGAGCCGATCGGCGCGAATGTACAGGCCCTCGTTGCCGCCGCGCTCGCCCATGCGCGCCCACTCGGCCGCGGTGCGCAGGCGGGTCTTCATGAAGCCGTCGGTGTTGAACGCGATCACGTCGTCGTGCGCGAGCGCGTCGCGCGCGAGCCTCGGGATGTCGCGCCCGCCGTTGCGCACGTCGTGCCCCGGCGAGTCCAGCCCCTGGATGAAGACGAAGCCCGGCACCGCGTGCGGGCGCGGGTTCACCAGCGCGCCGCTGAGCTCGCCCACCCAGGAATTGCTCCAGTAGTGGATGCCGAGGGCGCCCTGCTCGCGCAGCCGCCGGCGCAGCCGGTGTGCGACCGCGCCGCCGCCGGCCAGCAGCTCGAGGCCGCGGGACCCTGCCGGATACCGGAAGAACGCGTCGGCGGGCAGCACCTCCGCGGCGACGGACGCACCGCGCTCGAACACCCGCTGCACCATCAGCGGCCCGGTCGACGACAGCACGTCCATGTGGGTGACCGCGTCCGGGCCGCAGCGCGCCGCCTCGTCGAGCAGCGCGCGCACGAACGGATGTCCCGGGCACGCCGCGAACCAGGCGTTCGACAGCAGCCGCGCCACGCCGAGCCGCCGCGCCTGCGAGGCCGGCTCCTCGACCAGCACCAGGTCGTGCTGCCGGCACAGCGCGTCCTGCGCGCGCAGGCACTCGATGTCGAGGTCCGTGTAGACCCCGCCGTGCAGGTAGATCACCGCGTAGCGGATGAAGTCGGCCCGCGAGATCCCGTACGGCAGCGCGTCGTAGCTCGCGAGGTGGCGGGGCAGGCAGCGCGCGATCAGCGTGCGGGCGGCGGCATCGCTCCACAGCCGATGCGACCACGCCGGGTGATGACGGGACCAGCTGCGAGCGCTGGCCGACCACCGGCCGGGGACCTCGGCGCTCTTCCAGGTCTGGTGGATCACGGTCGGGATCATCGTCGCCCCGTGGCCGGCACTGACTTCGGGGGATTGTCCACCCGCCCCCCCGGGGCCGCCGTGATTTTCCTCACACCCGTCGGGCATCCGTGCGTCGGACCGCGGGGGCTGCGGCCCGGCGGCGGCGCGGTGGGCGCGCAGGCGAGCCGCGGGCTCAGCTGCGGATCCCCACCCCCCGCGCGAGCAGCCACAGGCACAGCGCGTACAGCCCCACCGTGAACACCGCGATCAGGGTGAACGCGATCCCGAGCGGGATGTCGCTCACGCCCAGGATGCCGTAGCGGAACGCGTTCACCATGTACAGGATGGGGTTGAACAGCGACACGCCGCGCCAGAACTCCGACAGCAGCGAGATCGAGTAGAACACGCCGCCCAGGTACGTGAGCGGCGTGAGCACGAAGGTGGGCACGATGGAGATGTCGTCGAAGCTGCGCGCGAACAGCGCGTTGATGAAGCCCATCAGCGAGAACAGCGTCGCGGTGAGCAGCACCACGGCGACCGTCACCAGCGCGTGGTGCACCTGCAGATCGGCGAAGAACATCGACACCGACGTGACCGCGAGCCCGACGCACAGCCCGCGCGCAACGCCGCCGCCGACGTAGCCGGCGACGATCACCCAGTACGGCGTCGGCGAGACCAGCATCTCCTCGACGTAGCGCTGGAAGCGCGCGCTGTAGAACGACGACACCACGTTGGAGTAGCTGTTCGTGATCACCGACATCATGATCAGGCCCGGCGCGATGTAGTCGATGTAGCGGATGCCGTCCATCTCGCCGATCCGGGGGCCGATCAGGTTGCCGAAGATCACGAAGTAGAGGCTCATCGTGACCGCCGGCGGCACGAGGGTCTGGGTCCAGATGCGCAGGAAGCGGCGCACCTCCTTGCGCAGGATGGTCAGGAACGCGACGACGCGCACGTCCGCGCTCACGCCAGCGGGTCCTCGCGCCGCTCCACCGCGACCGGGGCGGAGGGGTTCGGCTCGGTCGCGTCGCCGGCGAGGTCGTTCTCGTCGATCAGCCGCAGGAACAGCTCTTCGAGGCGGTTGGCCTTGTTGCGCATGCTGAGCACCTCCACGCCCTGGCGCGAGAGCTCGGCGAACAGCGCGTTGATGCCGCGCTCCTTGGAGACCTCCACCTCCAGCGTGGTGGGGTCACGCAGCCGCACCCGGTAGCCCCCGACGCGCGGCGCCGCATCCAGCGCGCCGCCGACGTCGAGCACGAAGGTCTCGGCGGACAGCTTCGCGAGCAGCGACTTCATGTCGGTGTTCTCCACGAGCTCGCCGTCGTCGATGATCGCGATGTGCTCGCACAGGCTCTCCGCCTCCTCCAGGTAGTGCGTCGTCAGGATGATGGTGGTGCCCGCGGCGTTCAGCTCGCGCAGGAAGTGCCACATCGAGCGGCGGATCTCGATGTCCACCCCGGCGGTGGGCTCGTCGAGGATCAGCAGGCGCGGCTCGTGCACCAGCGCGCGCGCGATCATCAGGCGGCGCTTCATGCCGCCGGAGAGCTGGCGCGACGGCCTCGCCCGCTGCTCCCACAGATCGAGCTGCTTCAGGTAGCGCTCGGCGCGCTCCAGCGCCTGGCCTCTGGCGATCCCGTAGTAGCCGGCCTGGTTCACGACGATGTCCAGCGGCGGCTCCCAGAGGTTGAAGTTGAACTCCTGGGGCACCACGCCGAGCAGCGCCTTGGCCTCGGACGGGTGCGCCGCGAGGTCGATCCCGAACAGCGACACCCGGCCCTCGCTCGCGGTCACCAGCGAGCTGACGATGCCGATCAGGGTGGACTTGCCGGCGCCGTTGGGGCCCAGCAGCGCGAAGAAGTCTCCGGCCGCGACCGACAGGCTGACGCCCTTCAGCGCCTCGGGACCCGCGGCGTAGGTCTTGCGCAGGTTCTCGACGGCGAGGGCGACGGGATGGGTCATGGCGCGGTCGGCACGTCGAAAAAGCGCCCCACTATAGCCGCGGAACCCGACGGCGCGGCTATACTTGACGGCTTTTCCCGAACCGCCCGCCCCCCGCCGGGGCCCGTCATGAACCGCACCGTCGAGCAGATACACCGCCGCCGCTCCTTCGCGATCATCTCGCATCCGGACGCCGGCAAGACCACGCTGACCGAGAAGCTGCTGCTGTTCGGCGGCGCGATCCAGCTCGCCGGCACGGTCAAGGGGCGCAAGGCCGCGCGCCACGCGACGTCGGACTGGATGGAGCTCGAGAAGCAGCGCGGCATCTCGGTGACCTCGTCGGTAATGCAGTTCCCGTACAAGGGGCGCATCGTGAACCTGCTCGACACGCCGGGTCACGCCGACTTCTCCGAGGACACCTACCGCACGCTGACCGCCGTCGACTCGGCGCTGATGGTGATCGACGCCGCGCGCGGCGTCGAGGAGCGCACGATCAAGCTGATGGAGGTGTGCCGGCTGCGCACGACGCCGATCATGACCTTCGTCAACAAGCTCGACCGCGACAGCCGCGACCCGATGGAGCTGCTCGACGAGGTCGAGTCGGTGCTGAAGATCCAGTGCGCGCCGATCACGTGGCCGATCGGCAGCGGCAAGCACTTCCGCGGCGTGTACCACCTGATGCACGACCGGGTGCACTTCTTCAGCGCGCAGCACGGCGGGCGCATCGCGGCCGGCGAGGTGGTGCAGGGCCTGGACAACCCGGCGCTGGACGAGCGCATCGGCACCCAGGCCGACGAGCTGCGCGAGCAGGTCGAGCTGGTGCGCGGCGCGAGCCATCCGTTCGACGTGGACGCGTACCTCGCCGGCGAGCAGACGCCGGTGTTCTTCGGCTCCGCGATCAACAACTTCGGCGTCGACGAGCTGCTCGACTCGTTCGTCGAGTTCGCACCGCCGCCGCGCTCGCGCGCCGCCGCGGAGCGCGAGGTGGGCGCGGACGAGGAGAAGTTCTCCGGCTTCGTGTTCAAGGTGCAGGCGAACATGGACCCGAACCATCACGACCGGGTCGCGTTCCTGCGCGTCACCTCCGGCCAGTACCGCAAGGGCATGCGGCTTCGCCAGGTGCGCACCGGCAAGGACGTGCAGATCAGCAACGCGATCACCTTCATGGCGCAGGAGCGCGAGGCCGCCGAGGACGCGTACGCCGGCGACATCCTCGGGCTGCACAACCACGGCACCATCCGCATCGGCGACACCTTCACCGAGGGCGAGTCGCTGCGCTTCCAGGGCATCCCGAGCTTCGCGCCGGAGCTGTTCCGGCGCGTGCTGCTGAAGGACCCGCTGCGCATGAAGGCGCTGAACAAGGGGCTCGATCAGCTGAGCGAGGAGGGCGCCACCCAGGTGTTCCGCCCGCTGATCAGCAACGACGTGATCCTCGGCGCCGTCGGCGTGCTGCAGTTCGACGTCGTCGCGTACCGGCTGAAGAACGAGTACGGCGTGGAAAGCGCCTACGATCCCATCGACGTGGTCACCGCGCGCTGGATCGAGTGCGACGACGCGAAGATGCTCGAGGACTTCAGGCGCAAGAACGAGCCGCGCCTCGCGCTCGACAGCGCGGGCGCGCTGACCTATCTCGCGCCCAGCCGCGTGAACCTGAACCTCACCGAGGAGCGCTGGCCCGACGTGAGATTCCTCGCGACGCGGGAGATCTGAGGCCGCGCCCGCCCGCGCGCCTCGCCTCGATCACCCGCTCGGCGCCGGCGTGCGCATGCGCGACGCGCCGGTGGGTGACACCGTCATGGCATCCGCACATCGATCGGGCGGGCCGGACATCGGGTTCGCGTACCCGCAGGGCCGCTGTCACACGGGCGGAATCCGCCCGCGCTGCGCCGGCTCCGCGACGTCGACGCACGTGCCGTTCATCCCGCTCCTCCCGCGGGCAGCGCCGCGTGAGCGCTGCGCCGGCGACCCAGCCACCCGACGGCGTCCCGCACGCAGGCCGCACAGCGCTCGAGCGCCGCGCGATCGTGCGCCGGCAACGTGCCGCGGCTCGCGGCCGCGACGAACTCGCCGCGCTCGACGCCCATGATGCGCAGCGCGTTGAACTCGAGCTGCACGGCCTGCACCGCGCCGTCGCGCGCGCCGTAGGTGCGCACGATGTGCCCGCCCACGTAGCCCGGCACGTCGAAACGGCACTCGAAGCCGTGCTCGCGGACCACGCCGGCGAGCCCGTCGGCGAGCGCCGCGCTGCAGGTGGCGCCGCGGCGGGTTCCGATCACCACCTCGTGCGCGCGGATGCGCGGGCCGCTCGCGGTATGCGCATCGAGCAGCACGGCATGGCCGAAGTCACCGCACAGGCGGCGCAGCTCCTCGCGCAGCGCGCGGTGATACGGATCATAGAAGCGCGTCAGCATGCGCTCCGCCGCCGCGGCGCCCAGCGGCCGGCGGAACACCGGCGCGTCGTCGCGCACGTGGGTGCGGATCACGCCGCGCCGCGAGCGAACCTCGCCGCGATGCAGCTCGAAGTCGCCGCGCGCGCGGTTGACGTCCACGAACAGCCGCGAGTACGGCGTCGCGAGCAGCGTCGCACCGGCTTCGTGCACGCGGCCGTAGATCTCGCGGGCGAACGGATCGGTGTAGCCGAAGCGGAAGCTGCGCAGGCGCGGCGAGCGGTAGTCGTCATCGACGATGCCGGGTATCGCGTCGGT
>CBDUCN010000231.1:0-8520 GCA_965365655.1 uncultured Gammaproteobacteria bacterium | reverse complement strand
CGCGACGCGGTGGTGTCGCGCGCGCTCGCGCTGCAGCGCCGCGGCGCGCCGAGCGCCGCCGCGGACGGGATCGGGCCGCCCGACGCGGGCGCGCCGCGCCGCGCGGCGCGCGCGGCCGCGAGCGGTGACGCGGCCGTGCCGGGCGCGACCGTCGGCGCGCCGGCGAGCCGGACCTGGGACGCGCCCGCGCTGTCCGACGCGGCGGCAAAGCGGGTCGCGGCGCGGCTCGCGTCCGCCGCGTCCGGGTCGCCGCGGGCGGTGGCGGCGCTCGCGCGGCCGCTGTCGGGCTTCCGTGCGCTGTACCCGGAGCGGGACGCGGCGCTGCGCCGCGCGATCGGGCAGACCCTGGAGCGGCGCCTGGACGCGCTCGCCGGCAGCAAGGACGCGCCGGCGCACAACACCCTGCTCGATGCTGCGCAGGCGATCGGCCTGTTCCGCAACCGCGGCGACATCGAGGGGCCGAAGCCGTCGCAGCTCATCGCGTCGCTGGGCCTCGAGCAGGTCGCAGACGGCGAGCTGAACGCCGCCGCGCGCACCGCCGAGAAGGTGCGCGCCGAGCAGCCCGACGCGACCAACCTGGAGGAGTTCCGCGCCGAGATCGAGCGCCGCCGCGGCGAGGCCGGTGCCGCGTTCGAGCGCTACCGGCGTGCCGTGCGGGCACGCCAGCTTCGCACCGCGCGTCAGCACCTGGACTCGGCCATCGCGCTGTGGTCGGACAATCCCGACTACGGCGCGGCGCTCGCGAAGCTGGAGCAGACCAAGGCGGTGCGCCGCGGCGAGTGCGTGCCGTCACTGGCCGGGCACGGCAAGCGCCGCCGCGGGCGCTGCCACGACACCGTCGCGGGCGCGCGCGGACCGACCCTGGTCGTCGTGCCCGCGGGCGACGGTCTCGGCGCGTTCGCCATCGGGCGCACCGAGGTCACGGTCGGCGACTTCAACCGCTACTGCAGCGCGAGCGGCGCGTGCACGCCGCTGCGCGGCGCCGACAGCCTCCCCGCGACCGGCGTGGCGCTGGATCGCGTGCGCGCGTTCGCGGCGTGGCTGAGCGAGCAGAGCGGCGCGACCTATCGCCTGCCGACGGAGCGCGAGTGGGAGTACGCCGCGCGCGCCGGCGGCACGCAGCCGGGCAAGGACTTCAACTGCCGGGTGATGCAGGGCGGCACGTTGATCAAGGGCCACGATCTCGTCAGCGCCGAGACCGGCGCCGCGAACGGCTGGGGCCTGATCAACTACGTCGGCAACGCCCGCGAGTGGGTCAGCGCCGGCGGCGGTGTCGCGGTTCGCGGCGGCGCGTTCAGCGACTCGCTGGTGGACTGCGGCATCGAGATGCGCGACGCCGACGGCGGCGGCGCCGACGCCGCGACCGGGTTCAGGCTGGTGCGCGAGCTGGGCTGAGCGGCCGGTGCGGCGCCCGGCGTGCGGATCGATGCGCCCGGGCCGATGCCGCGACCGGCGTCGTGCGCGTGGATCGGTGCGGCCGTCATTGGCGCACGGACGCACGGAACGCGACGGACGCGGCGATCGGTAGCGGGCGCCGTGCGTCCCGCGAGCGGGCCTCTTCGATCCGATGGCCGTCGTGCGCCGTGCGTTGTCCGCGCCGTCAGCGTCTCCGGGTGCCTGCGGTTCACGGCCGGGCGCGACGATCCGCGGTCGCGTCGCGAGCCCGGATCAGTTGCCGCCCAGTGCCCGTGCGCGCTCGATCAGCGGTGCCGCCTCGTCGTAGCGCCCGCGCGCGTAGCCGATCGCCGCGAGGTTGCGCAGCGCGCGCGCGAGGCGCGGGTCGCTCTCGCCCAGCGCGCGCTCGCGGATCGCGAAGGCGTCGCGGTACGCGGCCTCGGCGTCCTCCAGGCGGTCCTGGTCGACGAGCAGCGCGCCCAGCGCTTCCAGCGCGTCGGCGGTGCGCACGTGCTCGTCGCCGTACGCCGCGCGCCGGATGCGCAGCGCGCGGCGCAGTACCGGCTCGGCCTCGCCGGCGCGGCCCTCGCGGCGCTGCAGGTCGCCCAGCGCGAGCAGGGTGCCCGCGACCCGTGGGTGCTCGAAGCCCAGTGTCGCCTGCTGGATGGCCAGCGCACGCTTGTACGCACGCTCGGCGTCGGCGGCGCGGCCCGCCGCGTCGTCGGCGGCCGCGATCTCGATCAGCGTGTCCGCGACCTGCGGGTGCTCGTCGCCCAGTGCGGCTTCCTGCGCCGACAGGGCCGGCTTAAGCAGCGCGAGCGCGTCCTCCGTGCGTCCCTGGCGGCGCAGCCACCCGGCCAGCGCGACCCGGGCGGCGGCGGCCTGCGGGTGCTCCGCGCCCAGCGCCGCGTCGAGGATGCCGGCCGCGCGGCGCAGCAGCGCCTCGGCGGCCGCGGCGTCCCCGGAGTCCTCGCGCGCAGCGGCGAGCGCCGTCAGCGGCGCGGCCAGCGCCGGATGCTCGCGGCCCTGGCTCGCCTCGCGCAGCGCCAGCGCTTCCTCCAGCCGATCGCGGGCCTCGGCCGGCGAGCCGGCGTCGGCGTGCGCGCGCGCCAGTCGCTCCAGTCCCGCGGCGCGCCCGCTGCGCGTCATCGGGTGCGCGGCCGCGCGCAGCGCCATCGCGCGCTCGAACGACGCGAGCGCGTCGGCGGCCTGGCCGCGGTCCAGCGCGAGGCGGGCGGACTCGTCGAGCACCGGCGCGAGCCCGGGATGGTCGGGCGCGAGCGCCTGCACCGCGTCGTGCGCGTCGCCGAGGATCGCCGCCGCGTCCGCGTGCCGGCCCTGCACGCGCGCGAGCCGGGCCAGCGCGAGGCCCGCCTCCAGCGCGCGGGGGTGAGCCGCGCCCCACGCGTCGGCCGTCACCCGCTGCGCGCGTTCCAGCAGCGGCCGGGCCTGCGCGTAGCGTCCGAGGCTCATCTGCATCTCGGCGACCGCGAGCAGGCTGGGCGCGATCAGCGGGTGCTCGAAGCCGAACACCTTCTCGCGCACGGCCAGCGCGTCGCGGTGCGCCCGTTCCGCGTCGGCGAGCCGCCCCAGCGCCGCGAGCGTCGTCGCGAGATCGGCTTTCGCGCCGGCGGCGCGCGGGTGCTCGGCGCCGAGGCGCGCCGCGAGCGCGTCGGCCGCGCGCTCGCGCAACGGCAGCGCCTCGGCGGCGCGCTCGCGCGCCTCGAGCAGCGCGGCCAGGTCGCCCAGCGCGTCGGCGATCGCGGGATCGCCGTCCTCGCGCCCGGCCTCGGCGAGCGCGAGGGCGCGGCGCAGCAGGGCTTCCGCGTCGTCGCCGCGGCCGAGCGCCAGCAGCGCGTCGGCGCGCCGCGACAGCGCCGCGGCGAGCCGCGGATGCTCGGCACCCAGCGCCGCCTGCAGCACGGACTCGGCGCGTTCGGCGCTGTCGGCGGCCGCGGCGTGACGGCCGAGTGCCAGCGCGGCGTCGGCGAGGCCCACGTGATCCCGCGCCTGGTCCGGGTGCCCGGCGCCCAGCGCCGCGGCGCGCAGGTCCAGCGCACGCTGGTGCAGGGTCTCCGCGGCGCGTGCATCCGCCAGCGCGAGCCGCGTCCCGGCCTCGTGGCCGATCGCGTCCGCCACCGCCGGGTGCGCCGCGCCCAGCGAGGCCTCTAGCGCCTCGCGGGCGAGGGCCAGGCGCTCGAGCGCCTGCGCGTAGCGCCCCTGCGCCGCGGCGAGGCGCGCACGCGCGATCTGCGTCTGCGCGGTGCGCGGATGCGCCGCGCCCAGCGCCGGCTGCACAACCGCCAGCGCGCGGTCCAGCATCCGGTCCGCGTCGGCGAAGCGCGCGCGCTGCACGTAGAGATCGCCCAGCGCGAGCAGGCTGATCGCGGCCTGCGGGTGATCCGGGGCGAGCGAGGCCTCCGCGATCGCGAGCGCGCGCCGGTAGCTGGCCTCGGCCGCGTCCGCGCGTCCGAGGGCCGCCTGTGCGCGGCCCAGCGGCTCCAGCAGATCGACGAGGTCCGGATGCGCTTCGCCCAGCGTGCGCTCGGCCAGCGCCAGCGCCTGCTCCAGCAGGGCCTCGGCGCCGGCCGCGTCGTCGCGCGCGAGCGCGATCCGGGCCTGCGTCGCGAGCGCCGCCGGACGGCCGGCCTCGCCGGCGTCGCGCTCCGCGCGCGCCGCGTGCTCGGCCGCGTCGGCAAGGTGCCCCGCGGCCAGCGCCGCGTCGGCGAGCGATCGCGACACCGCTGCGCGTGCTGCCGGCGCGGCCCCGTCGCCGAGCAACGCGCGGGCGCGCCCGGCGTCCGCCAGCGCGTCCGCGGGCCGCCCGGCCGCGAGGGCCACCCGCGCGCGCACCGCGAGCAGGTCCGCGGTCAGCGCCGCGCGGCGAGACGGATCCTGCGCCGCTTCGGCGATCGCGACGGCGCGTTCCAGGAGCGCCTGCGCCGCGTCCACGCGTCCGCGCGCCAGCGACAGCAGCGCCTGGTTCGAGAGCACCGGCACCAGCGGCAGCGCGTTCGCACCGAACACCTGCTCGTGGATCGCGGCGGCGCGCCGGAACGACGCATCGGCATCGGCGTAGCGCGCGAGCGCGCGCTGCGCCTCGCCGAGGTTGTTCAGCGCGCCGGCGAGGCGCCAGTCGTCCTCGCCGAGGTCCGCCGCGACCGCGACCGCGGCCTCGAGGCGCCGCAGCGCGTCGGCCGGCTCGCCGCGCGCGAGCGCCGCGTCGGCCGCTTCGAGGTGGCCGCGCCAGACCTCGTCGGGTGCCTGCGCGTCCGCCGCGGCGGCGCCCAGCGCGAGCACCATGGCAGCCGCGACGCGGGCCCACCCGCTGATCGCGGCGTGCACGCGCACCGGCGCGCGCGATGCGCCGGCGTGCCGCGCGACGCCAGCGTTTGCGATCATCGGACCTCTCCGTGGCAGTGCCGTGTACGCGTGCGTGGCCACCCGTTGCGCTCCTCAGATCCGTTTCAGCACCGCGACCATGTGCAGCGATATCTTCTCCATCTCCAGGATCAGCGCCTGCACCTTGCTGATGAAGAAGTTGTAGAACGCGAGCGTGGGCACCGCGATCACCATGCCGACCGCCGTGGTGGTGAGCGCCTCCGAGATGCCGCCCGCGAGCTGGCTGGCGTCGATGGCCTCCTGCGCGGAGAGCACCGAGAACACCGAGATCATGCCGAGCACGGTGCCCAGCAGCCCGAGCAGCGGCGCGACGCTCGCGATCGTGCCGAGCGCGGTGAGATGGCTGCGGATGCCGGGCACCTCCTGGCGGCCCGCCTCCTCGAGGATCTCCTTGAGCTCGGACTCGCTCTTGTCGTAGTTGACGATGCCGGCGAGCACCACGCGGGTGATCGGCAGCGGATGCTGCTTGCAGTACGCGGTGGCCTCGGGGACCTTGCCCGCGAGCAGCAGCTCCTCGACGCGGCCGACCACCCCGGGGTCCACGATGCGGCTGCGTTTCAGCGTGGCCCACTTGAACGCGATGATGCCGATGCCCCACAGCAGCAGCGCGAACAGGGGCCAGATGAGCGGCCCGCCCTTGTCGATGACGGCGGTGACGGTGTCCATTGCAGATCCCTCGAGACGCTGTGCCGTGTCAATGCGGTCGTGATTCGTGCACGGGCCTTCAGCGCGGCAGCAGCACGATTTCGATGCGGCGGTTGCGCGCGCGGCCCTGCGGCGTGTCGTTGGGGGCGACCGGGCGGTGCTCGCCGTAGCCGACCGCCGACAGGCGATCGGGGTCCAGCCCGACCTCGTCCTGCAGGAAGTCGACCACGCTCACCGCGCGCGCCGCGCTCAGGCCCCAGTTGTCGGACAGCAGGCCGCCGCGCGCGCCGCTCAGCGGCACGTTGTCGGTGTGCCCGCCCACCTGCACCTCCAGCACGTCGAGGCGCTCGCGCAGCAGCTCGCCGAGCCGGCGCAGCACCTCCAGGCCGTCGGCGCGGATGGACGCGCTGCCGGACGCGAACAGGATGCGGTCCGAGAGCTGCAGTGTCAGGCGCTCGCGATCGCGCGTGATGCCGATGCGGTTGTCCTCGAGGTACTCGCCCAGGCCCGCGCGCAGCCGCTCCTGCGCGCGCACGATGCGCTCGATCTGCTCGCGGTCCAGGTCCGCGATCTCGCGGAACTTCGCGAGCTCCGTGTCCATCCTCGCGACGCGGGCGCGCAGGCTGCGCACCTCGTCGGCCTGCTCCGCGCTCAGGGTCCGAAGGCCCGCGAGCTCGCCTGCGAGCGCCGCGCGGTCGCCCTCGGCCGACGACAGGCGCCGGTCGAGGTCGGCCGCCTGCCCGGCCTTCTCCGCGAGCAGCGCGCGCAGCAGGCGCTCGTCGTCGGCGCGCGTGCCGAGGTCCGCCTGCAGCGCCGCGACCCGGCGCGCGAGCGCCTCGCCGCGTTGCTGCGCGGCGTCGAGGCGCTGCTCGGCGTCGCCGAGGCGTGCGGCCGCGGCGTCGGCGGCGGCCGCGGCCTCGGCGGCCTTTTGCCGGATCAGCGCCTGCAGGAGCCGCTCGCGCTCGGAGGTCTCCTGCACCGTGGCCGACAGGCCCGCGACCCGGTCCTCCAGCGACGCGGCGCGCGCGCGCGCACCGGTGAGGTCGGTATGCGTGCTCGCGAGCGCCTGCGCCTGCGCGCGGTGCTCGTCGCGCAGATCCTCGAGCGCGATCTGCACGCCCCGGTAGTCGCGATAGGCCTGCTCGAGCTGCTCGCGCAGGCTCGCGTTGGTTCGCGTGCTGTCGGCCAGGGTCTTCTCGATACCGGCCTTGTCCTCCTCCAGCGCCGCCATCATCCAGCGCATCTTCTCGCTGTCGGCGCGCTGCGCGTCGAGCCGGCTCTCGAGCGCCGCGACCTCGGCGCGCTTCGCCTCCAGCATCTGTGCGTGCTCGAGGCGCAGCTCGGCGTGCCGCTCGTTGAGGCTCGCGAGCTCGGCGGCGCGCGCGTCCAGCGCCGCGCTGACGCGGCGCACCTCCCGGTCCAGGCTGCGCTTGTCCTCGGTGAGCGACACCACGTTGCCCTTCAGCGCGTCCAGCTCGCGCGGCGAGATGAACGACGTGGTGACCGCGAAGAACAGCACCAGGATGAACACCACGTCGAGCAGCGGCGTGACGTCCAGCGAGAGCCGCTCGGCGCCGAAGCCGTCGTCCAGCTTCACGCGGCCGGGCCCCGGCGCGGCGGCGCGTGCGTGCGCGAACGTTGCGCGACGCGCCGGCTCATGCGCGCCGGCGCGGGCGAGCTGCCCGTGCGCGCCCGCTCATCATTGCAGGCGCGCGAGCCGATCCCACAGCGGCTGCGCGTCCTTCTTGCGCGCGACGTCCTTCTCGAGCAGGAACGCGAGGTTCTGCAGCGCCGGCACGAAGTCCGGCTCGCGCGCGAGCGTCTGCTCGAACGCGTGCGCGGCGGCGCCCGGATCGCTGCCGCGAAGCTCGTAGCCGTCGCAGGTGAAGCGCATCCGGGTCTCGGCGACGTGCACCACGTCGCCGAAGGACAGCTCACGGGCGGTGACGCGCTCGTCGTTGCACAGCGTGCCGTTGGTGCTGTTGTTGTCGTGCAGCACGAAGCGGTTGTTTTCGTACTCGATGCGGCAGTGCACCCGCGACGCGCCGCCGTCGGACAGCGCGACGGTGTTGTGGGACTCGCGCCCGACGCTCGCTCCGGAGAACGGGACCGCGAAGCGGCGGCCCTCGTCCGGACCCTCGATCACCGACAGGTACGGAAGACCCGCGTCCGGATCGCGGGGCTTCGCCGCGCCGCCCGGGGCCATGAACACGGTGCGCTCGTCGTCCTCGGGCGGCGCGCCGGTCGCGGCGACCACGGTGCGCTCGTCGGCGGCCGCGCCCGGCGCCGCGGCGGGCTCCGGAGCCGGAGCGGGCGGGTCGAAGAGCACCGTCACGTCCTCGTGTCCGTCGCCGCCCGGCGGCGGAGACGCGGCGGGTGCGGGCGCGGCGTCGAACAGCAGCGTGGCGTCCTCGTGCCCCGCCGCCGCCGGCGCCGCGCCGGCGCCGGCGGCATCCAGCTTCACGAGCTGGCCGCGCACCGACGTGAAGGTGTCGCCGGGCGCGAGATGCGCGAGCGGGCGCTCGACCAGGAACGGCGCGACGCGCCCGCCCTCGTCGCGCACGACGCCGTGCCAGCGCTCGCGCCCGCCGGCGTCCACGCGGCCGGCGGCCGCGAGCGTGAACACCGCGTCGGTCGGAAAGTCGTCCAGCCACGTGCGCGCCTCGAGCGCCGCGACGCGCCGGCGCGCCTCGTCGAGCTCGGACGCGAGGGCGCCGGCGTCGGCTTGCGCGGCGGCGCGCGCGCGCAGCCACAGCACGGCCATCGCGACGGCGGCTGCCGCGCTCGCGAGGGCCGTCGCGACGAGGACGTTGATCATGCGTTCGCCACCCTGCGCTGCGGGCCCGGCTCGCGGGCCCTCGAAGCTGGAACACCGTGCGTTCCCCGGCGACCCCTAACGTAGTGAGGCCGCGGTCGCCGTGCAACCGGTGATGATGTCGGACGGCAGGGGTACGGGGGACATGCTGATTTCCTCCGGAACGTCGGCATGCCCCCCGTACCCCCGGCCAGGAATAGACCTGCTGCAGCGCGTGGTCCGCCTCGCGCTACCCACCGTTCCCGCATCGAGTAGCATCCACG
>CBDUCN010000230.1:0-8546 GCA_965365655.1 uncultured Gammaproteobacteria bacterium | reverse complement strand
CGTCGCGGCCGAGAGCACCACCATCGCCGGGCGGCGGGTGAAGAAGGGCGCGATGGTGATGGTCTCGCCGTGGGTCACGCACCGCAATCGCCGCTACTGGCGCGACCCGGACCGCTTCGACCCCGACCGCTTCATGCGCGCGCGCGAGGCCGACGACGACGGCGGCACCTTCCTCGCGTTCGGACTCGGCCCGCGGGTGTGCGTGGGCGCGGCGTTCGCGACCGTCGAGAGCGGGCTGATCCTCGCGCGCCTCGCGCGGCGCTTCGACTTCCGGCCGCAGGCGCCGGACACGGTGCGCCCGGTCGCCCGCCTCACCACGCGTCCCGCGCGCGAGATCCTGTGCACGGTGCACCGGCGCGAGGACGCCGGCTGAGCGCGCGGCGCGCGCGTCCGTAGTCAGACCGGGTCCGGCACCACCTCGTCGAGTACCTTCGCCGACGAGATCACCCCCGGCATGCCGGCGCCCGGGTGCGTGCCCGCCCCCACGAGGTACAGCCCGCCGATCTCCTCGCTGCGGTTGTGCGGGCGGAACCACGCGGTCTGCGTGAGCACCGGCTCCAGCCCGAAGCCGGCGCCGAGGAACGACGACAGCCGGTCCTGGAAGTCGCGCGGCGTGAGCATGCGCGAGGTCACGACCGCGTCCTCCAGCCCGGGCAGCACGGTGTCGGCGAGATGGCGCGCGATCGCGGCGCGGTACGGCTCCGCCGCGCGGCGCCAGTCCACGCCGCTCGCGAGGTTCGGCACCGGCGACAGCACGTAGAACGCGTCGCAGCCCTCGGGGGCCAGCGACGGATCCGTCGCGGTGGGCCGGTGCAGGTACAGGCTGAAGTCGTCGGCCAGCACCTTGCGATCGAAGATGTCCTCCAGCAGCCCGCGGTAGCGCTCGCCGAGCATGATCAGGTGGTGCGGCACGTCTTCGTAGCGGCGCCGGGTGCCGAAGTACCACACGAACAGGCCCATCGAGTAGCGGGCGCGCTCGATGCGTTCGTCGGTCCAGCGCCGGCGGTGCGCCGGCGGCACGAGCTGGCGGTAGGTGGTTGCGGAATCGGCGTTGGACACCACGACCGCGGCGCGCACGGTCTCCCCGCCGGCGAGGCGCACGCCGGCCGCGCGGCCCCGCTCGACCAGAATCTCCTCGACCCTGGCGCCGTAACGGATCGCGCCGCCCTGCCCTTCGACGAGCGACGCGAGTCCGTTCACGATGCTGCCGGTGCCGCCCATCGCGAAGTGCACGCCGTGACTGCGCTCGAGGTGACCCACGAGCGCGTAGATCGCGGTCGCGGTGAACGGATTGCCGCCGATCAGCAGCGGGTGGAAGCTGAACACCCGGCGCAGCCGCGGGTCCCGGATGTAGCGCGACACCAGGCCGTACACCGAGCGGTGGAACTGCGTGCGCACGAGGTCCGGCACCGTCTTCAGCATGCGCCACGGCGACTCGAAGGACACGTGCAGCAGGTCCTGGAAGCCGACCCGGTACATCTCGGCGCTCGCCTCGAGCAGCTTCTCGTAGCCGGCCACGTCGCCGGGGCTGAACCGCGCGACCTGCGCCTTCATCGCGGCGTCGTCACCGCTGTAGTCGAAGTGCTCGCCGTCGTGGAATCGGATGCGGTAGAACGGGTCCAGGGGGCGCAGATCGACGTCGTCGGCGAGGCGCCGCCCGCACAGCGCCCACAGCTCCTCGAGCAGGAACGGCGCGGTGATGATCGTCGGGCCGGCGTCGAAGGTGAAGCCGTCCTGGCGGTACACGTACGCTCGCCCGCCGGGGCCATCGAGCTGCTCCAGCACGCTGACCCGGTAGCCGCGGGCGCCGAGGCGGATCGCCGCGGCCAGGCCGCCGAGGCCGCTGCCGATCACGACGGCGTGCGCTGCGCTGCTCACTGGGTCCTGGATCCGCCGGATGCCGCCCGGACCGGGCGGGGTGTAAATTTGAGTTGACGATTCGAGATAGTCAAGCAAGACTGACATTTCGGCTCATGGCCCGGGCGGCGATCCGCGCGACGCGCGGCGCGGCGGGCGGATCGTGCGCATGCTGCTGTTCGACATCCTGCTGGTCGCCCACATCCTCACCGGCGCCGTCGGCCTCGTCACCGTCTGGGTGCCGATTCTCGGGCGCAAGGGCGGCGCGGACCACACGCGCTACGGGCGCCTGTTCGCGCGCTGCCTGGTCGCGACCGGGCTGTTCGCGGCCGGGATCAGCCTGTGCACGCTCGCGAAGCCGCTCGAGACGCACCCGTTCGCGGACGACGCGGCGCTGGTGCGCGGGATCTTCGGCTGGATGATGCTGTACCTCGCGATCCTGACCATCAACCTGTCGCTGTACGGGCGGGCCTGCGTGCGCAACCGCCGGCACCACGCCCGCAACCGCACCGCGCTGAACCTCGCGCTGCAGGGGGCCACCGTGGCCGCCGCGATCAACTGCGCGTGGCAGGGCTGGCTGCTCGGGCAGGCGCTGCTGATGGGGATCGCGGTGGTGGGCGTGGCCGCCGGCGTGCTCAACACGCGCTTCATCCTGCGCGCCGACCCGCCGCCCGGTGAATGGCTGATCCAGCACCAGCGCGGGCTGGTCGGCGCCGGGATCTCCGTCTACACCGCGTTCCTCGCGTTCGGCGCCGTGAACTTCATGCCGGCGATGGCGTTCAGCCCGCTGCTGTGGGCGACCCCTTGCACGCTGGGCGTGGCCTACCTGCTGGTGCACCAGGCCCGGGTCATCGCGGGTCGGCGGCGGCCGCGGCCGGTCGCGTCCGGCGCCGGCCACGCGCTCTAGCAGCGCGCTCTAGCAGGCTGCCGGGATCCGGCAGCACGTCGCATGCCGACGGTGTGCCGGCCCTGCGCCGCGAGCCTACGTCGACGGCCCCGGGGCCGGGCGCCAGCGCTCGGCGAGGTCCGCGACGTGGAACGCGAGCGCACCCACCAGGCACGCCGCGATCCACGCCCACCCCGCGCCGCCCAGCGCCATGCGCAGCGCGAGCATCAGGCTCGCACCCGCGCCCACGTTGAGCAGCAGCGCGCGCGGCGCGATGCCGGCGCCGGTTCGCCGGCGGATCAGCAGCAGCAGCGCGACCTCGATCGCGACGAACAGCAGCATCAGGTCGACGATGGCGCCGGATTCGATGATCTCGCGCATGCGCTGCGTCGCGTCGCGCGCCGCCGTCAGGCGTTGTAGGAGGTGGACACGGTGCTGCCGCCGCGACCGGTCCAGTTGGTGTGGAAGAACTCGCCGCGCGGGCGGTCGACGCGCTCGTAGGTGTGCGCGCCGAAGTAGTCGCGCTGGGCCTGCAGCAGGTTCGCGGGCAGGCGCGCGCTGCGGTAGCCGTCGTACCAGGCCAGCGCGCTGGCGAACGCCGGCGTCGGCACGCCGCAGGTCACCGCGGTGGCCACCACGCGGCGCCACGCCGCCTGCGCGCCCGCGACCGCGTCGCGGAAGTACGGCGCGAGCAGCAGGTTGGCGAGCGACGGGTCCGCGTCGTAGGCGGACTTGATGTGGTCCAGGAACGCGGCGCGGATGATGCAGCCGCCGCGCCACATCAGCGCGATCGCGCCGAGGTCGAGCCGCCACCCGTGCTCCTTCGCCGCCATCGCGAGCAGCTGGAAGCCCTGCGCGTACGAGCAGATCTTCGACGCGTACAGCGCCTGGCGCACGTCCGCGGCGAAGTCGTCGAGGTCGCCGTCGAAGCGCACGCCGGGCCCCGGCAGCACCCGGGCCGCCGCGACGCGCTCGTCCTTGAGCGCGGACAGCGCGCGCGCGAACACCGCCTCGGTGATCGCGGTGACCGGCGCGCCCAGCATCAGCGAGTCGATGCCGGTCCACTTGCCGGTGCCCTTCTGCCCGGCCGCGTCGAGGATCAGGTCCACCGTCGGCCGGCCGCTGTCCTCGTCCACGCTCGCGAGGATCGCGGCCGTGATCTCGACGAGGTAGCTCTCGAGCTCGCCGCGGTTCCACTCGGCGAACACCGCGCTCATCTCGGCCGGCTCCACCGCGGCCAGCTCGCGCAGCAGCGCATAGGCCTCGGCGATCATCTGCATGTCGCCGTACTCGATGCCGTTGTGCACCATCTTCACGTAGTGCCCGGCGCCCTCGTCGCCGACCCACTCGCAGCACGGGCGGCCGTCGGGCGCCTTTGCCGCGATGGCCTTGAACAGCGGCTCGATGTGCGGCCACGCCTTCGGGTTGCCGCCGGGCATGATGCTCGGGCCCTCGAGCGCGCCCTCCTCGCCGCCCGACACGCCGGTGCCGACGAACAGGATGCCGCGCTCGGCGAGCGCGCGGGTGCGCCGCGTGGTGTCCTGCCAGTTGGAGTTGCCGCCGTCGATGACGACGTCGCCGTCGTCCAGCAGCGGCAGCAGGGTCTCGATGACGCGATCCACCGCGGCGCCGGCCTGCACCATCAGCATCACGCGCCGCGGGCGGGCGAGCGCCGCGACCAGCTCCTCGGGCGAGCGCGCGCCGACGATGCGCTTCGCGCGCGCTCGTCCGGCGAGGAACTCGTCCACCCGCGACGTGGTGCGGTTGTACACCGCGACCTTGAAGCCGTTGCGCTCCATGTTGAGCACGAGGTTCTCGCCCATCACGGCGAGCCCGATCAGTCCGATGTCCGCGTCGCCCATGTGCTCCTTCCATCGCGCCCGGGGCCCCGCGCACCGGCGGCGCCGCGGGTCGGCGCAAGCATAGCGCCCACGGCCGGGCCTCGCCCGGCGGCGGGCGCATCCGCGACAATGCCGTGCGCACGGGCCGCAGCGGAGAACCCCATGACGACGCGAACGTCGGGCCACCCCCACCTGGACACCATCCAGCGCTACTACCGCGGCTGCAACACGGCCGACACCGCACTGATGACCTCGACCTTCACCGACGACGTCGTGCACTACTTCGTGGATCACGAACCCGTGCGCGGCGCCGCCGGGCTTGCCACGTGGTGGTCGAAGGTGGGCCCGCGCACCCGCGCGCGCTGGCACCTCGACCACGCGCTCGTCGAGGGCGACGAGGCGGTGATCGAGTGGACCATGCACTGGACCCCGCCCGGCGGTGAGCGCGAGGAGGTGCTGCGCGGCACCGAGTGGTACCGCTTCCGGGACGGGCGCATCGCCGAGATCCGCTCGTATCACGCGAACTGGCACCTGCGCGATCCGGGCAACTTCGAGCTGCGCGGCTTCGACTACGCGCTGCGCGGCTACGCGCCGCGCTGACACGCGGCCCGGGGCGACGGCGCCTGCAGGTCCGGCACGGCGCCGGCGCCGCGCAGCCCGGCGCCGGAACCCGGCGACGATGCAGTACCATCGCCGCTGCTCGGCAAGGCGGGAACGGCCGGTGGCTCGCGAGGACTCCGAAAGCGACGACGCGGCGCGGGACGCGGCCGGGCAGCCGCGCCCGATGGACGGCGTGCGGGTCGTGGAGTTCTGCCAGATCGCGGCCGGCCCGTTCTGCGGCATGCTGCTCGCGGACATGGGCGCCGACGTCGTGAAGGTGGAGCCCCCGTCCGGCGACGCGATGCGCCAGTGGCCGCCGATCACCGACGGCTACAGCGAGAACTTCGCGTCGGTGAACCGCAACAAGCGCTCCATCGCCCTCGATCTCAAGGACCCGCAGGATCTGCGCGTCGCCACGGCGCTGACGGATCGCGCCGACGTGCTGATCGAGAACAACCGCCCCGGCGCGATGCAGCGCCTGGGCCTCGGCTACGAGGAGACGTCGCGGCGCAACCCGGCGCTGGTGTACTGCTCCATCTCGGCCTTCGGCCAGCAAGGGCCGCGCTCGCGCGACGGCGCCTTCGACGTCACGATGCAGGCGCTGTCGGGCATCATGAGCGTGACCGGCCACGAGGGCGCGCCGCCGGTGAAGTGCGGGGTGCCGATCAGCGACTTCGCGACCGGGCTGTACGCGGCCTTCAACGTCGCGTCGGCGCTGCTCAGGCGCCGCGACACCGGCCTCGGCTGCCACGTGGACGCCTCGATGCTGGGCTGCAGCCTCGGGATCGCGGCGCTGCAGACCAGCGAGTTCTTCGGCACCGCCCGGGTGCCGCGCAAGCTCGGCGCGGCGCACCCGCGCAACGCGCCGTACGAGGCGTACCGCGCGAGCGACGACCACTTCGTGATCGCGGCCGGCAACGACAAGCTGTGGCGCAGCGTGTGCGACGTCGTCGGCGCGCCGGAGCTGGCGTCGGACCCGCGCTTCCTCACCACCGCCGATCGCGCACGCAACCAGGCCGAGCTCAAGCCCCTGCTGGAAGCGCGCTTCGCGCACGCGACCGCCGGCGAGTGGCTGCAACGCTTCACGCGCGCGGGGGTGCCGTGCGCGCCGATCAACGACTACGCGGCGGCGCTCGCGGATCCGCAGGTGACCGCGCTCGGCTGGGTGCAGCCGCTGACGCTGCCCGGCGGCGCGCGCACGCGCACCTTCGGGACGCCGGTCGCGATGAGCGGCACCGACTTCACGGTGCGCCGCGGGCCGCCGGCGCTGGACGGCGACCGCGACGCCATCCTTCAGGAGCTGGGCATTGCCGACGGCGCCGCCTGAGCGACGATGCCGGCAGCGTCGTGACGGCGCGCGCCGCGGCGGCCCGCGCGCGATGCGCGGCAGGCACGGCGACGCGCGCCGGGACCGATGAGCGGCCACGCCGGGAGGAGCGCATGAGCGACGACGGGATCCGCGCAGAGTTCGACGACGGCGTGCTGACCGTCACGCTGGACCGCGCGCGCAGCCGCAACGCGCTGGCGCTGGAGCCGGTCAACGCGTTCATCGACGCGCTGGACGAGGCGGCGCGGCGCGGCGTGCACAGCGCGGTGATCCGCGCCGACGGCCCGGCCTTCTGCGCCGGGCTGGACCTGTCCGGGATCGGGCAGCGCGGCGACGCCGACTTCGTGCTGCTGCTGGTGCGCATCGAGACCCTGCTGCAGCGGGTCTACCGGGCCCCGTTCCAGACCCTGGCGCTCGCGCAGGGCGCCGCGTTCGGCGCCGGCGCGGATCTGCTCGCCGCGTGCCGGCGGCGGGTCGCGGCGCCGGACCTGAAGATCACCTTTCCCGGCGTACGCTTCGGCGTGCTGCTGGGCACGCGGCGCCTCGCCGCCCGGGTGGGCGCCGACGCGGCGGACCGCATTCTCGGCGAAGGCCGCGTGCTGTCGGGGGAGGAGGCGTTGCAGACGGGACTGGTCACCGACGCGGCGCCGCCGCACGCGTGGGACGCGATCGTCGACGCGTTCGTCGACCGCGGCGCGCAACGCGACGGCCACGTCGGCACGCGCCTCGCGTCGATGCTGAATCCGGACACCGATGCCGCCGACATGGCCGACCTCGTGCGCTCCGCGAGCCGGCCGGGACTGGAGCAGCGCATCGCCGGCTACGTCGAGTCGCTGCGCCGCGCGAAGGGCGGCTGACCGGCCGCACGTCGACCTGCGGCGCTCACCGGCAGGCCGGTGATCCTCTGCAGCCTGCGCGCGGCACGGGGACGTTGCCGGCCGGAATCGGTCCCGCTCGTGAGCGACCCGCGCAGCGGACGCGATGGCGCGTCCTGCGCGAAGCGGGCCGGAATCCGACGGCATGTCGGATTCCGGCGGCCTGTCGGGGCGCGATGCCGCCGCGCGGCGGCATCGCTGATGACGCGATCATGCGCGCGTCACGCGGCATGTCGCCGCCGGCTCAGTGCGCGACCTCGATGCGCTTCGGCAGCACCGCGGACTTCTTCGCGATGGTCACCTCGAGCACGCCGTGGCGCACGCTGGCCTCGATGCGCTCCGCGTCCGCGGCCTCCGGCAGGCTGAAGCTGCGCCGGAAACCGCCGTGCGCCCGCTCGGCGCGGCGGTAGCCGCTGCCGGCCCCGGGTTGCGCCTCCCGCGTGCGCTCGCCGCGGATCGTGAGCACGCCGTCGTCCATGGTCACGTCGATGTCGGCGGGCTCGACGCCGGGCACGTCGGCACGGATGACGAAGCGATCGCCCTCCTCCTTCACGTCCACCGCCGGCGCCCATCCGGCGCTGCGCGCCGTCTCCCGGGTGCGAGGCACGCCGAACGCGCGGTTCATCTCGTCGTGGATCTGCCGCAGGGCACCCCACGGCTCGTGTCTGCTCAGCATGGCCCGCCACCTCCTTCAGTGTGTAAGCCTCGATGCGATGCAGCCTCACGTGCGGGCGGCAGCAGCGATTTCAAGTCCCGCGCCCTTCGGGCCCGGGCTGCAGGCGTTCGACGATCAGGCCGTGAAAGGCGTCCGGCTCGCCGGCGCCGGGCGGCCCCACGCAGCCGAAGGCCCAGCCCAGGTGGGCGCGGCAGCCGGCGCACAGCGCAATACGCCACTCGAATCCGGGGAACCACGAGAAGTACTCGGTGGCGGGCCCCTCGTGGATGCAGCCGGGCGCCTCGGCGTACAGGCCGATCTCGAAGTCGAAGCCGTGCGGGTTCAGGAAGCGATGCCGGTGCGCACCGTCGAAGGACATCGCGGCGCCGGCCGGCGCGATGCGTCGCCCGCACGCGCGGCAGCACAGCCACGCGGAGCGGCGTCGCGTGCGCGGCGCGCGAGCCGTGCGCGGGGCATCGAGGATGGCCTGTCCGTCGTCCGGCAC
>CBDUCN010000229.1:0-8651 GCA_965365655.1 uncultured Gammaproteobacteria bacterium | reverse complement strand
GCGCTGGTGGACAGCGGCGACCTGGATCGCATCGTCGCGCTCGCGAGGGTCTACGGCTCGGCGCAGGACGCGCTGACCGACGACACCGTCAGCCGGCTGTCGGAGACGGTTGCGGAGAGCCTGAGCCTGCTCGATCGCGTGAACCGTTCCGGCATCGCGAACGCGCTGCCGGCGCTCGCCGCGCTGGTGGAGAGCGGCGACCTCGAACGCGTCGCGGCGCTCGCGCGGCTCTACGCGTCGGCCGAGGACGCGCTCACCGATGACACGGTGTCGCGCCTGGCGGAGGCGATGGGCGAGGGCCTGTCGCTGCTCGACCGGCTGAACCGCGGCGGCGCGGGACGGCTGGTGGACACGCTGTGCGCGCTGGAGGCGAGCGGCGGGCTGGAGCGCATGTGCGGTGCGGTGCCCCGCCTCGCCGATCGCATGGACACGGTGCTGCAGGCGATGGATGCCGCGGCAAGCGCGTCGGCGTCCGCGCCGCCGTCGAAGGGCGGCGTGCTCGGCGCGCTGTCGCTGCTCACGGACGGCGAGAACCAGGACGCGCTGCGTTACCTGATCGGAATCGGCAAGGAGCTGCGCGCCCGCGCAGGCGGCTGAGGCCGCGCCGCGGCGATTCTCGGGCGTCGCCGCGGCGCCCTTCTTCGTGCGAGCGCACCGCCACGGTGCGTGCCTTGACACCCTCTCGCCGATTGCCACAGTCTGCGTCGGGGGGCTGCGCGCGCCGTTCGGGCCGCGTGCCCGCCCGCCGCACGACATGCCGATCGCGCCGGCCGCCCGGCCGGCCTCCGAACCGAGGGGGATCACCGATGAAGAAGCGCGAGTTCCTGAAGCGGGCCGGCGTCGGAACGGCCGCCGCCGTCGCCGCGGTCAACGCGCCCTACGTGCACGCGCAGGGCAAGAGCACGATCAAGTGGCGCCTGCAGACCTACGCCGGCGCGGCGCTCGCGGAGCACGTCATCAAGCCGATGATCGACTCCTTCAACAAGATCGCCAACGGCCAGATGGTGATCGAGCTCTACACCGCCGACCAGCTCGTGCCGACCGGCGAGCTGTTCCGCGCGATGCAGCGCGGCACGATCGACGCGGTGCAGAGCGACGACGACTCGATGGCCGCGCCGGTGGACGTGTCGGTGTTCGGCGGCTACTTCCCGCTCGCGACGCGCTACAGCCTGGACGTGCCCGTGCTGTTCCACCAGTACGGGCTGAACGCGATCTGGGAGGAGGCGTACGGCGAGGTCGAGAACGTGAAGTGGCTGAGCGCGGGCTCGTGGGATCCGTGTCACTTCAACACCGTGAAGCCGATCCGCAGCCTGGAGGACCTGAAGGGCCTGCGCGTGTACACGTTCCCCAGCGCCGGCAAGTTCCTGTCCCGCTTCGGCGTCGTTCCGGTGCAGATCCCGTACGAGGATGCCGAGGTCGCGGTGCAGACCGGAGAGCTGGACGGCATGGCGTGGTCCGGAATCACAGAGGACTACACGGTCGGCTGGGCCAACGTCACCAAGTACTTCCTGACCAACAACCTGACCGGCGCGTGGATCGGCTCCTTCTTCGCGAACCAGGAGAAGTACGACGCGCTCCCGGATCATCTGAAGGAGCTGCTCAAGGTGTGCATGGACAGCTCGCACTACTATCGCCAGCACTGGTACTGGGGCGGTGAGGCGAAGCTGCGCACCAGCGGCACCAAGCTGCAGCTCACGTCGATCCCGGACGCCGAGTGGTCGAAGGTGGAAGAGGAGGCGCTCAAGTTCTGGGACGAGGTCGCGGCCCAGGGCGGACGCTCCGCGAAGGTGGTGGGCATCCTCAAGGAGTACGCGGGGGTGATGCGCAAGGCCGGCAACCCCTACCGTTGCACCTGAGCGTCCGCGCTGGCGCCGGGCGCCGGATCCGTGGTCGGTTGACGGCATCCCAAGGGGAGCGGCCCGGTACGGGCCGCGGGGACACGCTGTGAATACGTCCCTGTACGCTCGCCGGCCGCATCCCTGCGGCCGACGGTCCCCGCGACCCGCACCGGACCGGCCTCATCCGAACGTCGATGCCGGGCACAGCCGGGCCGGGTGCGCCGGCGCCGGGCGCCGGCCCGCGTTCTCGAGCGGGGTCCCATGCCGCGCGCGATAAGGCTGTACGTGCGCTGGGTGGAGCGGGTCAGCCGCGCGGTCGGGCGCTTCGCGATGCTCGGCGTGTTCGCGATGATCGGCCTGCTGCTCTACTCGTCGATCTCGAAGACCTTCTTCCTGCCCTCCATCTGGACCCTGGAGATGGCCCAGTTCTTCATGGTGGGCTACTTCCTGCTGGGCGGGGGCTACTCGATGCAGCTCGACGCCCACGTGCGCATGGACCTCGTGTACGGCATGTGGCCGCGCCGCCGGCGCGCGTTCGCCGACAGCGTCACCGCGTTCTGCCTGGTCTTCTATCTCGTGATGCTGCTCTACGGCGGGCTGTCCAGCACCCACTACGCCCTCCAGTACGACGAGACCAGCTACTCGTCGTGGTCGCCGTACATGGCGCCGGTGAAGATCGTCATGGTCTTCGGAATCGTGCTGATGCTCGCCCAGTCCGTCGCCATCTTCTTCCGCGATCTCGCGCGGGCTCGCGGCCTGGACATCGACGAGGACGCCCCGGGCGGCGCGGAGCACGCGCCATGAGCTACGAGCTGATCGCGCTCACGATGTTCTCCACGATGCTGGTGCTGCTGCTCACCGGGCAGCGGGTGTTCGGCGCCATCGGCTTCGTCGCGGTGGTCGCCGCGCTCGCGCTGTGGGGCGACGGCGGCTCGGAGATGGCCTTCAGCGCCGCGATGAAGCTGATGAAGTGGTACCCGCTGCTGACGCTTCCGATGTTCATCTACATGGGCTACATGCTGTCTGAGTCGGGGATCGCGGACGACCTGTACCGCATGTTCCACGTCTGGTCCGGGCCGCTGAACGGCGGGCTCGCGATCGGCACCATCGGCCTCATGGTCGTGATCTCGGCGATGAACGGGCTGAGCGTGGCCGGCATGGCCATCGGGGCGACCATCGCGCTGCCGGAGCTGCTGCGCCGCGGCTACGACAAGGTCATGGTGACCGGGGTGATCCAGGCCGGCAGCTCGCTGGGGATCCTGGTCCCGCCCAGCGTGGTGCTGGTGCTGTACGGCATGATCGCGCGCCAGCCCGTGGGGCAGCTCTGGCTGGCCGGCCTGATCCCGGGCCTGATGATGGCCGCGCTGTTCGTCGTCTACATCGTGGTGCGCTGCCGCCTGCAGCCGCACCTCGGCCCGGCGCTGCCGCCGGAGGAGCGCGAGGTCGGGTGGGGCGAGAAGCTGAGGCTGCTGCAGGCGGGGATCCTTCCGCTGCTCATCTTCTTCGCGATGACCGGCCTGTTCCTGATGGGCAAGACCAATCTCACCGAGAGCTCGGCCGTGGGCGCGACGGCGGCCACGCTGGCCGCGCTGGTCAAGCGCCGCCTCACGTGGAAGGTGATGGAGGACACGGTGCGCAAGACGCTGGCGGTGAGCTGCATGTTCATGTGGATCATCATGGCGGCGCTGTGCTTCGGCGCGGTGTTCGACGGCCTCGGCGCGGTGAAGGCGATCGAGGCGTTCTTCATCGACCGCATGGGCCTCGGCCCGTGGGAGGTGCTCATCATGATGCAGCTCTCCTACATCCTGATGGGCATGTTCCTGGACGACACCGCGATGCTGGTGATCGTGGCGCCGCTGTACGTGCCGCTGGTGGGCGAGCTCGGATTCGACCTCGTGTGGTACGGCGTGCTCTACACGATCACCTGCCAGATCGCGTACATGACGCCGCCGTTCGGCTACAACCTGTTCCTGATGCGCGCGATGGCGCCGCCGGAGATCACGCTGGTCGACATCTACCGCTCCATCGTCCCGTTCGTGGCGGTGATGGTCCTGGGCCTCGCGCTGGTCACCGCGTTCCCCCAGATCGCGCTGTGGCTGCCGCAGATGCACTACGGGCGATAGCAGGTCGCCGACCGCGTCTCCGGCGCAGCGAGGCGAAGACGCGCAGGGTGCGCTTCTTCACCATCCCGACGGCCGCCCGGCGGACGGCGGCGCAGAAAAGAGTTGTACTTTTGCCGCGGAACGTGCATTCTCCGCCCGCGATTTACGTTCTGGCCTGCCCTACAGCTACCCGCCCGGTTCCCGGGCGCCTGCCTCCGGATACCCACTACGTCACTAATCGTTCGCTTGCCGCGCGCGGATTTGCGCGGTGTTCGTTCTTTCCAGGAGGCCACAATGGCTATCGGAACCGTGAAGTTTTTCAACACCACCAAGGGCTTCGGCTTCATCCAGCCGGAGGACGGCTCGAAGGACGTGTTCGTGCACATCAGCGCCGTCGAGCGCGCCGGCATGGACACCCTGCGTGAGGGCCAGCGCGTCAGCTTCGACATCGTCGAGGAGCGCGGCAAGAACGCTGCCGGGAATCTGAAAGCGGCCTGAGAAGGCCGCGGCGCAGCGCTCGCGAGAGGCGCCGCCCGAGAGAACTGCCAACGGCCCTTCGGGGCCGTTTTTTTTTGGCGCGCCGCCCGGGCCCGCGCCGGGAACGGCCTGCCCGGGGCCCGCGACGTCCCCGCCGCGTACCGCACGCGGCACACGGCGGAGCCGCCGGCCCTCGGAGGCCGTCAGAGCTTCGGCCGCACCTCCTGTGCGAAGCGTTCCATGGTGTCCAGCGCGACCTGGCGCTTCTCCGGGACGATGTCCAGCACGAAGTGATCGGAGCCCAGCTCGTGATAGCGCTTCAGCGCGTCGATCATGTCCTGCGGCCGGCCGATGGTGGGCGGCTCGCCCTCGGCAGGCGCCTCGTCGCGGAACACGCAGGGCAGCTTGGCCGAGATCGCGACGCTGCCGGGCTCGCGGCCTTCCTCGGCCAGCATGCGATCCAGATCCTTGCGCGCCTGCGTCAGGTACTCGTAGCTCGGGCGCACCGGGTGGAACGCATCGCCGTAGCGCGCGGTGCGCCGCAGCGCCGCCTCGCTCGCGCCGGCCACCCAGATCGGCGGGCGCGGCTGCTGCACCGGCTTCGGGCCGAAGCGCGCGTTCTCGCACGCGTAGTACCTGCCCTTGAACGTCACCGGCTCGTCCCGCCACAGGTGCTGCATCAGGTCCAGCGCCTCGTCGGTGCGCCGGCCGCGGTTCCTGAAGTTCTGCCCCAGCACCTCGAACTCCTCCTCGAACCAGCCGACGCCGATGCCGAACACGAAGCGTCCGCCGGAGAGCTGGTCCACCTCCGCGACCTGCTTCGCGACCTCGAACGGGTTGTGCATCGGCAGCACCAGCACGCTGGTGCCCAGCGTCAGCTTCGAGGTGACGGCGCTCAGGTAGCTGAGCACGGTGAACGGCTCCCAGTAGCGCTCCTTCCAGTGCTCGGGATGCGGCCGGCCCGGGATCAGCACGTAACCGGACTTCACCTGCGGCGGGATGATCACGTGCGCGCTCAGCCACAGGGAGTCGAGCTCCAGCGTCTCGGCGCGCTCGGCGATGGCCGCGAAGGTCTCGGGCGTGGCGTCGTCGCCGCGCACCACCAGGGAAAAGCCGAACTTCATCTGCGTCGTTCCTCCGTCGTCGCGTGGCGTCACGCCACGTCCAGGTTGCCCCAGGCGCTCGCGCGCCGGATGCGGATGGCCACCACCGGCAGCGCGTCGAGGCGCATCGCGCGGTACTGCGGGTAGCGCTCGCGCAGCGCCGCCTGCGCCGCCGCGTGCTCCTCGCCCGCGGTGAGCACCTCGGCGCGCCCGCGCAGCATCACCCAGCCGAGGCGCGACCAGTCCTCGTCGTAACGGTCCACCACCAGCGCGGCCTGCGGGTTCTCGGCGATGTTGCGAAGCCGTTTCAGCCGCGACGCCGCGACGCGCTTCGGCTTCTCGTCGATGGAGAAGTACGCGCTGTCGCCGAGCACGGCGTAGCACACCGGCAGCACGTGGGGTGCGCCCGCGGCGTCGGCGCTCGCGAAGCGCGCGACCCGCTGCGCGCCTAGAAAGCGTCGCTGGGCTTCCGTTAGCATGCCTTCGACTTCGAACCGCGCTGCGGCGCCGGACCGATCAGGGACGCGCCGTCGACCGGTGCGCAACATAACACGCGCCGCCCGCGTCCCGCGGGGCGCGAACACCACCAGGAGCCGGCCCATGGACATCGGTCTCAGCATTCCACCCCGCGGCCCGATGGCAACCGTCGAGACGCTGCGCGGCCTCGCCGAGGCCGCGGATCTGATGGAGTTCAAGCACCTCGCGGTGCCGGACCACATCCTGGTGCCGCGCAGCATCGACAGCACCTATCCGTACAGCGCCGATGGCGCGTTTCCCGGCGCCGAGAGCGGCGACTCGCTGGAGCAGTTCACGCTGCTCGCGTGGCTCGCCGAGGTGAACCACAGCGCAAAGCTGCTGACCTCGGTCGCGGTGGTCCCGCACCGCGGCGCGGTGCACACCGCGAAGATCGTGTCCACCATCGACGTGCTGTCGGGCGGGCGCATGGTGGTGGGCGTGGGCGCCGGATGGATGCGCGAAGAGTTCGAGGCGGTGGGCGCGCCCCCGTTCGAGGCCCGCGGCAGGGTCACCGACGAGTACATCGAGGCGATGAAGATCCTGTGGACCGAGGAGGATCCGCGCTACGACGGCGAGTTCGTGAAGTTCGCGAACATCGCGTTCCTGCCGCGTGGCGTGCAGCAGCCGCACCCGCCGGTGTGGGTGGGCGGCGAGAGCAAGGCGGCGATGCGGCGCACGGTGCGCCTCGGCGACGCCTGGTATCCGATCGGTACCAACCCGCGCCACCTGCTCAACACCCGCGACCGGCTCGAGAAGGGCGTCGCGCGGCTGCACGCGCTGGCCGAGCAGCACGACCGCGACCCGGCGAGCATCGGGCTCGCGTACTTCGTCACCACCTTCGACGAGACGAAGACGGTCACCGCCGACACCGGGGACCGCCAGATCCTCACCGGCAGCGCGGCGGACCTGAAGGAGGACATCCAGTGGCTGGAGTCGCTGGGCTTCACCGACCTGGTGCTCAACTTCGGCCGCGGCACGCTCGAGAAGTCGCTGGTGAGCATGCAGTGGTTCGTCGAGGAGGTGCGCTCGGGCCTTTAGGGGGCCGGGCCGCCATGCCGCGTCTTTCGCGCCGAGCCCCACGCGCCGGCATCCGTGCCGGCGCGCGCCGCGAGGTGATCGCGGCCACCCGTGCCGCGCTCGGGCCGGCGGCGCGATGAGCGGGAACCGCGACGGCGGGCCCGGCGCTCCGGGGCTCGACCCCGAGACCCTCGCCGCCCAGGCGCTGGGCCGCGTGGATCCGCGCACCGGCGCGCTGGTGCCCGCGATCCATCCGTCGACCACCTTCGAGCGCGCCGCCGATGGCAGCTACCCGACCGGGCGCGGCTACGCGCGCCCGCACAACCCCACCTACGACGAGCCGGCCGAACTGCTCGCGGCGCTGGAGGGCGGGCGCGAGTGCCTGCTGTTCGCGTCCGGCATGGCGGCGGGCACCGCGGTGTTCCAGTCGCTGCTGCCCGGCGACCACGTCGTGGTGTCGCGGATCATGTACTGGGCGCTGCGCAAGTGGCTGATCGACTTCGCGATGCCGTGGGGGCTCGCGGTGGAGTTCGTGGACGCGACGGACCCGGCCGCGGTGCAGGGGGCGGTACGCCCGGGCCGCACCCGGGTGGTGTGGATCGAGACGCCGGCCAACCCGACCTGGGAGATCACCGACATCGCGGCCACCGCGCGCATCGCGCACGACGCGGGCGCGCGCCTGGTGGTCGACGCGACGGTGGCGACGCCGGTGCTCACGCGCCCGCTCGCGCTCGGCGCCGACCTGGTGGTGCACTCCGCGACGAAGTACCTGAACGGCCACGGCGACGTGCTGGCCGGCGCGGTCGTGTGCCGCGAGCAGGACGCGTTCTGGCAGCGCGTGCGCGCGTGCCACCGCGACGGCGGCGCGGTGCTGGGCAGCTTCGAGGCGTGGCTGTTGCAACGCGGCATGCGCACGCTGTACCTGCGGGTGCGGCGCGCGAGCGAGTCGGCGCTGACCCTCGCGCGGCGGCTGCAGTCGCACCCGGCGGTGGCCGAGGTGCTGTACCCGGGGCTGCAGTCGCATCCCGGGCACGCGGTCGCGCGCGCGCAGATGGACGGCGGCTTCGGCGGCATGCTGTCGATCCGGGTACACGGCGGCGAGGCCGCGGCGATGGCGGTGGCGGCCGGCGTGCAGGTGTTCAAGCGCGCGACGTCGCTGGGCGGCGTGGAGAGCCTGGTCGAGCACCGCGCGAGCATCGAGGGGCCCGCGACGCCGGTGCCGAGGGACCTGCTGCGGCTGTCCGTCGGCCTGGAGTCGCTCGAGGACCTGGCCGCGGACCTCGTGCGCGCGCTGGACGGCGTGCTGCAGGGGCCGGGCGCCGGCGCAGCCGGGACCGCGGCCCCGGCCGGGTCCCGCGCGGCGACCGGGGACACGGCCGCGGCGGCACCCGTGCCCGTGCCGTCCCCCGGGCAACCGCCGCAGTCCGGGGGGCACGCGGCACCGCGATCCGCCGTCCGCGGCGCGCGGCCCGGCGGGCCCCCGCCCGGACCGGCGACCGCGCCGGGCGGGGCCGCGGGTCCGGCGGAGGATCCGGCGGCGGCACGGGCCGTCGCGGCCGCCGCCGAGCAGGTCGTGCGCGAGCAGATCGCGCCGGTGG
>CBDUCN010000228.1:0-8763 GCA_965365655.1 uncultured Gammaproteobacteria bacterium | reverse complement strand
ACGGCGTGCGCATCATCGGCATCGACGTGCCGGGCTTCGGCGTGCCGACGCACGCCGAGGCGAAGGACGTGCTCGCCGGCGCGATGCTCGCGTACGCGCGTGCCGAGGCCGAGCAGGGGCCGGTGCTCGCGCCGCGCGACGGGCCCGCCGAGCGGCCCACCGTGACGCTGCTCGGCGAGATGTTCCCGGTGGACCCGGTGACCATCGGCGCGATGCTCGAGCCGATGGGCCTCGCCGCCGGGCCGGCGGTGCCGACCCGCGAGTGGCGCGAGCTGTACGCGGCGCTGGACTGCGCGGCGGTGGCCGCGATCCACCCGTTCTACACCGCGTCGGTGCGCGAGTTCCGCGCCGCCGGTCGCGCCGTGCTGCCGTCGGCGCCGGTCGGCTGCGACGGCACCGCCGCGTGGCTGGACGCGGTCGCGGACGCATGCAACGTGCCGCACGCGAAGCGCGACGCCGCGAAGCAGGCGCTGCTGCCCGCGATCCGCGGCGCGCTGTCGGCGATGCCGGTGAAGGGGCGCATCACGCTGTCCGGCTACGAGGGCTCCGAGCTGCTGGTCGCGCGCGTGCTGTGCGAGAGCGGCGCGGACGTGCGCTACGTCGGCACCGCGTGCCCGCGCACGCCGTGGTCCGACCCGGACCGCGAGTGGCTGCAGGCGCGCGGCGTGCACGTCGAGTTCCGCGCGTCGCTCGAGCGCGACCTCGCCGCGATGGCCGAGTTCCGCCCGGACCTCGCGATCGGCACCACGCCGGTGGTGCAGAAGGCCAAGGAGTCGGCGACGCCGGCGCTGTACTTCACGAACCTGATCTCGGCGCGCCCGCTGATGGGGCCGGCCGGCGCCGGCTCGCTCGCGCAGGTCGTGAACGCGGCGATGGCCGGCCAGGCGCGCTTCGACCGCATGCACGCGTTCTTCGAGGGCGTCGGCCACGGCGACACCGCGGGCGTGTGGGAGCGCCGCCCCGCGCGCGCGGAGGCGCTCGCCTGATGCTGGTGCTCGATCACGATCGCGCGGGCGGCTACTGGGGCGCGGTGTACGTGTTCACCGCGGTGAAGGGGCTGCAGGTGATCATCGACGGCCCGGTGGGCTGCGAGAACCTGCCGGTGACCTCGGTGCTGCACTACACCGACGGGCTGCCGCCGCACGAGCTGCCGATCGTCGTGACCGGGCTGTCCGAGGACGAGCTGGGCCAGCACGGCACCGAGGGCGCGATGCGCCGCGCGCACGAGGCGCTGGACCCCGGGCGCCCGGCGGTGGTCGTCACCGGATCCATCGCCGAGATGATCGGCGGCGGCGTGACGCCGGAGGGCACGGGCATCCGGCGCTTCCTGCCGCGCACCATCGACGAGGACCAGTGGCAGAGCGCGGATCGCGCGCTGAACTGGCTGTGGACCGAGTTCGGCACGAAGGGGCGCAGGAAGGCGCCGAAGCCGCGCGCGCGCGCCGACGGCGAGCCGCCGCGCGTGAACATCATCGGGCCCTGCTACGGCACCTTCAACACGCCGTCGGATCTCGCCGAGATCCGCCGCCTCGTCGAGGGCATCGGCGCCGAGGTGAACCTCGTGTTCCCGCTCGCCGCGCACCTCGACGACGTGCCGCGGCTGGTGGACGCCGACGTCAACGTGTGCATGTACCGCGAGTTCGGCCGCGCGCTGTGCGAATCGCTGGAGCGCCCGTACCTGCAGGCGCCGATCGGGCTCGAGAGCACGACGAAGTTCCTGCGCACGCTGGGCGAGCTGCTGGGCCTGGACCCGGAGCCGTTCATCGACAGCGAGAAGCACACCACGCTGAAGCCGGTGTGGGACCTGTGGCGCTCCGTGACCCAGGACTTCTTCGGCACCGCGACCTTCGGCGTCGTCGCGAGCGAGACCTACACGCGGGGGCTTCGCAACTTCCTCGAGAGCGAGCTGGGCTTCACCTGCACGTTCGCGTACCCGCGCACCGCCGGCAGCAAGCCCGACAACGACGCGGTGCGCCAGTCCGTGCACGAGCGCACGCCGCTGGTGCTGTTCGGCAGCTGCAACGAGCGCATGTACCTCGCCGAGATCGGCAGCAAGGCGACCTGGGTGCCGGCGTCGTTCCCCGGCACCGTGATCCGCCGCCACACCGGCACGCCGTTCATGGGCTACTCGGGCGCGACCTACGTGCTGCAGGAGGTGTGCAACGCGCTGTTCGACGCGCTGTTCCACATCCTGCCGCTCGGCACCGAGCTCGACCGCGTGGACGCGACGCCGGCGCGCGCCGAGCGCGGCCTCGCGTGGGACGACGACGCGAAGGCGGCGCTGGACCGCCAGATCGAGACCTTCCCGGTGCTCACCCGCATCTCGGCGGCCAGGCGGCTGCGCGACGCGGTGGAGCGATCCGCGGAAGCGGCTGGAGAGACGCGGGTGACCGCTGAGCGCGTGGCACGCGCCCGCGCGGCGCTCACCCCGGGACGGGCGGCCTGAGCGACGGCTCGGGCGCCCCGGCCTGACGCGCCGCCGGAAGAGCGGCGGATGGCCATGACGCGCCGCCCTGACGGGCAGCGCAGGGCCACGACACGCTGCCGCTGCGGCAGCGCAGGAGGAGACGAAGAGATGGCCAGTTCACTGCACCTTCACGGTCCGCTCGCGGCGTCGCTCGCCAGCGAGTCGCGGGAGTACCGCTGGATCTTCGCGGCAACGCTGCCGGTGTTCCTGGTGGCCGCGGCGCTCGCGAGGCTGTCGCCGCGCCGCTCGCGCGGCGGGCGCGCCTCGCTGCTCGGCGAGGCGCGCGCGACCGCGCACACGATCATCCCCTTCGCGTTCATGCGCTGACGCGCGCGAGGGGAGCGCGCGCCCGCGCCCTGCGGGGCCGGCGCGCGCAACGGGATCCGCCCGGCGCCGGGCGGATGGCGCCGTCGCCGTTCGCGGCACGGCGTCTCCCGCCGCACGCAAGGGGTGCGGCACCTGCCGGGCAACCGGCACCAGCTGGAGTACGTGTCTATGTCTGACGAAAAAAGCTCGTTGTCAGGGCTTTCAGCGGATGAGGCGAAGAACTTCCACAGTCTGTTCATGACCGGGTTCATCGTCTTCACCGTGATCGCCATCATCGCCCACTTCCTGGTGTGGCAGTGGCGGCCCTGGTTCCCGGGGCCCGAGGGCTACGCGGCCGTCACCGACGGTGTGAAGGTCGCTGTCGCCCATCTCACCTCGTTCGTCGCCTAGGAGGACTGAACAATGTGGAGACTCTGGATGCTGTTCGACCCGCGCCGTGCGCTGGTCGGTCTCGCCGTGTTCCTGTTCTCGCTCGCGATCCTGATCCACTTCATCTTGCTGAGCACGGATCGTTTCAACTGGATTGAGGGTCCGACGAAGATGAGCTCCGCCACGCAGGTGGAGCAGCTCATCGCGCCGACCCAGCGATCCATGCTGGGCTGAACGGGGTCAATCGAGGACGGCGGCCGGGGCAGGCGAGTCCTGTGTCCGGCCGCCTTCCGGGGTTCAGGAGGCGCCTGGCAGCCGCCACGCGCGGCCGGAGGAGTTGACGGATGGCCATGCTGAGTTTCGAACGCAAGTACCGCGTGCGCGGGGGAACGCTGATCGGAGGTGACCTCTTCGATTTCTGGGTGGGGCCGTTCTACGTCGGCTTCTTCGGCGTCGCCGCCCTGTTCTTCATCTTCGTGGGCACGGGGCTGATCCTGTACGGCGCCGCGCTCGGACCGACCTGGAACGTGTGGCAGATCAACATCGCGCCGCCGGACCTGAAGTACGGGCTCGCGCTCGCGCCGCTGCAGGAAGGGGGGCTGTGGCAGATCATCACGGTCTGCGCGATCGGCGCCTTCGTGTCGTGGGCGCTGCGCGAGGTCGAGATCTGCCGCAAGCTGGGCATGGGCTTCCACGTGCCGTTCGCGTTCAGCGTCGCGATCTTCGCGTACGTCACGCTGGTCGTGATCCGCCCGGTGCTGCTGGGCGCGTGGGGGCACGGCTTCCCGTACGGCATCCTCAGTCACCTCGACTGGGTGTCCAACGTGGGCTACCAGTACCTGCACTTCCACTACAACCCCGCGCACATGATCGCGGTGTCGTTCTTCTTCACCACCTGTCTCGCGCTCGCGCTGCACGGCTCGCTGGTGCTGTCCTCGGTGAACCCGCAGCGCGGCGAGGCCGTGAAGACGCCGGAGCACGAGGACACCTTCTTCCGCGACGCGATCGGCTACTCCATCGGCACGCTGGGGATCCACCGCCTGGGGCTGTTCCTGGCGCTGTCGTCCGGCTTCTGGAGCGCGGTGTGCATCGTGATCAGCGGGCCGTTCTGGACCAAGGGCTGGCCCGAGTGGTGGACGTGGTGGCTGGACCTTCCGATCTGGAGCTGAGGCACCTGGAGCTGCGAGGAAAATCGTAATGGCCGAATATCAGAACATCTTCACGCGCGTCCAGGTGCGCACCGCCGTCGCGCACGGGGTGCCGGTGGAGAACGGCGACTTCGAGCGCGTCGGCAAGCCGTTCTTCCAGTACTGGGCGGGGCGCATCGGCAACGCGCAGATCGGGCCGATCTACCTCGGCTGGCTGGGGACCGTGTCCCTCGCGTTCGGCCTCATCGCGTTCGAGATCATCGGGCTCAACATGTGGGCCTCGGTGAACTGGGACCCGGTGCAGTTCGTGCGCCAGCTGTTCTGGCTGGGCCTGGAGCCGCCGGGGCCGGAGTACGGGCTGCGCTTCCCGCCGCTCGCCGAGGGCGGCTGGTGGCTGGTCGCCGGCTTCTTCCTGACCGCGTCCATCCTGCTGTGGTGGTACCGCATGTACCGGCGCGCGATCGCGCTCGGCATGGGCACCCACGTCGCGTGGGCGTTCGCGGCGGCGATCTGGCTGTACCTGGTGCTCGGCTTCATCCGCCCGCTGCTGATGGGCAGCTGGTCGGAGGCGGTGCCGTTCGGGATCTTCCCGCACCTGGACTGGACGGCCGCGTTCTCGCTGCGCTACGGGAACCTGTTCTACAACCCGTTCCACATGCTCTCCATCGCGTTCCTGTACGGCTCGGCGCTGCTGTTCGCGATGCACGGCGCGACCATCCTCGCGGTGGGGCGCTACGGCGGTGAGCGCGAGATCGAGCAGATCACCGACCGCGGCACCGCGTCGGAGCGCGCGGCGCTGTTCTGGCGCTGGACCATGGGCTTCAACGCGACGATGGAGTCCATCCACCGCTGGGCGTGGTGGTTCGCGGTGCTGTGCCCGCTCACCGGCGGCATCGGCATCCTGCTCACCGGCACCGTGGTGGACAACTGGTACCTGTGGGCGGTGAAGCACGGCGTCGCGCCGATGTACCCGCAGGTGTACCCGGAGGTCACCGTCGACCCGTCCATGGGGGGACAGTCATGAGCGAGAAGAAGAAGGGCGACGGCCTCGTCCCCGCGGTCGCGATCGCGGTCGGCGCGCTCGCGACGCTGGCGCTGATCGCCGGCTTCGAGGCGCCGCCGCCGGCGGTGGATCAGACCGGCTACCGCGGCACCGGGATGCAGCAGACCGACAACCCGCAGCGCAAGGCCGCGACGATCGCGGCCAACGCCGCGCCGGCCGCGACGCCGGTGCCGGACGCGGCCGGGCCGCGCGCCGGCGACGCCTACCAGAACGTGCAGGTGCTGGGCGACCTCGACGTCGGGCGCTTCACGCGCCTGATGGCCGCGATCACCGAGTGGGTGTCGCCCGAGCAGGGCTGCGCGTACTGCCACCAGGGCAACAACTTCGCGAACGACGACCTGTACACGAAGGTGGTCGCGCGGCGCATGATCCAGATGACGCAGCACATCAACGCGGGCTGGAAGAAGCACGTCGGCACCACCGGCGTCACGTGCTACACCTGTCACCGCGGCAAGAACGTGCCGGCGGAGATCTGGTTCGCCGAGCCGGGGCCGAAGCAGGCGCGCGGCATGGCGTCGCGGCGCCAGGGGCAGAACCTCGCGATGCAGCAGGTCGCGTACTCGTCGTTGCCGTACGACCCGCTGAGCACCTACCTGACCTCGGACGCCGCCATCCGCGTGCAGGCGGGCGCCGCGCTGCCGACGGCGAAGGGCGCGATCGGCACCAAGGCCGCGGAGCACACCTACGCGCTGATGATGCACTTCTCGCAGTCGCTGGGCGTGAACTGCACCTACTGCCACAACAGCCGCGCGTTCGGCAACTGGGCGGAGAGCCCGCCGGCGCGCAGCACCGCGTGGCACGGCATCCAGATGGTGCGCGACCTCAACGTCGACTACCTCGAGCCGCTCGGGCCGCAGTACCCGACGAGCCGCATCGGCAAGACCGGCGACGCGCCGAAGGCCGCGTGCAGCACGTGCCACCAGGGGCTGAACAAGCCGCTGAACGGCGCACCGGTGGTCAGCGCGTACCCGTCGCTGCGCGGGCCCTGACCCGGACCGCCTCGCGGCGGCGGCGCGTGCCGCGGCCGCGGGGTACGATGACTTGCGTCGGCGCGGGTGCGCGCCCGCGCCGCCCGACACGCCCAGGAACAGGAAGCGCACCGTGATCGCACGCCCCCTCATCCCGCTGCCCGCCGCGGCGCTGCTGCTGGCCGCCGCCGCTCCCGCGGCCGCCGCCGAGGCCGCATTCGACAACCCCGGCACGGGCAGCGCGCCCTGCGTCGTGCTCAACCAGTACGCGGCGACGACCCCGGGCCGCGGCGACGCCGGCACCTACGCCGCGTTCGCGGAGCTCGAGAACATCTGCGGGCGCACCGTCGACGTCGCGTTCTGCTTCCAGCTCGCGCAGGCGAGCGGCGGCGAGGACGCGCGCTGCGTGGACGGCATCATCCGGCCGTGGAGCGCCGCGAAGCGCATCGCGATCGAGTCGCCGGTGCGCATCACCGGGCCGCAGTACCGCTGGCGCTACCGGCCGCTGGACTGACGTCCGTTCCGCGGGCGGGGCGGTGCGCGGTGCCGCGCGCCGCGGCCGGCCGCCGCGTCGCGAGGGTTCGTGCGCGGGATCCGGCGTCCCGCAAACGGCCGCTGCGCGGGCGCTGACGCGTGGGTCGGGCCGGCGTGCGATGCCGTCCGCCGTCACGCGCCGCCGCTTTGCGCGGAGTCGTGCGCGGGAGCCCGAGTTCACCGGACGGCCTCTCCGCGCGCGCCGACGCGTGCGGCATGTCCGTCGCGGGCGGTGCGCAGAGCGCCCACGAGCCCGGACCCGCGCCCGCGCCCGGCGCCGCCCGCGCGGTGCACGCGCCGCGCGGCGTTAAGGTGCCGACCCGAGCCCGCACTGCAAAGGACCCGCCACGTGGCCACCCCGTCCGAATCACGCCGCAAGCCCTCGCGCCTGGAGGTCCGCCAGGCCACCACCGCCGACGTGCCCGCGATCCGCGCGCTGTGCGAGCGCGTGTACCCCGAGGAGCCGCCGTACACGTCGAGCATGCTGCGCGGCCACGTGAACACCTATCCCGAGGGCCAGTTCGTCGCGGTGGTGGACGGCGAGGTGGTCGGCTACGCGGCGACCTTCCGCATCGGCAAGGCGCACGCGATGCGCCGCCACACCTGGGCCGACATCACCGGCGGCGGCTACGCGTCGCGCCACGAGCCCGACGGCGAGTACCTCTACGGCATGGAGGTCGCGGTGCACCCGGAGCGCAGGGGGCTTCGCATCGGCCAGCGCCTGTACGACGCGCGCAAGCGCCTGTGCGAGGAGCTGCGGCTGCACGGCATCGTGGTCGGCGGTCGGATCCCGACGTGGCACAAGCGCAGCAAGCGCTACGACAGCCTCGAGGACTACGCGCGCGAGGTGGACGCGCGCCGCGCGCGCGACCCGGTGCTCACGTTCCAGCTGCGTAACGGCTTCGAGCTGATCGGCGTGCTGCCCGATTACCTGCCGACCGACCGCGAGTCGCTCGGCAACGCGACGCACCTCGTGTGGTACAACCCGGCCATCGACCGCAACGCCGAGGAGCGAGACGGCAAGGGCTACGGCGCGCTGATGCCCGACACCTTCCGCGTCGCGACCGTGCAGTACGAGCAGCGGCGCGTGACGTCGTTCGAGCAGTTCATCGGCTACATCGAGTACTTCGTGGACGTGGTCGCGGACTACCGCTGCGACTTCGTGGTGTTCCCGGAGCTGTTCTCGCTGCAGCTGCTGAGCATGGACGACCAGGAGCACTCGCCGTCGGAGGCGATCGAGGCGCTGACGCGCTACACCGCGCCGTTCAAGAGCGCGCTGCACGAGCTCGCGCTGAAGTACAACATCAACATCATCGGCGGCTCGCACCCGACGCGCGGCGAGGACGGGCGCGTGCTGAACATCAGCTACCTGTTCCACCGTGACGGGCGCATCAGCGAGCAGCCGAAGATCCACCCGACGCCGAACGAGGCGTACTGGTGGAACATCGAGGGCGCCGAGACGCTGGAGGCGATCGAGACCGACTGCGGGCCGGTCGGGATCCTGATCTGCTACGACGCGGAGTTTCCCGAGCTCGCGCGTCACCTGATCGACCAGGGCGCGCGCATCATCTTCGTGCCGTTCTGCACCGACGAGCGCCAGAGCTACCTGCGCGTGCGCTACTGCTGCCAGGCGCGCGCGGTCGAGAACCAGTGCTACGTCGTGCTGTCGGGCAACTGCGGCAACCTGCCGGGCGTCGCGAACATGGACATCCAGTACGCGCAGAGCTGCATCCTGACGCCGTGCGACATGCTGTTCGCGCGCGACGGCATCGCGGCCGACACCACGCCCAACGTCGAGACGGTCGCGTTCGCGGATCTGCGCATGGAGACGCTGAACGTCGCGCGCAACACCGGCACGGTGCAGAACCTGAAGAACCGCCGCCACGA
>CBDUCN010000227.1:0-8905 GCA_965365655.1 uncultured Gammaproteobacteria bacterium | reverse complement strand
GTCACGCCGATGCCCGCCGCCATGCCGGCCACCGCGCCCTTGCCGTTCACCCGCTTGCTGAAGATACCCATCATCAGCGCGGGGAAGATCGACGCGGCCGCGAGCCCGAACGCGATGGCCACCGTGCCGGCCGCGAAGCCGGGCGGGTGCAGTCCGAGGTAGCCGGCCAGCAGCACCGCCGCGACCATCGCCGCGCGTCCCGCGTTGAGCTCCGCCTTCTCCGAGATGTCGGGCATGAAGACGCTCTTCAGCAGGTCGTGCGAGATGGACGACGCGATGGCGAGCAGCAGGCCCGCCGCGGTGGACAGCGCCGCCGCGAGTCCGCCGGCCGCGACCAGGGCGATGACCCAGTTCGGCAGCTTCGCGATCTCGGGGTTCGCGAGCACCATGATGTCGCGGTCCACCTTGACCATCTCGCTGCCCTTCCAGCCGTAGGCCTCGGCCTTCGCCGCGAACTCCGGGTTCTTGTCGTTGTAGTACTGGATACGGCCGTCGCCGTTCTTGTCCTCGAACTTCAGGAGACCGGTGGTCTCCCAGTTCTTGAACCACTCCGGACGGTTCTCGTAGACCAGGTTCGCGGTCGGCTCGCCGATCGGGCCGGTCTGGATGGTCTGCATCAGGTTCAGGCGGGCCATCGCGCCGACGGCCGGGGCGACCGTGTACAGCAGCGCGATGAACACCAGCGCCCAGCCGGCCGACGCGCGCGCGTCCTTCACCTTCGGCACGGTGAAGAAGCGGATGATCACGTGCGGGAGGCCCGCGGTGCCGATCATCAGCGACAGCGTGTACACGAACATGTTGAGCTTGCCGCCCAGCGTCTGCGTACTGTATTGAGGGAACCCGAGGTCGGTGACCACCTGGTCGAGCTTGTCGAGCAGCGTGAGGCCGGAGCCGTCGGCCATCATGCCGCCGAGGCCGGTCTGCGGCAGCGGGTGGCCGGTGAGCTGGATCGAGATGAACACCGCCGGCACCGTGTACGCCATGATCAGCACGCAGTACTGCGCGATCTGGGTGTAGGTGATGCCCTTCATGCCGCCCATCGTCGCGTACAGCAGCACGATGGCCATGCCGACGAACAGGCCCACGTCGTAGCTGACGTCCAGGAAGCGCGAGAACGCGACGCCGACACCCTTCATCTGGCCGATGACGTAGGTCACCGAGGCCAGGATCAGGCAGATGACGGCGACGATGCGCGCGGTCTGCGACCAGTAGCGGTCACCGATGAACTCCGGCACGGTGTACTTGCCGAACTTGCGCAGGTACGGCGCGAGGAGCATCGCGAGCAGCACGTAGCCGCCGGTCCAGCCCATCAGGAACACCGATGCGCCGTAGCCGTTGAACGCGATGAGGCCGGCCATGGAGATGAACGACGCCGCGCTCATCCAGTCCGCGGCGGTCGCCATGCCGTTGGCGACCGGGTGGATGCCGCGCCCGGCAGTGTAGAACTCGCCGGTGGTCGCGGCCTTCGCCCAGAAGGCGATACCGATGTAGAGCGCGAAGCTCGCGCCCACCACGATGTAGGTAAGAGTTTGCAGATCCATTTTTCCCTAGCCCCTCACAGCTCGTCGACGCCGTGCTCGATGTCGAGCTTGTTCATGCGGTACGCGTAGAAGAAGATCAGCACGAGGAACGTGTAGATCGACCCCTGCTGCGCGAACCAGAACCCCAGCTTGTAACCGCCCAGCGAGATCGCGTTCAGCGGCTCCACCAGGATGATTCCGAAGCCGTACGAGACGATGAACCACACGATCAGGCATCCGGTCATGAGCCTGAGGTTCGCCTTCCAGTAGGCCTTCCCCGCTTCAGTGTCAGCCATTTCGATTTCCCTCCCCGCCGTCGCCGGCCAGGTGTTCTCGGCGCGGGCCGCGGTGCCGCCGCCGTCGTGGCGGCCGTGTCGCGGCCTCGGCCTCTCCTCGATCCCCGCGCCGGACCCTCCCGGCGCGGACCCCGTGCCCGGCGCGGTCGGCCTTCCCCCGGCCGTGACCCCGCCTGTGGCGTCGCGTTGTAGGAAGCAACTTGCGTGCCTGCATTGCCGATCAACAAAAACAACGGGTTACGGTCCGCGTTACCCGGGCGTGTTACGGAACGGAACCGTGCGCGGGGTGCAGGGACACACGCCCGCGCGGCGGTGAAGGCGCGGGGAGCGTGCGCTATCATCGTTGCGCCGCGCCGCCACGGTGCATCGCACCGCGCGTCGGTTCGGCCGCAGAGGAGTGACGGGTGGCCCAGTCGGTGCTGGTGGTGGACGACGAGCCGAACATCCGGCTCTCGCTCGAGTTCCTGATGCGCAAGGCCGGCTTCGCGGTGCGCTCCGCGGCCGACGGCGAGGAGGCGCTGGCCGCGATCGCCGAGGCGCCGCCCGACCTCGTGCTGCTCGACGTCACGATGCCGCGCAAGAGCGGCTACGAGGTGTGCGAGGCGGTGCGCGCCGACCCCGCCCTCGCCGGCGTGCGCATCCTGATGCTGACCGCCCGCGGGCGCGACATCGAGCGCGAGAAGGGCCTCGCGATGGGCGCCGACGACTACGTGACCAAGCCGTTCTCCACCCAGGACGTGCTCGCGCGGGCGAAGGCGCTGCTCGGCGAGGCCTCGCCGTAGGCGGGCGCGGACCGGATTAGCGGCCAATGCCCCTCCGGCGCACCCCGCAGCGGCTGGTGGCCCTGACGGCGGCCGCCGCGGCGCTGTTCAACTACCCGTTCCTGTTCCTCGCCGCCGGCCACGGCACGGTGCTCGGGATCCCGTCGCTGGTGTTCTACGTGTTCGTGCTGTGGGCGGCGGTGATTGCGGCGGTCGCGGTGATCGCGGAGCGCGAGCGGGCGCCGCCGCGGCTCACCCGGAGCACGCCGCACGACGCGCCGGGCACGCGCGATGCTTGACGACCCGGTCATCTTCACGCTCGCGTTCGCGTACCTCGGGCTGATGTTCGCGGTCGCGTGGTACGCCGATCGGCGCGCGGACCTCGGCCGCCCGCTCGGGCGCAACCCGTACGTGTACACGCTGTCCATCGCGGTGTACTGCACCGCGTGGACCTTCTACGGCAGCGTCGGGCGCGCCGCCGGCGGCGGCGTCGCGTTCCTGCCGATCTACCTCGGGCCGACGCTGATGCTGGCGCTCGGCTGGCTGGTGCTGCGCAAGATGGTGCGCATCGCGAAGCAGCAGCGCATCACGTCCATCGCCGACTTCATCGGCTCGCGCTACGGCAAGAGCGCGCTGCTGGGCGGGCTGGTGACGCTGATCGCGCTGGTCGGCATCCTCCCGTACATCGCGCTGCAGCTGAAGGCCGTGGTGCTGAGCTTCGACGTGCTGCACGGGCAGCCGCGCGGCTCCCCGGGGGCGGGCGCGTCGCTGTGGCGCGACTCGGCGCTGTGGGTCGCGCTGCTGATGGCGGCGTTCACCATCGTGTTCGGCACCCGCCACATCGACGCCAGCGAGCGCCACGAGGGGATGGTGTGCGCGATCGCGTTCGAGTCGGTGGTCAAGCTCGCCGCGTTCCTCGCCGCCGGCGTGTTCGTGTGCTGGACGCTCTTCGATGGGCCGGCCGACATCTTCGCGCGCGCCGAGGCGAACGCGGCGCTCGCGCCGCTGCTGCATCTCGATCACCTGTCCGGCGGCGGCTGGCTGCTGCTCACGCTGGTGTCCGCGTGCGCGATCGTGTGCCTGCCGCGTCAGTTCCAGGTCGCGGTGGTGGAGAACGTGGACGAGGGGCACGTGCGCAAGGCGTCCTGGCTGTTCCCCGCTTACCTGCTGGTGATCAACCTGTTCGTGCTGCCGATCGCGTTCGCCGGCGTGCTGTCGTACCCGGACGGCAGCATGGACCCCGACACCTTCATGCTCACGCTGCCGCTCGCCGCGGGCGCGGACGCGCTCGCGCTGCTGGTGTTCATCGGCGGCCTGTCGGCGGCCACCGGCATGCTGATCGTCGAGACCATCGCGCTGTCGACCATGGTCTGCAACGACCTGGTGCTGCCGGCGCTGCTTCGCTTCGGCGGCCTCGCGGCGCGGGCGCGCGGCGACCTCGCCGGGCTGCTGCTCGGCATCCGGCGCGCGGCCATCGTCGCCGCGCTGCTGCTCGGCTACATCTACTACCGCCTGATCGGCGAGTCCTACGCGCTGGTCACCATCGGCCTGGTGTCCTTCGTCGCCGCGGCGCAGTTCGCGCCGCCGATCATCGCGGGCATGTACTGGCGCGGCGCGACGCGCCTCGGCGCGACGCTGGGGCTGGTCGCGGGCTTCGTCACCTGGTCCTACACGCTGCTGCTGCCGGGCTTCGCGCGCTCCGGGTGGCTGCCGGACGGCTTCGTCGAGCACGGCCTGCTCGGCGCGGCGTGGCTCAAGCCCTACGCGCTGTTCGGCTTCGCGGACCTGGATCCGATCGGCCACGCCGCGTTCTGGAGCCTGCTCGCGAACGCCGGCACGCTGGTCGCGGTGTCGCTGTTCAGCCAGCAGTCGGCGATCGAGCGCGTGCAGGCGGCGCTGTTCGTGGACCCGTTCCGCGAGCGCGGCGAGGGCGGCGCGTGGGGCGGCACCGCGACGGTCGCGGAGCTGCGCGAGCTGCTCGCGCGCTTCCTCGGCGAGGAGCAGGCCGAGCGGGTGCTCGCGGAGCACGGGCACGGCGGCGGCCGCGACGGAGACGACGACGCGGAGCAGGCCCTGATCGCCCGCGTCGAGCGCCTGCTCGCGGGCGCGGTGGGCGCCGCGTCCGCGCGCGTGCTGGTCGCGTCGACGGTGCGCGGCGAGGTGCTGGGCCTGGACCACGTGATGCAGATCCTGGACGAGACGTCGCAGGTCATGGAGTACAGCCGGCGCCTGGAGCAGCAGTCGCGGGAGCTCGAGGCGGCGACGCGCGAGCTGCGCGACGCGAACCGGCGCCTGCAGGAGCTGGACCGCATGAAGGACGAGTTCGTCGCGACCGTCAGCCACGAGCTGCGCACGCCGCTGACGTCCATCCGTGCGTTCTCCGAGATCCTGCGCGACAACGACGACCTGCCGGCGGAGCAGCGCGCGGAGTTCCTCGCGATCGTGGTCAGCGAGAGCGAGCGCCTGACGCGGCTGGTGAACGAGATCCTGGACCTCGCGAAGATCGAGGCCGGCCGCATGGAGTGGCGCGTGCAGACCCTGGACCTGCGCGAGCCGCTGGAGTCCGCGGTGGCCGCGGTGCGCCAGCTCTTCGCCGGCGGCGACGTCGCGCTGGACACGTCGCTGCCCGCGGCCCCGGTGTACGTGGAGGGCGACCGCGACCGCCTCACGCAGGTGATGCTGAACCTGCTCGGAAACGCGGAGAAGTTCTGCGAGCGCGGCAGCGGGCGCGTGCAGGTGCGCCTGGAGTCCGCCGGCGGCGAGGCGCGGATCACCGTCGCGGACAACGGGCCGGGAATCCCCGAGGACCAGGTCGAGCACGTGTTCGAGCGCTTCCACCAGGTGCCGGGCCTCGACTCCGAGCGTGGCAAGGGCACCGGCCTCGGGCTCGCGATCTCGCACCGCATCGTGACCCACCTCGGCGGACACATCCGCGCGCAGAGCGCGCCGGGGCAGGGCACCACGATCGTGATCGGATTGCCGGTGTCGATCGCGGACGCTGCGGACTGAGCCGGGGGAGCCGCGCGGCGAGGTCACCGGCTACGTGGACGTGTTCGCGCGCATCGACGCGTGCCGGCGCCACGACGAGAAGGTCGGTCTGGGGGCGGACTACGTGGAGCGCCTGATCCGCTGATCCGCGTCGGCGGCGTCCGGCGCGGACTCCGCGTCAGGGTCGCCGGCGCCCAGCAGGCAGCGGTCGAGGAAGCGCGCGAGCCAGGCGTCGCTGGCTGCCGCGTGACGGCGGAAGTCGTCCAGCTGCTCGCCGTGCGGCTGCGCGCCGGGCAGCGCGAGCTTGCGCGAGCCGCGCTCCGACGTGCACCAGCGGTTGATCATCGCGAGCGTCATCTCGGGGTGGAACTCGATGGCCCACGCGTGGGCCCCGTAGCAGAAGGCCTGGCCCGGGAACGCGTCGTTCTCCGCGAGGTGCACCGCGCCGTGCGGGATCTCGAAGGTCTCCGAGTGCCACTGGTAGAACGTCGCGGGCTGCGGCAGGAAGGCCTCGCCGTGAGCGGTGGGCGCGATCGGCTTGTAGCCGATCTCCACCTGGCCGCCGGGATCCGGGAACACCCGCGCGCCCAGCACCCGGGCCATCTCCTGCGCGCCGAGGCAGATCCCGAGCAGCGGGGTCGCGGACGGCAGCGCGCGGCGCTCCAGCCAGTCCAGCTCGGCGCGGATCCCGGGCAGGTGGTCGTCGTTCGCGCTCTGCGGCCCGCCGAACACCACGCACGCGGCGTAGGCCGAGACGTCCGCCGGCAGCGGGTCGCCGAGGCTGGGGCAGCGCCGGTCCAGCGCGTAGCCGCGCGCGGCCAGCATCTCGCCCACGCGCCCCGGCGTGGAGTGCTCCTGGTGGACGACGATGAGGACGCGGCGGGGGTTCAACGGGACGGCGGCGGCGGGCTGCGGGAGTGCAAACCTAGCGCAAACGGCGCGCGCGTGGGGGTTCCTGCGCCGGGGAATCCGCGTCCCCGGCCCGTGCGGCGCGCCGCGCCGCCGTCCTTCCCCGGGCCGGCGCTGCGCCGCGACCCCGTCCGCCCGCGCGTGCACGGGCGTTGAAAGCACGCGCCGGCGCACCCATCTGGGAGGCATCGGGGCGCGTGCCGTCCCGCCCGTCGACAGAGGAACCACATGCCGAACCGCGATCCTGGCCGCTGGATGTGGGCCGAGGCCTGCGAGCTGCTGGAGCAGGCCGAGCGCCTGCACCGCCAGTTCTTCCAGCCCGGGCCCGCCGCCGCGGCCCCGGAGTGGGAGCGCACGGAGCCCGCGTGGGAGCCGCCGGTGGACGTGTTCGAGGACGCGGGCCACGTGATCGTCACCGTCGCGCTGCCGGGCGTCGCGCCCGACGCGGTGGAGGTGCGCGGCGAGCCCGGCGCACTCGTGGTGCGCGCGCGCCGCACGCCCCCGGCGGAGCTGCGCCGCGCGGCCATCCGCCGACTGGAGATCCCGTACGGGCGCATCGAGCGGCGCATCGCGCTGCCGGTGGAGCGCCTCGAGCTGATGCAGCAGGTGCTGGCCCACGGGTGCCTGCACATCCTGCTGCGCAAGACATGAGCGAGAACACGATGGACGAGACGATCCTGAACCGCGCCGACGAGAGCCACGCCGCCGACGACAGCGGCGGCGTCGCGCTGCCCGAGGACGTCATCATCGTCGTCCCGGTGCGCAACCTCGTGCTGTTCCCGGGCGTCGTGGTGCCGGTCGCGGTCGGCCGCGAGCGCTCGGTGGCCGCGGCGCAGGAAGCCGTGCGCAGCCAGCGCAGGCTCGGCTTCCTGCTGCAGCGCGACCCGTCCGAGGAGGACCCGGGCGCCGACGGCCTGCACCGCGTCGGCACCGTCGCCGAGGTGCTGCGCTACGTGACCGCGCCGGACGGCACCCACCACCTGATCGTGCGCGGCGAGCAGCGCTTCCGCGCGCTGGACTTCGTCGAGGGCTTCCCGTTCCTGGTCGCGCGCAGCGAGCCGGTGCGCGAGACGGGCGGCGCCGGCAAGGCGGTGGAGGCGCGCGCGCACTACCTGCGCCAGCAGGCGCTGGAGGCCGCGGAGCTGATCCCGCAGGTGCCGCAGGAGCTGGTGCGCACGCTGCAGGGCATGGAATCCCCGTCCGCGCTCGCCGACCTGATCGCGAGCTTCCTGGACGTGACGCCGGCGGACAAGCAGGCGCTGCTGGAGACGCTCGACGTCGAGCGGCGCCTCGACCAGGTCGTGGACCGGGTCTCGCACCAGCTCGAGGTGCTGAAGCTCTCGCACGAGATCGGCCGCCAGACCAAGGAGTCCATCGACCAGCGCCAGCGCGAGGCGATGCTGCGCGAGCAGATGCGCACGATCCAGAAGGAGCTGGGCGACGACGAGGACGCGGGCGAGGAGATCGCCGCGATCGCGAAGGCCATCGACGAGGCGGGCATGCCCGACGAGGCCGGGAAGGAGGCGCGCAAGGAGCTCAAGCGCCTGCAGCGCATGCCGGAGGCATCCGGCGAGCACGGCATGGTGCGCACGTGGCTGGACTGGATGACGGCGCTGCCGTGGTCGACGCTGGACGCCGAGTCCATCGACATCGCGCGCGCGAGGGCGATCCTCGACGAGGATCACTTCGGCCTCGAGAAGGTCAAGAAGCGCATCCTCGAGTACCTCGCGGTGCGCAAGCTCAACCCCGAGGGCCGCAGCCCCATCCTGTGCCTGGTGGGGCCGCCCGGCGTCGGCAAGACCTCGCTGGGCAAGAGCATCGCGCGCACGCTGGATCTCCAGTTCCAGCGCCTGAGCCTCGGCGGCGTGCACGACGAGGCCGAGATCCGCGGTCACCGGCGCACCTATCTGGGCGCGCTGCCGGGCAACATCGTGCAGAGCCTGCGCAAGGCCGGCACCCGCAACCCGGTGCTGATGCTGGACGAGGTCGACAAGCTGGGGGCCGGAGGCTTCCACGGCGACCCGTCGTCGGCGCTGCTCGAGGTGCTGGACCCGGAGCAGAACGCGACCTTCCGCGACAACTACCTGGGCGTCGCCTTCGATCTCAGCAAGGTGATGTTCATCGCCACCGCGAACGTGCTGGACGCGATCCCCGGGCCGCTGCGCGACCGCATGGAGGTGATCGAGCTGACCGGCTACACCGAGGAGGAGAAGACCGAGATCGCGAAGCGCTACCTGGTGCGCCGCCAGCTGAAGGCCAACGGCCTGAGCGCGGAGCAGGCGTCGCTGGACGACGCGGCGCTGCGGCGCATCGTGCGCGAGTACACGCGCGAGGCGGGCTGCCGCAACCTGGAGCGCGAGATCGGCGCGGTGCTGCGCCACGTCGCGGTGCGCATCGCGGAAGGGCGCGACGAGCGGGTCGCGGTCACCGC
>CBDUCN010000226.1:0-8999 GCA_965365655.1 uncultured Gammaproteobacteria bacterium | reverse complement strand
CCGCGGCGCGGTGATAGCGGATCGACGGATCGGCGGGCAGCATCGAGTGGGCCCGTTGCAGCGGCGCGAGGCTCTCCTGCACACGGCCCGCGGTGAACAGCATCCAGCCGTAGGTGTCGGCCACCTGCGGATGTGACGGCAGCTCGGCATGGGCCCGCTCGGCCATCTCCAGCGCCCGCGGGTCGCCGGCCGCGTGGTACAGCCACGCGAGGTTGTTCAGCGCCATCGGGTGCGCGGGCTGCTCGTACAGCACGCGCTCGTACTCGATGCGCGCGAGCTGCGTCTGCCCGAGCTGCTCCAGATCCTGGGCCAGCAGCAGGCGTCCCGCGACGTCCGACGGGCGCTCGGCCAGCCAGCCCGAGAGCAGGGCCAGCGCCTCCTCGCCGAGCCCCGCGCGCAGCAGCCCGTCGTGCAGCCGCTTCACGGTGAGGCCGTTCGGGGACAGCGCGTAGGCCTGCCTGTACGCGGCCAGCGCCTGCGCGGGACGGCCGAGCGCGGTCAGCGTCTCCGCGAGCAGCAGGTGTCCGGCGAGGTCGTCGGGGTCGCGGGCGACGATGTCGCGCGCGGTCGCGAGCGCGGCCGCCGTGTCGCCGCGCAGCAGGTCGTGATTCGCGACCCCGACGCGCGCGAGCCGGTGGTCCGGGTCCAGGGCCAGCACGGCCTCCAGCGCGCGGCGCATCGGCGCCGGATCGCCGGCCGCCTCGTAGGCCAGCGCAAGGCGGAAGTGGGCGTCCGCGGAGCGCGGCTGCAGGCGCACCAGGCGCGTCAGCACGTCGATCGCCTCGGCGGTGTCGCCGCTCGCCAGCAGCGCGATCCCCAGCGCACGCAGCGCGCCGGGGTCGTCGTTGCGGCTGCGCACCGCCTCGCGCGACACCTCGAGCGCGGCGGCCGCGTTGCCGCGCCGCAGGTGCCAGCTCGCGAGCACCAGGCGCGGGGCCACCGCGCCGGGATTCGCGCGCCGCGCCCGCTCCAGCAGCTCCAGCGCGCGGGTCGGGCGCGCCTCGCGGCCCGCGATCCATGCGAGTCCCACCAGCGCCATCGGGTGCTGCTCGTGCTCGCGCAGCACCGACTCGTAGATGTCGCGCGCGGTGCCCAGGTCGCCGGCCGCGCGGGCCACGCGCGCGAGGTTGAACCGCGGCGTCAGGTAGGCCGGGTCCAGCTCGGCCGCGCTGCGGAACGCGTCGCGCGCGGCGTCCGCGTGTCCGGCCGCCTCCAGCGCGGCGCCCAGCAGGTTGCGTGCCCGCGCGCTGTCGGGGCGCGCCTGCGCGACCGCGCGCGCGGTGTCCAGCGCCTCGGCGGTGCGCCCCTCGTCCACCAGGGCGAGGACCAGCAGGGCGCGGGCGTTGACGTCGCCCGCGTCCGTGGCGGAGCCCAGTGCGGCCACCGCGTCCTCGGAGTGCCCCGCAGAGATACGCGCCAGCGCGAGCTGGGCGCGCACCGGTGCCGCGTCCGGAGCGAGCTCGCGCGCCCGCTGCAGGTGGCGCCGCGCGCGCTCGTGGTCGTTGAGCTGGGTGTACGCGGCGCCGATCAGCTGGTGCACGGCGGCATCGTTCGCGGCCAGCTCCAGCGCCGGGCTCAGCGTGTCGACGGCCTGCCGGGCGTGCCCGGTCTTCAGCAGCGACGCGGCCAGCAGGCGGCGCGCCGGGACGTGCTCGGGGCGCGTCGCGAGGAACAGCCCCAGGCGCTCCACGACCGCCTCGTGCGCGCCCTGGATGCCGTCGATCTCGGCCATCAGCAGCACGCTGGGCGCGTGCTCCGGGCGCGCCTTGAGCAGGCGGCGCAGCGTCGCGCGGGCGCGCGCGAGATCGTCGCGCTGGCGCGCGAGCTCGGCGTCCAGGTACAGCGCGGTGAAGCTGTTCGGGTGCAGCTCGCGCAGTGCCGCGACGTGCTGCGCGGCGTCGTCGGTCCTGTCCTGGGCGAGCAGTGCGCGCACCAGCCCGGCGCGCGGGCGGGCGGCCCCGGCGTCGAGCTCCACCGCGCGCCGGTACGACGTCTCCGCGGCGGAGAAGCGACGCATTGCGAGCTCCAGGTCGCCCTTCAGCAGCCACGTGCGGACGTCGTCGTCGCTCGCTGCGATGGCCTGCTCGATCTGGCGCTCCGCGCCGCCCACGTCGCCTTCGGCCAGCGCGACGCGTGCCATGCCGCGGCGCGCCTCGGGGTTCGACGGGTCCTGGTCGAGGATGCGGCTGAACGTGGTCCACGCCGCCTCCGGGCGCGCCGAGGCGAGCTCGGCCTGGCCGCGCAGCATCAGCCAGCGCGAGCCGCTCGCGTGCGTGCCGTCCGCGGGGACGCTCGCGATCGCCTGCGCGTAATCGCGCTCCAGCAGCAGGGCCTCGACGCGCAGCAGCTCGAGGTCCGGCGCGTCGTGGCCCAGGGCGCGGGCCTGCTCCAGGGCCTTGCGCGCCTTCAGGCCGTCGCGGGCGGCGAGAAAGGCGCGCCCGAGCTGGAACTGGATCGCGGGATCGTCCGGGGCCAGGGTCGCGGCGGTCTTCAGCTCGACCAGGGCCTCGGGCAGGCGGGTGTCGATCAGCGCCGCGCCGCGCGCGAGGTGCTGCTGCGCGCGGCGGCCGGGGTCGAGGGTCCACGCGGCGCCGGCGACGGCCGCCACGAGCAGCACGGCGGCGATGCCGGCGGTGCGCGGCGAGATCGGGATCGTGCGCCGCGAGCGGCGCGCGCGTCGGGAGCGGGAGCGGGAGCTCATGGCGCGACCGGGACGAACGGACGCGCGAGTCTACCAAGCGCGACGCGGGCCGCGCCGCGCGTCAGGTCCGGGTCGCGCGCATGCGCGCCACCCGCGGTCGCGAAGGACCCGCGAGCCGTCAGCGCGTGCGGCGGCGGATGCCGGGCGCCATGCCCAGCAGGCCCAGCGCGAGCAGCAGCAGCGCGCCGGGCGAGGCCAGCTCGGGGGGCGTGTGGTCGGTCCAGTTGATGTTGTCGATGCCCATCGAGCCGCCGAAGTCGAACACGACCTGGTCGAACGCGGTCATGCCCAGCTCGGCGGCGGTGATGGCGTCGATGCGGTTCGCGAAGTTGTTCCCGTAGGCGACGCCCTCCTGGTAGAACGCCGAGCTCGCGTCGATGAAGTCGCCGAAGCCCACCTGCGCCTGCTGCGCGCCGTTCATGTAGAAGGTCGCGACGTAGCCGGCGTCGTTGTTGAATTCGTCGGGCCCTTCGACGTCCACGAGGTCGAAGCCGATGCTGTCGATGTCCTGAGCGAAGGTGAGGATCAGCTGGCCCGCCGGACGCGCGCCCTCGTCGTCGGGCAGGTCGCAGATGCCGTCGCCGCAGCCGGTGCCGTTCTCCTGCAGCACCGCGATGAAGCCGAGCGGCACGCCGTCGAAGCGGTTGCCGCCGGCGGCCAGGTTGCCGCCGGTCCACGGCGCCTGCAGGTCCGGATCCTCGCCGACGAAGGGCAGGTCGGAGTCGTAGGTCACGGCGAGCTGGGTGCCGGGAGTCGCGTTGATGGCCTGGATGCTCTGGATCGCGCTCGGCAGCACGAAGGCCGAGTCGGTGACGCCGTTCACGTTGCCCACGGTGCTCACCACGGAGCCGTGGCTCAGCCCGTCGAAGGTGAGCGTGCCGGCGCTCGCGGTGCCGGCGGCGAGGCACGCCAGCAGCATGCAGGCGGCTCGGTGGAGTGGGCGGTCGATGCGCTTCATGCGGGTCCTCTTCATGGCCGCGTACCGGGGCCGTGCGCGTTCAGGCCTGTCGAGCGGGAATGCGCGTCAGGCTCGACCAGAGGAGTAGCAATGCGCATGCCATCCGGCTCAAGTCCCTGATGCGGGAGGGGGATCGCGCACGCGGCCCGGCCGCGCCCCGGCATGCGTGTAAAGAATGCCGACACGTTTCAGGCGTATCGTTCGGGGGCGGGCGATGCCGCTTCCTGACGCGGTGCCTGGATGGCGCGCGCCAGATGGGCTACACACAGTGCATCGGTGCGGCACGGGCACCGGACGACCGGCAGGGCGTTGCGGAGGCATCACGATCATGCGCGGCGAAGTCGAACTGCGCCCGGGCATCCCGCCCGACGCGCGCTGCATCGCGATGCTGTCGCGGGACCTCGTGGAGCAGGGCCTCGGCTGGTCGTGGCGGGAAGCGCGGGTCCTGCAGGCGATGCGCAGCGGCGACGACACGGTGCTGTGCGCGGTCGTGCGCAGCCAGGTCGTCGGGGCGGCGGTGATGCGCTTCGGGATCGACGAGGCGCGGCTCGACCTGCTGCTGGTCGCGCCGCCGTGGCAGCGCGCCGGCGTCGGGCGGCGCCTGGTGGAGTGGCTGGAGGCGTCGGCGCGCACCGCGGGGGCGTCGGTGGTGTTCCTCGAGGTGCGCGCGCGCAACGCCGGCGCGCAGGCCTTCTACCGCCGCCTCGGCTACCGGGTGGTGTCGTGCCTGCCCGGGTACTACGCCGGGCGCGAGTCGGCGCTGCGCATGGGGCGCGACCTCTGGATGGCGTTGCCCACGGACATCACCTGATCCTCTTGCCCGGCCTGCCGCCCCTCGGTACTGTATGAGGATACAGATACCGGGAACGCCTCCATGACCGCACTCACCGACCGCCAGCAACGGGTGATGGACTTCATCATCGACTTCATGGACACGGAGGGCTTCCCGCCCACCCGTGCCGAGATCTGCGAGGCGCTGGGCTTCCGCTCCCCGAACGCGGCGGAGGACCACCTGCGGGCGCTGGTGAAGAAGGGCGCCATCGAGATGCTGCCCGGCACCTCGCGCGGGATCCGGCCGCTGCTGGACCAGGCGCCCAGCGGCCTGCCGCTGGTGGGGCGGGTCGCGGCGGGCGAGCCGATCCTGGCCGCCGAGCACATCGAGCAGCGCTACAAGGTGGACCCGTCCCTGTTCCGCCCGCGCGCGGACTACCTGCTGCGGGTGAAGGGCGAGAGCATGCGCGACATCGGCATCCTGGACGGCGATCTGCTGGCGGTGCACCAGGCCCGCGACGCCGCCAGCGGCGAGGTGGTGGTGGCGCGCGTGGACGACGAGGTCACCGTGAAGCGCTTCCGCCGCCGCGGCAACATCGTGCGCCTGCTGCCGGAGAATCCCGAGTTCGAGCCCATCGTCGTGGATCTGCGCGAGCAGGATCTGGTGATCGAGGGCATCGCGGTGGGCGTGATCCGCAACCACGGCGTGTAGCCCGTCGCCGCAGCCTTCGTGAAGTCTGCCCCTGCGTCCACCGCATGGACGGTGCGCTGGACGATCTGCTCCGCCATCCGGGGCTGTGGCGCGCCCGTGAGGGACGATCCGGCGCCGCAGCTCTGCCGCCGGCGGTGGCTACCGGCTTCGCGGTGCTCGACGAGTGCCTGCCCGGCGGCGGCTGGCCGCTGGGGGCGCTGACGGAGGTCCTGCACCCGGCGCCCGGCATCGGCGAGCTGAGCCTGGTGCTGCCGGCGCTCGCGGAGCTGTCCCGCGACGAGCGCTGGATCGCGTGGATCGCGCCGCCGTTCCGCGTCCTGGCGCCCGCTCTGGAGGCGCACGGCGTCGATACGGACCGCCTGATGGTGGTGCGTGACGAGGGCGGGGCGGGCGGCGGCGCGCGTGCCGCCTGGGCGGCGGAGCAGGCGCTTCGCTCCGGCGCCTGCGCGGCGGTGCTGTGGTGGCCGGACGCGGTGCAGGGCGCGCGTGACGGCGGCGCGCGGGTGTTTCGCACCCTGCGCCGGCTGCAGCTCGCCGCCGAGGAGGGCGGGGCCCTGGGACTGGTGTTCCGCGCCGCCGGCGCGGCGGCGCTGGCCTCGCCGGCGGCGCTGCGAGTGTGCCTGCGCTCGCGCGGCGAGGCGCTGGAGGTGCAGGTGCTCAAGAGCCGCGGCGGGCGCCGCGCCCGGGTCTGCGTGATGCCGTGGCGGCCGTGACGCGCGACGCCGCCGCGCGGCGCCCGGCGCCGCCGCCGCACGCGCCCGCCGCCGCGCCCCCGCGGTGCGCTCCGGCCGCCGGCACGCGGCTGTGGCTGGCGCTGCAGTTCCCGGCGCTGGCGCTGGCCTGCCTGCCGCCGGGGGCGGCGGACGACCGCCCGAGGGCGGTGAGCGTGCACGCTGACCGGCGGCCGGTGCTGCTGGCGACGAATCCCGCGGCGCGCGCGGCCGGGGTGCACGCGGGCATGGCGGTGAGCGCGGCGGCGGCGCTGTGCCCGGCGCTCGAGGTGACGCGCCACGACCCGGTGCTGGAGTCGGCGGCGCTGCAGGGCCTGGCGGCCTGGAGCGGGCGCTACACCTCCTGGATCAGCCTCGAGCCGCCGCGCGGGCTGCTGCTGGAGATCGGCGCCAGCCTGCGCCTGTTCGGCGGCCTGGGCCCGCTGCTCGAGCGGATGCGCGGCGATCTGCGGGCGATGGGTCACGAGGTGCGCCGGGCGGTGGCGCCCACCCCGGCCGCGGCCTGGCTGCTGGCGCGGGCCGGCGACGAGACGCCGGTGACGCTGGCCGCGCGGCTGGCCGACCGGCTGTCACGGGTGCCGGTGCCGTGCATGGATCTGCCGCCGCGCACCGCGCACGACCTCGAGGCGCTGGGGCTCGCCACCTTCGGCGACTGCGCCCGCCTGCCCCGCGACGGCGCCGGGCGGCGGCTGGGCCCGGAGCTCGCGGTGCTGATGGACCGTGCGCTGGGCCGCCGGCCCGACCCCCGCCGGCGCTGGCATCCGCCGCCGCGCTTCGAGCGCCGCGTGGACCTGCCGGTGGAAGGCGCCGGCCGCGACCTGCTGCTGCATGCTGCCGGGCGCCTGCTGCTCGAGCTGAGCGGGTTCCTGTGCCGCCACGACCGCGGCGCCGGCGCGCTGGAGCTGCACCTCGCGCACCGCGGCCGGCCGGCGACCCGCTGCGTGCTGGAGCTGTCCGCGCCGAGCCGGGATCCGGGCCACCTGATGGCGCTGGTGCGCGAGCGCCTGGAACGACTGCCGCTGGAGCACGAGGTGATCCACCTCGCGTTACGGGTGGAGCGGCTGCTGGACCCGGCGCCGCGCACCGGCGACCTGTACGCCGGCTCCGCGGCGGCGCCCGCCGGCACGGCGCCGGCGGAGCTGCTGGTGGAGCGCCTGGGCGCGCGCCTGGGCCACGGCGCCGTGCGTGCGCTGGAGCGGGTCGCGGATCATCGCCCGGAGCGTGTCACCCGGGAGCGCGCGTGGCAGGGCCGCGCCGGCGCCAGCGGCGGCGCGGCCGGCGGCAACGGTGTCACGCCCTGCGGCATGCCGGTGTGGCTGCTGCCGGAGCCGCGGCCGCTGCGCCGCGCGCCGGCCCCGCCGCCTGGCGGCGACGCGGCGCCACCGTCCGACGGCGCGGCGGGGCGCGGCGGCGGCGGGCCGGGCAGGGACGCGCTGCGCATCGAGCACGGGCCGTGGCGCATCGAGAGCGGCTGGTGGGACGGCCACGACGTGGCGCGGGACTACTACGTGGCCCGCGACGCCGACGGCGCGCGCCACTGGATCTACCGCGAGCGCCGCCCGCCGCGGCGCTGGTTCGTGCACGGCCTGTTCGCGTGACGCGACGGCGCCCTCGCTCGCCCCTCGATCAGCGCCGGCCGCCTGACGGCTTCCGTGTGCGGACGAGGCCGGGCCGGTGCGGGTCGCGGGAAGCGTCGGCCACTGCGGGTGCGGCCGGCGAGCTGCACGTACGCATCCGCGGCGTGTCCCCGCGGCCCGTGCCGGGCCGGCCGCGCCTCGGGAGGCCGTCGACCGTTCACGAATGCGCCCGACGGCGCGTGCCCCTTCGCCGCCGTGGCCGGCGTCGCGCATCGCCCGCGACCCCGCTCCGGCCGCCGCGACCGGGTGCTCCGGCTCACACCACCGGGCACAGCGCCCCGTCGACGTTGATCGCCGCGCCGCTGATGTAGCCGCCGGCATCGGACGCGAGGAAGCACGCGGTCGCCGCGAACTCCTCGGCGGTGCCCACCCGGCCCATCGGCAGCTCGCGCCCCATCTCCTCGTACCAGCTCTCGAGGTCCTGGTCGCCGCCCGCCGCCGCGTGGCGCCGTACCCACTGGTCGCTGCGGATCTTGCCCACCAGCAGCGCGTTCACGAGCACGTTGTGCGGTGCGCCCTCGCTGGCCAGCACCTTGGTCAGCGCCATGCCCGCGGCGCGGCTCACCGCGGTGGGCGCGCCCTGCGCGGGCGGCGCCTTGGCGCCGGTGTTGAGCGTGTTGATGATGCGGCCGAAGCGCCGTTCCTTCATGCCCGGCAGCGCGAGGCGGCACAGGCGGATGGCGGCGAACAGCTTGAGGTCCAGGTCCGCCTGCCACGCGTCGTCGCTGATCGACTCGAACGCGCCGCGCGCCGAGCTGCCGGCGTTGTTCACCAGGATGTCCACCCGCCCCAGCGACGCCTGCGCGTCGGCGAAGGCCCGGGCGCAGCCGTCCGCGGTGCTCACGTCCGCGGTCACCGGCACCACGCGGCCGCCGCCCGCGGCGCGCATCGCCTCGGCGGCCTCCTCCAGCACGTCGGCGCGGCGCGCGACGATCGCCACGTCCGCGCCGGACGTGCACAGCTGTGACGCGATGGCGCGCCCCAGGCCGAGGCTGCCCCCGGTGATCAGCGCCGTGCGCCCGTCGAGTCGAATGTCCATCGGCGTCCCCCGTCGTGTGGTGGTGTCGTTGACTGCTCGCTGACGTCGACCACCGCGCGCGTCCGGCGCCGGTTCCTCCCCCGATGTCCGGGGAGGGCCCGCGAGGGGGCAGGGCGCACGACGCCGCTGCTCCCGGAGCCGCCGGCGGTGAAGCGTGTTCGCGATCGGCCGTTCAGGACCGCGATGGTAATGCGTGCGCGCGCGCGATGGCCCGCCGTCGCGCTGTCGCGGCGGCCGCCCGGCGCCGCGGCGCGCCGCCAGCGCACGGCGAGCGCAATGCCGTGCCGCGCCGTCCGTGCGGGCGCGCGGGGCGCGAGGTCGCTGGCACGCCCGCGGGTCAGTCATTACTCTCCCCCGCTGCCGGCGGTTGGCAGGCTGTCGATTTTCGACAGCCTGCGTCCGGCACAGGGATGTGCCGGCATGAATCGATCACGCAAGTGATTGATTCAT
>CBDUCN010000225.1:0-9068 GCA_965365655.1 uncultured Gammaproteobacteria bacterium | reverse complement strand
TCCCGACCAGCGCGATGTTGCAGTTCAGCCCCAGGTACGGCGGCATGTTCTGGTGCGCCTGGCCGCCGCCGCTGGACGCAACGGAGCCGGCCGCGAGATCGGTGTCCGGCGCCTCGGCGCGGTAGGTCCGGTCGCGCCCGTCCCGGGCCAGCGCGCCTCCCTGCGGGCTGGACTGGGTGCCCCGGTTGTTCGTGCCTCGCAGCGCATGCGTGTGGTCAGGCACCTGCTGGCTGCTCAGGACCACGTTCTCCAGGCCGCTCCGCTGCCCCCAGGCGTACGGCGAGAGGCCCGGCCCCGCGCCCCCCTGGCCGACATGCACGGGCGTGCGCCCGCGCATGTCCGGCAGCCCGAACGTGATGCGCCCGTCGCCGCCGAAGGTGGTGCCCACCAGCGAGAACAGGGCGGTGTTGTCCACGATCTGCAGCAGCTGGCCGTTGCAGAACGCCCAGAAGCGCGGCGCGAAGTTGTACGGGAAGTACTGGATCTGACCGATGAACGGCTCGGAGGCCGCCGCCGGCTTGCCCCAGCCGAACCCGGCGGCGAGCACGGCGGCGCCGAGCAGGCCCGCCAGGCTCTTGGAACGCTGTGAACGCATGGGTTGTTCTCCCCTCGTGTTGCGCTGGAGTCTGGTGCGGGGCATACGCGCCGCCCGTGCCGCGCGCGAAGTCATTTTGCTAGTCTGACCACCCACCACCCGGGGCTGTCAAGCAGCGGCCTTGCGTCTCCGCCTGCGCGCGACCATCGCCAGCGCCGGCACGGCGAGCCCCAGCATCGCGAGCGTGCCCGGCGCCGGTGCCTGCTGCGGCGGCGCGCAGACGCCCGTGCAGACGACGTCGAGGATCGTGATGTCGGTCGAGATGTTCACAAACGACGCGCCGGGCTCCACTGCGTTGTCAAAGAACACCGCGCCCTCCCACCGGTGGTCTCCGCCGAAGAGCCCCGTGGCGCCCGGCGCGAGGATCACGTCGAAGAGCAGGACGCCGGCATCGATGACCGGAGCGCCGAACGTGCCCAGCAGATTGCCGTTCAGCTCGTCGCCGAGGAACGAGTCGGAGGTCACGTCGCTCAGCAGAACGTCGACGCCGTCGCGCTCGACGTCGAGGCTAGCGTCCGCGAACGCGTCGACGTCGTCCGCATCGACCGCGTGGCTGAAGTCCACCTGCAGCGTGACGGTGTAGGTGTCGGTCGCCGAGAGGTTGGCCAGGTCGATCCCGAAGTCGACGACGAAGTCGTAGCCGGGGGTGAAGTTGATGTTGTCGCCGGTCTCGAACAGCGCGTCGAGGTCCGTGCTCCAGCCGATGCCGTCGCCGGTGTCGGTCAGGCCCGCGGTCAGCGGGTTCGGCGACGGCAGGACCGTGGTGTTGTCGTTGACGCCGTCGGCGTTGCCGAGGATGCCGTCCGCGCTTCCGGGGGTCGTCGAGAACGGCGCGCTGGTCGTCGCCCCGCCGCTGATCGTGCGCACCGAACCGTTCTGGGTCACGTTGCCGTCGGAGAACGGCTGGTCGGCCCCGGCGTCCACCCGCAGGCCCACCGAGCCGGTGATGACGAGGTCGGCGCTGATCGGCACCGCGAACGCGCTCGCGCTCACGGTCATCAGCAGCGACGCGCCCAGCAGCGCGGATACGGGCGGCCGTGCCCGCAGGCCCTGTCGTCGGTTCATCGGCGGTCTCCTCTGGGAATCCTGGTAGTCGGACGCGATGCGGCCCGGCGATGCGCCGCGGGCCGTTTTCGTGAAGGGATGCACGTTCCGCGCCGGGTTTCCCGATAGCGGCGCTTATCAACCGGATAGGGGCATGCGCGCCGACAGGGGCACGCCGGTTCCGGACCGGGTGTAAAGAATTCCGACACGTTCGCACGCCGGCGACGGCGCACGGCGCGCGCCCGTGCCGCGCCGCGAACACGTTTCGTGCCGGCGGTGGCAATCCCTCGGGGCCACTCATAGACTGGATTTCATGGTCGCTCGGAACGTGCACCTCGTGGCCGCTGCACGGCGGCGACGCCGGCGCGCGCTGCGCGCGGCCGGCGCCGCGCTGACGTGCGCGCTGGCCGCCGCCGCACCGGGCCGCGAGCCGGCGGCCGCCGATGCGGCGCCGCGTGCAGCCGACCCGGCGACGCGCGCGCCGCGTGTGGCCGATGCGGCACCGCACGCGCCGCGGCTGGAGGTGCGGCTGGCCGACGGCCTGCTCAGCGTGGACGCGCGCGGCGTGCCGCTGGCGGACGTGCTGCACGCGATCTTCGACGGCACGCCGGTGCGCGTCGTGCTGGTCGGCGCGCTGGATGCGCCGGTCGATCGTTCGATCAACGGCGTCGCGCTGGAGAAGGCGCTGCGCCGGCTCGTCGGAGACGCCGCGCTGGTGATGGTCTACACGCCGGCGGACGCGGCCGGTGAGACGGCGCGCCGTCTCACCGAGGTCCGGGTCTACGGCGGCGTGCGCGGCAACCCGGCGCTCGCGCGCGCTCCGCGCACCGATCCGCCGGCGCCCGCGGCCGACGAGCCCGCGCGCGGTGCGACGCCGCGCCCCGACGCCGCGCCCGCGCGCCCCGCGGCGCCGCGGCCGGACGCGCGCCGCCGGCTGCGGACGGTGAGCGCCCTCGGCGCGCGCGGCGATGCGGGCGCGGTGCGCGAGCTCGGCGCGATCCTGGGCTCGGACGAGGACCCGCGCGTGCGCGCCGCGGCGGCGAGGGCCCTGGTCCGGGTCGGTGACGAGCGTGCGGCGGACGCGCTGATGACGGGGCTCGGCGATCCGGACGCCGACATTCGCTCCGCGGTGGTCGACGGCCTGGGCACAATCGGCGGCGAGCACGCGACCCTGGGCCTCGGCCAGGTGCTGTTCAGCGAGGCGGACCCGGCACTGCGCGTGCAGGCCGTGCTGCACCTCGCCGCGATACGCGCCGACTCGGCGCGGGCGCTGGTCGAGGCGGTCGCGACGGACGCGAACGCCGACGTGCGCGAGGCGGCCGAGTACGCGCTGGCCACCTGGCGCGGCGGCGGGGGCTGAACGCGGCGCGCCGTCAGCGCGGCCGTGCGCCGGCGTCGCCCGCCGGGCGCGTCGCGCCGCGCAGCAGCCGGTCGAGGATGTCCGTGACGGTGATGATGCGCGGATGCTCGCCCCAGACCAGGATCACCTCGCGCTCCCGCGAGCGGCCGCCGACGGTCGGTGCGAGCTGGAGCTGCGCGACGACCTTGCCGAGCAGCATGCGCGGGTCGCGGACGATGATCGTGTGGTGCTCGAAGCGGCCGGGGTCGAACGCGCCGTCGCCGAACAGCGCCGCGCGCAGGAACTCGTCGGAATCGATCGCGGTCAGCGGCTCGCCCTGCAGGTCCGTGACGATCACCCACTTGCGCCCGGACTGCTCGATGCGCTGCAGGAACGGATCGTCGGGCGCGCGCCGGATGTCCGGGAAGACCGGCCGGCCGTGCTCGGCGGGCAGCGCGATGATGCTCCGCGGGTCGAGGTCCTCGCCCTCCTGGGTGACGGCGAGGTCGTCCATCGCGAGGAAGTTCAGCGCGCCGATGCCTTCCAGGCGCTCGATCTCCGCCTCGTCCGCCGCGACGTGCAGCCGGATCAGCTCCCGCAGCTCGTGCTCGCGGTAGAACTGCAGGCGTTCCGTCCCGAGCCACGCGTCGAGCAGCGCGGCGCTCGGACGGGCCACCGGGTAGAGCAGCAGCTTGTACGCCTGCAGCACCGGCGCGAGCACGGACGCGACGCGCATCGCGTTGCGCGAGAAGTAGGCCTGCGGGGCGATCTCGCCGAACAGCGTGATGAAGATCGTCGAGAACGCGAACGCGCTGACGCCGGTGAGCACCGAGTCCGACAGCAGCGTGAGCAGCACGTTCACGCCGACGTTACCCCACAGGATGGTCGTGAGCGTGGCGCTCGAGTCCTCGCGCAGCGCGAGCACGCGGTCCGCGGCCGTGTTGCCGGCGGCGGACTCGATCTCCAGGCGCAGCCGGCTCATGCTGAACACCGCGATGTTCAGGCCCGAGAACATCGCGGACTGCGACAGGCATGCGGCGACGCCGAGCCACACGCCGAGGGTGGTGACGTCGGTCACGTGCCGTCCTCCGGCGCCGGCCGGCGGCGCTCGAGGGCGGCGGCGACGCGCTTGCGCGCGTAGTCCAGCCCGAAGATCAGCGGAATCCCCAGCCACGCGAACGCGTACAGCGCCGGCGGCACCGGCGCGGTCCCGAGCACGTGCCGGGCCGGCTCCCAGTAGAGCACGGCCCAGGAGAAGAACACCTCCAGCGCGACGCCCAGCAGCAGCAGGCGGTTGCGGAACAGCCCGGCGTCGAGGCCGGAGCCGCGGCGCGAGCGCCGGCCGACCAGGTTGCCGATCTGCATCAGCATGATCGACGACAGCGCGATGCCGGTCGCGGCGAGATAGGTCGGGTCGTCGGACGCGAGCGTCTCGCCCCAGCGCCAGCCGCCGTCGTGCAGCACCCAGAAGAACAGTCCGAACGAGAAGCTCGCCTCGACGAGCCCCAGGAAGCCGTAGCTGTGCAGCATGACCGGGCGGGTCAGCAGCCGCGAGTCCCGCGGGCGCGGCGGCTCGCGCATCACGTCCGGGCCCGGGCGCTCCTGGCCCAGCGCCATCGACGGGATGATGTCGGTGCCCAGATCGATCGCGAGGATCTGGATCACGGTGAGCGCGAGCGGCACCGGAAACAGGATGTACAGCAGGTACGGGATGATCTCGGGGCCGTTGCTCACCAGCACGTAGTTCGTGAACTTGCCGATGTTGCCGAAGATCGTCCTGCCCTCCTCGACGCCGTCGACGATGGACGCGAAGTTGTCGTCGAGCAGCACCACCTGCGCCGCCTCGCGGGCGACGTCGGTCCCGTCGCGGCCCATGGCCACGCCCACGTCCGCGGCCTTCAACGCCGGCGCGTCGTTGACCCCGTCGCCGGTCACGGCGACGACGAGATCCAGCTCGTGCAGCGCGGACACGATCTTCATCTTCTGCTCGGGGGTCGTGCGCGCGAACACGTTGGCGCCGCCTCGCAGGTGCTCGACCAGGTCGCGCTCGCGCATCGTCGCGAGCGCGTCGCCGGTCAGCGGCGCCGGCGCATCGTCGGCGCAGATGCCCGCGGCCCTCGCGATCGCCGCGGCGGTGTCCGGGTGGTCGCCGGTGATCATCACGACCCGGATGCCGGCGCCGTGACAGCGCTCGACGGCCTCGGGGACCTCGTCGCGCAGCGGGTCCTCCAGGCACGCGTAGCCCACCAGCTCGAGCCCCTGCTCCAGCGTCTCCCGCGGCGCATCCGGCTCCGGCGCCTGCGCGAGCGCGCGGCGCGCGACGGCGATCACGCGGTAGCCGCGCGACGCGAGGGCGCTGACGGTCTCGTCGGCGCCGCCGTCCGGCGCCGCGGCGAGCAGCGGCACGATGGACTCCCACGCGCCCTTCACCACGGCGATCGCGCCGTCGTCGCCGGCGGCGACGCCGCCGGAGCGGCGCAGCTCCGCGTCGAACGGGAAGCTGCGCGCGACGTGCGCCATCGCGGCCGCGACGTCGCCGCCGCGCGCGGCGAACGCGTCGGCGAGCGCGACGTCCAGCGGATCTCCCGCGAGCCGCTCGCCGCTCGCGTCGACCTCGCAGGCCGTGAGCGCGGTCTCGAGGAAGGCGCGCGCCGCGGCGTCGTCGGCCAGCTCCGCGCCGTCCGCGCCGACGACCCGCGCGAGGGCGAGGCGGTTCATCGTCAGCGTGCCGGTCTTGTCGGTGCAGATCACGTGCACCGCTCCTAGGGCCTCCACCGCGTTCAGGCTCTTCACCAGCACGTTGCGCTTCGCCATGCGCAGGCTGCCCATCGCGAGCGACAGCGTGAACGTGGGCAGCAGCCCCTCGGGAACGTTGGCGACGATGATCCCCATCATGAACACGAGGTTCACCCATAGCGATCGCCCGGTGGCCACGCCGTACGCGAAGAAGACGAGGCCCATCGCGACGGCGATGACCGTGAGCACGCGCACCATGTGCGAGGTCTCGCGCTCGAGCGGCGAGGCGGTGCGGTGGATCTCCTGCGACAGCGACGCGACGCGGCCGAACTGGGTGCGGAACCCCGTCGCGTAGACCACCGCCTCGGCGGTGCCGCGCAGCACCGTGCAGCCCGCGAGGGCGAGGTTGTCCGCGTCGGCCAGGTCGCCGGTGCACGCGCCCGCGTGCAGTGCGAGCGGCCTCGACTCGCCGGTGAGCGGCGCGTTGTTCACGAGCAGCGACTCGGCCTCGACGATGCGCGCGTCGGCCGGCACGCGGTCGCCCTCGCGCAGCACGATCACGTCGCCGGGCACCAGCTCGTCGGCGGTCACCCGCGCCTCGGCGCCGCCCCTGCGCACCGACACCTCCTGCGGCAGCAGCTGCTTGAGCGCCTCCATCGCGCGCTCCGCGCGGTACTCCTGGGCGAAGCTGAACAGCGCGTTCAGCACCGACACCCCGAGCAGCGCGCCGCCGAGCAGCGCCATGCCCTCGCCCGGCTGAACGCGGTCGGCGAAGAAGCAGATCGCGGCGGAGACGTCGAGCAGGATCGAGAAGAAGTTCACGAACTGCCGGACCAGGGACTCCAGCCACCACAGCGGACGGCGCACCTCGAGGCGGTTCGGGCCGACCTCCTCGCGCAGCGCCGCGACCTCGTCCGGGTCCAGGCCCGCGTCGCGCGTGTGCAGCTCCGCGTGCACCGCCCGCGGCTCGATCTGGTGGATCTGCTCCACGGCGGGCGCCGCTCCCGGGCGCCCGTCTTCCGCGGCGGCTCTTTCCATCCGCTCGCCGCCGTTCACGGCCGGAAGATGCCGACGTCGCAGGGCGCGTGCTCGAGGAGGGTCTCCAGCGGGCTGCGCCGGAACAGCCGCCCCGCGATCGCGCGGTCCGACGCGCCGGCGATGATCAGCCCGCAGCGGTGCTGCCCGGCGACGACGATCGTCGCGCGAGCCCAGTCGCCGGTCACGCGCACGTAGCTGTCCAGGTGTACCGCGTCGAGGTCCAGCGCGGCCCGCAGCTCGCTCTCGAAGTGCGTCACGGCTGCGCGGCCGTGGCCGCGCAGGCGATCGAGGGCCTCGTGGCTGTGCAGCCTCGCGGTGCGCCCGCGCTCCACCATCACGCGCAGCAGGTGCAGCTCGCTCATCGCCGGCGCGAGCCGCGCGAGCAGCGGCGCGATGTCGCGCGCCTCGCCGGGGTTGCCGGCGACGGGCAGCAGGATGTTTCGCGGCGCTCCGAGCAGGCCCGGCACCAGCACCCGCAGCGCGAGCACCGGGCACGGCGCGCGGCCGAGCAGCTCCTCCGACACGGTGCCGGCGAGGAACCGCCGCCGGCTCGCGCGCGCGCGGGCGCCGCACACGAGCAGGGTCCTGCGCGCGTCGGCGGGAAGATCGTCGAGCAGCGCCGCGGCGACCGCGCCGCCGGCGCGGATCTCGTGCACCGCGGCCTCGACGCCGGCGCGCTCGCACTCGCCGACGATGTGATCGAGCTTGCGCGCGAGCAGCGCGGACGACGCGTGCCGGTCGTGCACGTGCACCAGGCGCAGCGCCCGCGCCGGCGCTGCCGCGGCGATTCGGATCGCGTAGCGCGCGATCCAGTGCCCGTTGACGGATCCGTCGTACGCGCACACGACGTGGGCGATCGCCGCCGCAGCTTCGTCGTGCGCGCTCATTCGGAACTGGCCCTCGTCATCGGACGCTCGCGACGACGAGCCGCCGCGACGGCGATCAGGACCCGAGCGCTGTCCTCGTGCGCCATGCCGGGCCTCCCGCCCGATCCGATGGCGCCGATTCTGCAACGCGCAGCCGGCAACGCATTGACGGAGGACAAGTCGCGGCCGGCGACGTGCGGGAACGGAAGGACGGGAGCGGGCGCCGCGCCGGTGGATGCGGGTCGCCGGGCCCCGCCCGGGCGTCAGGATGGTGCGCGGTGAGGTCCGCCCGCCGACCCCGCGGGCATCGTGAGGATGCCGGCGCGCCCCGGCGTCACAGCCCCGGGGGAAATGGGTACATGCTGAATCACGGGTGTCGGGTCGAGCCGCAAGTGTGCGCGCCGGACCGGTGATTCAGCATGTCCCCATTTCCGCGGGCAGACCGGCGGCGGTCAGCTTCGCGCGCAGCCGCGCGAGCAGCCGGTCCAGCTCGGCGATATCCGTCGCGTCCAGGCGCGGTCCTGGCGACCGCGCGGCGTTGCACGCGATGGCGCCGCGCCGGCGCAGGACCTCCTTGCGCACCGCGAGGCCGAAGCCGATCTGCTGCTCGTGGCGCACCAGCGGCAGGTAGCAGTCGAACAGGTCCTCGGCGCCGTCGGCATCGCCGGAGTCGAAGCGCCGCCACACCTCGACCAGCATGCCCGGGAACGCGAAGCCGGTCATGATGCCGTCGGCGCCGCGGGCCAGCTCCTGCGGCACGTACAGGCCGCCGTTGCCGACGAGGATGCTGACGCGGCGGACGCCGGCCTCCTCGGGTCCCGCACGCACCCGCGAGAGCTTCGCGAGCCCCGGCAGGTCCTCGTGCTTGAACATCACCAGGCTCGGGTGCTCGGCGATGAGCCGGTTGACGACCTCCACCGAGACGTGCACGCCGGTGGTCGGCGGATAGTCCTGCATGCACACGGGCACGTCGGGGCCGAGGCGCTCGAGGACGCGCGCGAACCAGCCGTGGACCTGGGCGTCGGTCTCCTGGCCGCGGTTGCCGGCGACCATCACCCCGGCGGCGCCGGCGTCCATGCAGGTGCGCGCGAAGCGCTCGAGGCGATCCAGGCCCGGGTCGCTGACCCCGACGATCACCGGCACCCGGCCGTCGACGCGGGCGAGGATGCGGCGCGCGAGGGTCACGCGCTCGTCGTCCGTGAGCTTGGGCGCCTCGCCCATCACGCCGAGCACGGTCAGGCCGTGCACGCCCTCCGCGAGATAGAAGTCCACCAGCGAGTCGACGCTCGCGAGGTCGAGGGCGCCGGACTCGTCGAACGGGGTCGCGGCGATGACGTAGACGCCGCGCGAGCTCTCGTCGATGCGTGGCATGGGCTGGCTCCGGAGGTGCTTCGGCGCGCGGCGCTCAGTGCCGCGACGGCGGCGCGCGACGGCTCACCGGCTCAGTGAT